>JAGBBW010000090.1 GCA_017938285.1 Lachnospiraceae bacterium
ACACACCGCAGTTGTTTTCACCCGATATATGATGCTGTCGCTGGAAAGCCGGGAATCCAATGATAACCGGTCTCTTGGTGAACTCTTTTTATACTTTTCTGATGAAATGTCTGATATCACATGGATACAGGCTTTTCAAATACTGCTTCAAATGTTCAGAACCATGCTTACAGAAAATACCGAGTTATCAGATGAGAAAATCGATGAACTGGGGGATGCATTTATGAATGCGCTTCCTGCATTGTTGAAAACGCAACTCCAAGCCGCTTAAGTTCTGAATATTGACAACTGAATAACTGCCAGGTATTGAATTTTCAAGGTGCATAGCTAAAATTTATGTGCGAAGTTTGAGAATATTATTCATAATTATGCAACATCATGTTTGTGTTGAACAAGATGATGAACATGATGTTAGTGTCATCACAAGATCCAGATTACTGACAATTATGTGCAAAGGTGCGCGTAAGCAGCAGAATCATGGATTTGCTTACATGCAAAAAACAAATTTGGAGGATTGACTATGAAAATCAGAAAGACAATCAGCACAGTCCTGATGTTACTTATGGTAATGTCATTCTGTGCATGTGCGGAAACGAAAGGTGAAGTGACGGAAAAAACATTGTATGAACATGGAATGGATGTTGTTGCTTTAATGGCTGAAGCGGCAGGATCGGAAGAATATGCCGGAATATATACAGGCAGTCCGGAATTGATGGAGATAATAAAGAATGTGGGAGAAGGACACTATTCTGCGCCAAAAGCAGTGTATGCGGTTTCTGTCAGTGAAGAGGCTGTATCAGAGCTGCTTGGAATGGAAAATCTGGATGGTTATTCAGCCGCATTAAAAGAAACTTTGTTAAGCAGAGCGGTTGGTTCTTTGATTGCGCAGATAAATGGCTATGCCGGGGTAAATAATCTGGCAGTTTCCAGTGTACTTACGTTAGGAAAATCATTTGTTGATAATGGTTTAAAAGAAAATGTAATTTATGTTTATACGTTTGAGAACGGTTTCCCTGTGGCGGTAACATTTACGGTTGGTGAAAATGGTGCGGTATCAGCAGGTGGAAATTTTGTGATGTACGAAGAGTTTACCTGTGGCTCTCTGGAGGAAGTTCAGGCATTCTTTGGTGAATTCGGAGCAATGGTTATGGAAGTTAGCAAATAAAGGAATCAAACAAGTAAGGTAATAAATTCTACCATTCACCGGGCCGGCAGTTACAGAATTACAACAGGAAGACAGGGAAGGAATATGGGTATTTTGAATAAAGGAGAATCCTACGATGGTTGATTTCATTGTATTTCCGTCCAGTTATTTTGATATAAAAAAGGTGGACGAGGACTTACAGAAAGAATATGAGGCTGCACTTGCGACAGGTTTGTTTGATGTTATTATGTTTGGATATGATAACTGGTTTCAACAGGGAAAGCTGGTGCTGTCAGGCAGACAACCGGAGCTGCGCAGTGCAGTGTACCGTGGCTGGATGATGCCGCCGGATAAGTACGAGAAATTTTATCAGGCGCTTCTTAAAAATAATATCCAGCTAGTGACAGAACCGCAGGAATACGAACAAATGCATATTTTCCCGAATATTTATAAAGCGTTTGGGAATGATACGGCAAAAATGAAAATTTTTCCACTGCATGCGCAGATGGATGTGGAAGAATTGAAGGAGTCTTTTAAACGGTTCATGATAAAGGATTTTGTGAAATCGGTAAAAGGAACGGAGTTCCCAAAGTTTTTTGACCAGTCAGTGACCCGGGAGGAATTTGACCGGTGGATGGAAGTATTTTATAAATACAGGGGGAATCTGCTGACGGGCGGAATTTGTGTGAAAGAATTTCTGGATTTAAAGTTTTATGATGGGAAGACAAATGAGTACAGGGTGTTTTACATAAATCACGAAGTGGCAACAGTAAGCAGAAATTCTACCCAGCCAATCTTTGCACCGGAAGTACCGAGGGAACTGGTGGAGAAATATAAAAATCTGGGAAGTGTATATTATACGGTTGACTTTGCGGAACTGGAGGATGGTTCCTGGAAGGTAATCGAAGCAGGGGATGGAAGTGTTTCCGGGTTATCGGAGAATCAGGATATGGAAGGGTATTTCAGGACATTGTATCATTGCTTTGCGAATCGTAACTAGTGTACTGACCGTTTGCAATTTATGGTAAAAGCACTGCCTATTTAGTCATCTGCGGCGTTGGTGTCAGTCAACGTAGCCACCGCTACGTCTCCTTCCACCGCCTTACAGAGTGACCAAATATTCAGCACTTTTTACCATAATTAACAGACGGTCAGTACACTAGAACAGCATGGACGGTAATGATAAGAAGTGAGAATGTATTTACTCTTGGAACTGTAAAGATAGACCAGATACTGGCAGTTCTGAAAGAACAGAAGCAGGTTGTGTTTCGTAAGGCGCAGGAAATAGTAGAAGAAGTAAAATGTTCACTATAGTATTTTCTGCGTAAATATGTTATGATACAGGCATCAAGGACGCATGGTAACAGGATGTGCGGAAACGTAAGAAAAATCGGAGGAGGTAATTGGAAATGGTAGATGTAAAGGGACGCTGGGCGTTGATTACCGGAGCCAGCCGTGGTATCGGTTATCTGACGGCACTGTTTATGGCAGAGCAGGGGTGTAACCTGATTTTACATAGCAGAAAGCCGGAAAATACAGAAAAAGTGCTGGCAGAGGTAAAGGCGCTTGGTGTGGAAGCGTATGCAGTAAGTGCAGAACTGGCGGATTTGGATGCGGTAGAGCGTATGTTAAAGGAAATTGATGAATTTGGGGTGCGGGTGGATATTGTGCTGAACAATGCCGGACTGCAGATTGCCTACCGTACGGAATATTTTACCACTCCGGTATCCGATTATACGGAGAGCTTCAAGATAAATACGATTGCTCCTGCCATGATTTGCTATCACTTTATGCCAAAGATGATAGAGCATGGATTCGGAAGAATATTAAATACAACCAGTGGTATTCGTTTAGAGCCGCAGCAGGCGGGCTATTCTGCCAGCAAGGCTGCGCTGGACAAGATTACGATTGACTTAGGTTCTACAGTACAGGGTACGGATGTGATGATTAATCTGACGGACCCGGGCTGGTGCAGAACGGACCTCGGCGGACCGCATGCGCCGAATGCGCCGGAGAGTGCAATACCTGGTATTGTTGTAGGCGCTTTTGTGGATGATAAGAAGTCCGGGCGTTTTCTTGGGGCACAGTATTTTACCGGAATGAGTCTGGAGGAGGCTGTGAAGAAAGCAGAAGCAGAGTTTGAGAGCCCGTATTAGAGCGTGTTTGAAAATTCATTCCTGCAATCTGCACGTCCCACTTTGCGGTATATGCAGATTGCAGAAAGTAATTTTTAAATGCGCTCCAGGGGAATGCTGCTTAAACTGTTTTTGTATCCAGACTGTGCAGCAAATCAGCAATTTTTACTGTAAATTCGTGCAGTATCTGATAACCGGAATGACAACAGCCGCCTTGTGGGTAATATCGCAAGGCGGCTGTTGTTGCTTGTTGTGTAGTTTGCTGTTGGGCGTTTACATATAAGCATAAGATTTAAAAGCTTTTTATTGTTATTTTTTGCTCTGTATCAGCATTATCAGAAAACTGTTCCTGAAAGAATCCTGACCTGGAATAAGGTTCCCCTGCCACATACAGATGGGATGTATCGCCCAGGGTACGCAGGCGGAAATAAGCCTCTCCCGGTACCCGTTCTTCGGAAGTCAGTACGGTAACGGAAGTCGGTGCCACAAAGCATCCCTGCCAGAGCAGCGGTGCCGGAATGCCGAGTAAGTGGGACAGAATTACAAATTGGGCACCCAGGTGGCAGAAAAACACAAGGGTGTCATGATTTCCCTGTATGACTTTGTAGAAATTTCCGGTCCGTTCATATCCATGTTCTGCCAGAAGAGTGTCAATTCCTTCTTTCACTTTGTCGAACTCTGCTTCAATATTGCCGGTCTGCATGACCGGAGCGTTGTACCAGGTATCCTTGTGGTAAAACTCCGGCTGTCTGGTCCAGTAACCCGGCATAAAATCCCAGGCAATCCGGTCTGTTCCGGTTACCGGGTCTTTGACCGGAACGAAAAATTCCTTCAGCCAGTCGTGGATGACAGCGGTGCGGTTCAGTTTGTTCAGCGTCAGGGAGGCGGTGTCTTTGGCACGTCCCAGAGGGGAGCAGTAGAATTCTTTTACGTCCCATTTTGTAGCGCGGGCAGAAAGCAGCTCGGCTTCACGCCAGCCTTTTTCGGTCAGGGAGTCAATGCTGTAGTCCGGGTCGCCGTGGCGGATAAATATCAGATTCATGAGGTTCCTCCTGTAAATAGTATGGTGTTGTAACAATATAAGTCATGTTATGTTTATTATAGCGGATGCAGGCAGTTCTGACAACAGGAGGATTTTCTTTGTTTTCAAGCTTGCGGAATTCCAATAGAAAGATTATAATGTACGAAAAGGACGTAGAAGCCTGTAGAGTATACCAGTCACTGGAAACTCGTTTCCAAGGGACTGGTATACTCTACAGGCGCGGAGTGAAACGACCCTGTAAATTCGAAGAATTTACAGGGCTACGTCCGAAGGAAGCGCGGAGTGAAACGACCCTGTAAATTCAAAGAATTTACAGGGCTACGTCCGAAGGAAGCGCGGAGTGAAACGACCCTGAAAATTCGAAGAATTTTCAGGGCTACGTCCGAAAGAAGCGCGGAGTGAAACGACCCTGTAAATTCGAAGAATTTACAGGGCTACGTCCGAAGGAAGCGCGGAGTGAAACGATGTCCGAAGAAAGCGAGTATATCATGAGTAAACCAATGAATGCCTATACAGGCTTTGCAAGAGTATATGAAACGTTCATGGACAATATTCCTTATAAAGACTGGGCTGTTTATCTGAAGGAGCTTTTATCAGAGTATGGCGTACCGTCCGGCAGTCTGCTGGCAGAGCTTGGGTGTGGTACCGGTTCCATGACAAGACTGCTGGCTGAGGCAGGCTATGATATGATTGGAATTGATTTGTCCGAGGAAATGTTAGATATTGCCCGGTATGAGCATCCGGAAGAAGAGTATGATATCTTATATCTGAACCAGGATATGCGGGAATTTGAATTATATGGTACAGTGGCTGCGGTAATCAGTGTGTGTGATTCCATGAATTACATCACTTCAGAAGAAGAACTGTTACAGGTGTTTAAACTGGTGAACAATTACCTGGATCCAGGGGGATATTTTATTTTTGATATGAAAACAGCGTACAATTATGAAGTCCTGATGGGGGACCGTGTGATTGCGGAAAACCGGGAGGACTGCAGTCTGATCTGGGAAAATTATTTTGATAAGGAAACCGGAATTAACCAGTATGACATTACGATTTATACAAAGGCAGAATTTGAAGAAGAGGAAACCGACGAGTGGGAAGAGGAAGATGCGGAGCAGGAATCCCTGCCGCCATTGTATGAGCGGTTGGAAGAGTCCCATATCCAGCGGGCGTACCCGGTAGAAACAGTGATTTCACTATTAAAAGAAGCCGGACTGGAGTTTGTGGCAGTGTATGGCGGCTGTACAAAGGAAGCTCCAAAGGCAGATTCAGACAGAGTATATTTTGTGGCGCGGGAGAAATTTCAGGAGAATAAATATTATGAAGAAAAAGGCGAGTAAGGCAGAACAGAAGAAAAAAATCCGTTCGATCTATCTGAAACGGAGAAATAATCTGGAAACAGATAAGAAAACAGCAGCGGATAAGAGAATCAGGGAAAAACTGTACACCATCAAACGGTTCCGGCAGGCTAAAACGGTGTTTGTCTATGCCTCCTATAAAAGTGAGGTGGATACCGGGGAACTGATACGGGATGCGCTGAAGATGGGAAAGAAAGTGGCAGTGCCGAAGGTGGACGGACAGGAAATGGAATTTTATGAAATTTCCTCCTGGGAAGAACTGTTTCCGGGGTATCAGGGCATTCTGGAACCACAGAGTACGGACAAGAAACCGGTGTATCCGGTGGACAGTGATATCATGCTGGTGCCGGGCGCGGTGTTTGACCGCCGGGGAGGACGGATTGGTTATGGCGGTGGATATTATGACCGCTATCTGGACCGTGTTGTGGAAAAGTATGGCCATAAGCCGTTTTTACTGGCACTTGGATATCAGGTGCAGCTGTATCATGGAACGTTGCCATTGGAGAACCATGACCGGAAAATGGATGGCATTTTAACGGAAAAGTCAGTGATAAAACCAACGCAGGAGACCGGAAAAGCTGGCTGGATTGTGGATATCCTTGAGGTTGTGATAGAAATTGTGATTGAACTGATAGCGGAACTGCTGGATTAGTACAGATGTGCGGCAGCAATCCGTAAGAAACAGAAATTTGTAATTGGAATAGATAAAGGAGACAGCAACATGGAAAATAAAGATTATATTGTAAGAGCAACTGCGGCAGACGGACAGGTCCGCGCTTTTGCTGCTACAACAAGAAATTTAGTGGAAGAAGCAAGAAAAATGC
>JAGBBW010000015.1 GCA_017938285.1 Lachnospiraceae bacterium
CCTGCGGCGCTACTTTTTCTGCCAGTTCGTCATGGATCAGGCCGCCGTTGTGAGAGAAATGATGGATGCAGATGAGTGAGCCAGGATCAAACTCTCATGTTGAAATGTTTGAACTGTTTCAGAACTCACTTCTGGCTTTTTACTTTCCTAAAAAGCAAAGGTTCGTTCCGTAAGCGATTTCTCAAATCGCTTTTTACTGTTTCTAAGGCCAATCGAATTTCGTTCGATTTGCTCTCTTAGAATGAAAATTCATTGAATTTTCAGGGTTGTTTCACTGTTTAATTATCAAGGTTCCAAGCGAAATCAATGATTTCGCTGCAACCGGTTTCGTCTGGTTGCGGTTTGTTTCTTGCTTTCGCTCTCACAAGCGACTTTGCTAGTTTAACACACTCTGTTTTCTTTGTCAAGTACTTTTTTTACTTTTCATTCAAAAACATTTGTATGAACTATTGCAACTTTTTTCGCTCTTTTGTGACAGCTTTATGAGTTTAACACAAGTTTTCTGACTTGTCAACATCTTTTTTTATTTTTATATTGCTCAAAACTCATATTTAAGCACTTTCTGTCGAAAGCGAGTTTTATCTTAACACGAAGTTTTCATTCTGTCAATAGTTTTTTTGTTTTTTTACTTCATTCATCTAAAATTCAAAAGCTGCCGGGAAGAGTTCCTCTTCCACAACAGCCTTTTTCTTACTTTACACAGCCAATCAGTTCATGAATATCTTTCACATCATATTTCTTCATATATGCTTCAATACCATCAATAACTTCCAGTGTGGCATACGGATTATGAAAATTTGCCGTACCTACGGATACCATCGTTGCACCAGCCATAATAAACTCCAATGCATCCTCTGCGCTGGCAATACCGCCCATACCGATAACAGGAAGCTTTACTGCATTCGCCACCTGATATACCATGCGGACTGCAACCGGTTTCACTGCAGGACCGGACATGCCGCCGGTTTTATTGGCAATGGCAAATGTACGGCGGTTGATATCAATCTTCATGCCAGTCAGTGTATTGATAAGGGAAAGTGCATCAGCACCACCTGCTTCTGCTGCCCTTGCCATCTCTGTTATGTCCGTTACATTTGGACTCAGTTTCATAACCACCGGCTGCTTTGCACGTTTTTTAAGTTCCGCTGTAATTTTTTCCACAAGTTTTGGGTCCTGACCGAACGCAATTCCCCCGTGTTTTACATTTGGACAGGAAATATTAATCTCCAACATGTCCACCGGCTGGTCTGCCAGACGTTCTACCACCTCACAATAATCCTGTTCGGAACGTCCGCATACATTCACAATAATCTTTGTATCAAACTGTTTCAGATAAGGAATATCCCGGCCAACAAACACATCAATACCAGGATTCTGCAGACCAATGGCATTTAACATACCACCATAGGTTTCCGCAATACGTGGTGTCGGATTGCCTTCCCACGGTACATTTGCCACACCTTTTGTTGTTACCGCACCAAGGCGGTTCAAATCTACAAATTCACCATACTCCATACCAGAGCCAAACGTACCGGAGGCCGTAGTAACCGGATTTTTAAACTCTACGCCTGCTATTGTTACTTTTGTATTCATCTTCAACATTTCCTTTCTTTCCCTTCATCAGGAAAACGCTGACGAAAGCGTTTTCTTAGAGTTCTACTTCCTGTGCCCAGAAAACCGGACCGTCTTTGCAGATTCTCTTATTATTCACATTGGAATGATGGTCTTTTTCTTTGCTCTTGCAGACACAGGCCAGGCAGGCTCCGATACCACAGGCCATCTTTTCCTCCAGGGAAATCTGCGCAGAAATACCTGCACTTTCCGCAAATGCTTTTACCCCACGAAGCATTGGAGTTGGACCACAGGAATATATGGTATCTGCCGTCAGATTCTTCGTTTTTATGGCATCGATAACATTTCCTTTTACACCCACACTGCCATCTTCTGTCGCAATCACAACTTCAGCTACAGATTCAAATTCTTCTGCCAGGAAAGTCCTTGCATCACGATAGCCCAGTACTGCAATTACTTTTTTTCCTTCTGCGTGAAGCTTCTTTGCCAGACCTAACATTGGCGGAATTCCAATACCACCACCAATTACCATGGATACCCGGTCTTCTGTATCAAAAAAACCATTTCCCAGCGGTCCTAATACTTCAATCGTATCTCCAGCCTTTAAGCAGGAAATCTGTCTGGTGCCTTCCCCGGCAATACGGAATACCATACGGATGGTACCAGCCTCCTTGTCAATGCCACAGATACTGATTGGTCTTGGAAGCAGTCTGCTCTCATCATCCAGATACAGGGAAAGAAACTGGCCTGCCTTTGCTGCAGCCGCCATCTCCTTTTCCTCAATGGTCATATCATAAATTGCCTCTTCCAGCTGTTCCATACGGATAACCGGAACACGTACTTTTTTCTTTTCTCCCACGGTTATTCCCTCCGTTCAATTTTTGTCCCTGTCCATTTTGGACACTACTTTTATTTTATACGATACCTTTTAAAATAGCAAGCGCCTATTCCTTTTCTTCGCGCTTTTTTGCTATAAAGTTATAAATCATACTAATAACAAAGCACAACAACCCGGAAGCAAAAAAACTCAGTGCATTGCCAAGAGTGTTCTCATAACTGATGTCCACCATAATCAGTTTAAAGGTGCTGATAAGGGATAACGCCAGACCAAACAGCCGCAATGACCGGTATTCCGCCTTAAACCCAATGACAATACTGATAATTGCCAGAAGAAAGCAGGCAATGCTGACCACATAATTTACTGTATTAAAAGAACCAAGAATCGTAATCATCAGCAATGTAAATTTCACGCCTACATAAATTCCCGCACCCAGATGTTCCCTCTTATCCAGCAGATTCTTTGCATTCATCAGAAACGCTGCCAAAGTGGTGAGTATTACAATCAGGTGCGGCACCTCATCCATCCGGACAGCAATCAGTAGCATACCTGCCAGCATGGCAAACAGGTTAATGATATTGTAAAGCGTTGTTTTCTCCTTTTCCCCGGACTGAAGATTTTTTCCAAAACAGCTCTTTACCATTGCTATATTGAACAGCGTACAGATTCCATAGGTCACCGCTGTGCGTATATCGGAATCTTTTGTCAGAAGCCGGATAACCTCCGGAACATTTCTCCACAAAAACAGCACCGTCACTCCATGCACGAGAAGCTTCCACTTCCTGTCATACTGCTCCTTGCAGCGGTACAGCAGAAAAAAGGCTGCTGCCAGCACCAGCCCGCCTAAAAAAAGACGTTCTGCCGCACTGCCGTCCTCTGTGCATACATACATCCATGCCGCTGCCAGAATACTGCCATAGCAGAATACTTTATTTTTCCGCAGAAAGCCGGCGAACAGCAGCGGCAGAATTACCAGCACTGCCAGTCCGTACGTGTACAGCTCCTCATGCATACCGAGTCCATATACTGCCAGCCAGAGAAATACCGCCTGGGGAATCTGCCGGCCGAAATCTGTTTCTTTCTTCCGAAACTCCAGTGCTGTTACAAACACAAGACAAAATACATAACTTCCCAGTGCAGCAGCCAGTTCCTTTCCATCGAATAAAAGCAGCAGAAAGCAGATACTTACTATGCCATACGCACTGAAAATCACACCAAAATCCACGCCTCTTTTCCCGGCACGCTGAAACAGCATCAGTACCAGATAAGCCGCCGGTATCAGCAGAATCACCAGATTTACCACCGGAACACTGTCACCCGGAATGGCATCACATCCGGCATACAGTGCAATACAATTTACTGCGTTAAAAATATAATGCACCCTGTTTTTTGAAAATTCTTCTTCTCTATGTACGATATAAAACACGCTGGAAGAAACCAGATAAAATACAATCAGTGCAAAAAATCTTCCAGAATCGTCCGCAGCCATGCAGATAACTGTCCCAAAAATCATGGCAATGGTAATACCCAGCTGTCCAATCACCTGAAACAGGGAATTCTTCAGTTTCGCCAACACACATACAGACGCCGCCCACAGAGTAATCCACACATACAATGCGATATCACCCATCATTTTAAAATAGAAGTTACTTAACAGCAGCGATATATACACCGCTCCAATGCCACAACCCGTCACTGCAATGTAAAATTTATTCTCCCTGTCCTTCTGCAGCTTCCAGAGACCAAATCCGGTAAACGCAACACTGACAAGATATGTTGTAATCATCTTCGCCGTATTATTAAAATATGGAAGAAGCAGCGTGGCAAACAAAATCAGGCTGATAAAAATAAGCACAGAGGCAAATACACCCATCAGGGATTTTCCCACTGTTTTCTCCAAATCCTGTCTTCGAAACCGTTTTGCCCTTTGGCTGAAATTTCCTGCTGGCTGTGTACTCTGCATTACAGGACCAGGCAGCAGCTGTTTTTCCACTGTCAGTCCGGCTCCCTGCTTCAGCACCGCCAGTTCCCGTTCCAAATGCACCATTTCTTCTGTCAGTACCTGTAACTGCTTTTTATTCTGTTGTAACCGTTGTTCATATTCCTCCACCTTTTTTCTATATTCCTCCATGTAAATCACCCCCTCCGGTTTCTCCCTGTATTATGCACCTTCTGCACGTGCAAGTTCTTTGCAGACAATCTTCCTTCTCAGGCCTCCATATTTTTCCGTTTCCAGCAGACATTCATACCCCAGCTGTTCCAGATTGGCGGCACTGTAGATATTCTCCGGATGCACCGTCCCCATCAGGTATCTGGTGCCCCGTTCCTGCTCAATTTTTTCCGCCACCTGTAACAGTTTTTTCTGAATCTTCTGCCCCCGGAATTCCGGCAGAACAGCCGCCGATTCCATGTGAGCCACCTTTTTTAATGTCTCCCCTGTCCAAACCGGCAGATATCTCCCCAGATTATCCTCTGCAAACGCCGGATGACGCACGATGAGAAAACCCGCAATCGTATTGCCTGTTGTGTATTTTAACGTATATCCTTCGCTTTCTATATGACGCCTGATAAACTCTCTGTCATCCGCTACATACCAGTCCTTCTGCTGAATGCTGGCAATCGCAGTTTCCATAATGTCCTGCAATACAGAAACATCTTCCAGCACTGCATACGTAATGTGATTCATCATTTCTTTCCTTTACACAAATTCATTCTTCAGACTCCGGTCAAACAGCCGCCGCAGCATACTCTGCGGTTCCTTTCCTTCATGCACAATCTGGTATACTGCTTCACAAATCGGCAGCTCCACGCCATACGCCTTTCCAAGCTTCCGTATTGCCTGCACGGTATAATACCCTTCTGCCAGTTCACCATACTCTTTTCCCTGTACGAAACTCTTTCCAAAGGACAGATTGTGACTATGCTCCGAAAACAACGTTGCCTCATAATCTCCCAGATGGCACAGTCCATATACCGTACCGGCATTGCCTCCCATGGCAACAATCAGCCGGGCAATTTCGCTGGTTCCCCTTGCCATTAATGCACCTTTCAGCGAAGATAAATCAAACCCTTCCAGCATACCGGCAGCAATCCCAATCACGTTTTTCGCAGCTGCACCAATTTCGTTGCCAATCAGGTCTGTACCATAATAAAACCGTATTAACTCACTGGAAAAGCTGCGAATCAGTTCATCTTTTACCAGTTCCTCATTGCTGTCAATCACCATACAGTTCGGCACACCACGGTAAAATTCCTGCACATGGCCCGGTCCCAGCCAGACTGCAATATGATTGCTGTGGTTCAGCTCATCCGAAGCCACCTGGGAAAGCCTCCGTCCGGTTTCAATTTCTATCCCTTTCATGCAGAGCACAACAATTTTATCCTTTACCTGCTGTGCTGCCAGCTGCATAGCTACTTCCCGCAGCTTCTGGGCACCCACTGAAATGACAATATAATCCGCTTTCTCCAGTCCTTCCATGGAGGTAGTCAGTTCCAAACTATCCGGCAGCGATAAATATTCATTTTTTCCTGTTTCCATCAGTCTTTGCATAGTGGCAGACTCTGCTCTGCCATACAATGACACCCGGTGTCCGATTTTGTCCAGATACCAGGCGATAAACGTCCCCCATCGGCCGCAGCCAATGACAAATACATTCTTTTCCTGCTTTTCCTTTCCCGGAAACACCAGTTCCTTCTGAAATTTTATCCTGGTCAGATCTGCCTTTACAATATCATTTATGGAAATTCCATACAGTTCCGACAGTTGCACTAATAATTCAATATCCGGAACTGCCGTCCCGGTTTCCCATTTGGACACTGCCTGTCTGGTAACTCCCATACGGTTTGCCAGTTCATCCTGGGTAATTTTATAATATTTACGAAGTTCGGATAAATATTTTCCAATATCAATGGCATTCATGGTAATCTCCCTTCTGCACATACACTTTCTCTATATTTATTTTACCGCAGGCATGCAGAATAAGAAAGCAACCGGAAAGCGCATTTTCCTCACGTTTGCTCTGATGTCGGATAGCTCTGTGAACGGTAATTCTAATATAACTCTTTGTTGTACACTGCCCGTTCTCCGCCAATAAATTTTGCCCGTGTCCTTGCACACACCAGATGTGCTTCTCCTATCTTATCCACAGAAAGCCGCACCGGCACTGCCACATCCTTTAAATGCATACCAATCAGCGTATCGCCAATATCCATCCCTGCATGTGCCCGGATATGCTCCACAGCCACCGGATGTTCCAGATGTTTATATACGGCTGTTGCAAAAGAACCGCCTGCCTTTGGCTGCGGAACCACATTTACCATTTCATAACCATACAGCTCCGCTGCTGTCTCTTCCAGAATCAAGGCACGATTTAAGTGTTCACAGCACTGTGCAGCCAGAAAAATTCCCTGTTCCTTCGCTGCCTGATGTATTCCCGCAAACAGTCCTTCTGCCACTTCCGGACTGGAATAAGTCCCAATCCCCGCACCACACACCTCACTGGTGGAGCAGCCAACCACAAGAATCTGGCCGGATTTCAGTTCTGCCTTTTCCATCAGTTCCTTAGTGGCAGCATATGCCTGTTGTTCGATTTGTTTTATTTTTTCTGTCATAGCATTATCCTCATTTCTGCAATATTTTTATTATTGTACCTTCAGAATTCTACTTTACTATAACAAAATAACCACCAAACAGCAACTCTTTTCATAAAAACAAAAAGCAGATTAGCACCCTTACGGATGCTAATCTGCTTTTTGTTTTATAAATGACTTTTTCAAAAATTGTAAAAAGTGTTCCATCTGTAATGGTCTGGAATAGTAAAATCCCTGAATATAGTCGATTCCTTCCTGATACATACCATCGATTTCCTCTCTCGTTTCAATTCCCTCTGCCACCAGTTTTAAGTCCATGCCATGCGCCATGCCAACTACAGCCCGCACTACATGTTTTGCTTTCGGAGAATTAAAAAATGCTTTGGACATATCATAATCCAGTTTCACAATGGATACCGGCATCTCCACTACATACATCAGATTCGATTCACCCTTTCCAAAATCATCCAGTGAAAACGAAAAACCATATTCTATAAGCTTCTTCATATTGTCCAGAAGCGTTGTTCTGGCACTGATAGAAGCCGTTTCTGTGATTTCCAGATTAATAAATTCCGGATTCACTCCATACTTTTCAATAATTTCAATCAGCCGGTCTGCCAGATCACTGCGTTCACACTGAATTACAGATAAATTTACTTCTATATAATGTATCCCAAGCTGAATTACTTCTGTATTTTTCAGAAAATCACAAACTTTTTCAAATACACGTTCCCCAAGCTCCAGAATCTGCCCTGTCTCTTCCGCTACCGGAATAAATAAGCCCGGTGACAGTAATTCCCCGCTTTTCTCCCGGATACGCACAAGTGCTTCTGCTGAAGTAAATTTCTTCTCTTCGTTTGAAAAAATTGGTTGAAGAAACACCTCTACCCGGTCTTCTTCCAATGCATCCGAAATTTTCTGTTCAATGACATACTGCTCTCTGTACCGCTGGATCAGTGCTTCATCTGCCAGAACCAGTGTTCCTCCGTTTTTTCCATATTCCATATTAATAAAGTTCAAAAAACGAAACAGTTCTTCTACAT
The DNA here is from genome assembly GCA_017938285.1 of Lachnospiraceae bacterium. Taxonomy (GTDB): domain Bacteria; phylum Bacillota; class Clostridia; order Lachnospirales; family Lachnospiraceae; genus SIG299. The sequence goes on from JAGBBW010000015.1 coordinate 8,044, forward strand.
TCACAAACACCCCGGCTGACTGTACCAGAGCCAGATGTACTTCTTCGTACAGTGCCTCATCCCTGGCAAAAAATTCTATAATTATTCCAGCCACCTGCTTTAACTGTTCTTCTCCGGCACTTATAAAACAAAGTCCCGCATTTACATTTTTAAAAGCTTTAACCCCTTTCTGTTTTTTTAACAGATACAGCAGACTTCGCATTCTTTCATCCGCATGACGGTTGTGTCCTCTTAGTAAATCCGCATTACTAAAGGATAATTCCAGTATACAGAATTTTTCCTTACGTCCCATCAGCTGGGTAACATACTCTGATAATGCATAGGAGTTAAAACATCCCCACCGCCTGTCCAGATTGGATTCCGGATTTTCCATAATCACCAGCAGAATTAAAACACCTATGGCACTGGCAAACCCTACCACCAGCAGTTCATTATTAAAAAACTGAATTACCGCTGCCAGAATCCAGATTCCCATCCAGAGTCCTACCGCAAATTCTCTCCTCTTATTTACCCTGCTGCGGTAAACCCAGAGAATTACGATGGTAGCTGCTACATATAATACTGCAAATCCATACACGCATAACACCGCCGGTCCGTAAGTATATATACTTTCTCCTTCTTCAAAAATAGAAATAGGAAGTATATAAACCAGCAGGCTTTGCAGAATCGTTATTCCTACCACCTGTTTTGTCCGTCGCTCATGCATCCGTTCTGAAAAAATGTCAGTCATTACATACAGGAGCGCCGACATTCCCACCCAGATTAAAGAAATGACATACGATTTGCAGACAAACTGAACCAGAAGAACCGGAAGATTCTGTCTGGAAGAAATCACCACCAGCGACAAAATATCCAGACTGAGACTGATGATAGAAACACACATGGCACGGAAAAATACTTTTTCTGCATAAAGCTGCAGCGTTATATTACTTTTGTAAAATAACGCCAGCAGCACCAAAATAAACATTCCACATAACTGCACCTGTATATTCATAGGAACTCCTCCAAAAACCTCGAATACTTCTGTCTTATTATGGATATTATACAGGTTTGCTCACGTGTTGTCAATTTATTTCCTTATTTTTCGTTTAATTTCAGAATTGCGTTTATATTCACCGTACTCCATCAATAAACTATTAAATCACCTTCTAAACTACCATATGAAAATTCTGTAGCACTGCCTCTTCTTTTATGTAAGCCATCTGATATGACTGTTCTCCTTGTTCATAAACCAGACTTTCTGCATTCTTTTTCTCTTTATTTTCTTTTTTCTCCGCCTGTTCTTCTGTTTTCGGAAGTTTTTTATACTGCTCTGTTTCCTTAAACTCTTTTACTGTTTCCTGTATTGCCGCCACCACATACTGCTTTGCCGGATCGTTCTCTTTCACTGACGCCATGGAAGCATGGACTATATCCTGTACTTCCTCTTTGGAATCCGCATTTTTCAACTGGTGTTCCAGTGATTTTCTCTTCTGCTCCACCCGGACTGCCTTCATGTAAAGTGCCGGATTATACTGACGCAGATACTGCATTTCCTTCTGTGTAAGTGATTTTCCCGATTCCAGCTTTGCAAATATTTTTGCTTCCAGCTTTGTCCTGGCACTTTCCTCATCTTCTGCATCAATGCCGAAATTTATTTTAAACTTTATTTTATCAAAAGCTTCCTTCAGATTTTTCTGCTGCTCTGTGGATAAATTGTTGTATGTAATTTTATTCATAAAACCTCCCCTGTTTTAAATAAAAAACGCAGATACAACTTTTCTTCGTTGTCACTCTGCGCTTCCCTGCAAAAATATTATCGGTATTTTCACATAAAATTTTTATACTTCATACTTTATCATAAAACATATTTTTTGTTTCAGGCAGGTCAGTACATTGTCAAAAAGTTGTCAAATAGTTTTTTCAAAACTATCCATTTGCCAGATATTTTTCTTCCCTTCTCTCCGTTTTTCTGTTATAATGAATGTAAGCGCTACCACAGGCTATAATACCTGTATCCATTGGGGAATATAACCTATAAGTTGAAACATTTTCCCAAAAACACAAGGAGGATTTTATGGAACATTACAACCCACTGCTTAAAAATAATGACAGCCCAAAGTTCTTCACCATTGGAGAAATCATGCTTCG
>JAGBBW010000091.1 GCA_017938285.1 Lachnospiraceae bacterium
ACGGTGCCCTGATTTATCTGGAAGATAATGAAAAGCGTTTCAATGCAGGTTACTCTTCCATGATTTATGGAAATGACATTGGTTTTACGGAATCTTCCGTAGCGAATCTGTTATGGGGCAGATATAAAATGCTCAATGACATGAATCAGACCATTGCACCGGTATACGGCATTGCCCATACCGATGACGATCTGGCATTCCTTGCCATTGTGGAAGATGGTGCAGAACGTGCTTCCATCGAGGCACAGCCAAACGGTGTTAATGTACAGTATAACCGTGCGTATGCAAAGTTCCTGCTTCGTAAGCGTTATACACAGCCAACCAGTAACAATTCCACTTCCGGTTCCTTCCATCTGGTGGAAGAAGACAGAAGCCATTCGGATTTAACCGTACGTTTCCTGTTCTTAAGCGGTGACGAGGCAAATTACTGTGGCATGGCAAATGCTTACCGTGACTATCTGTTAGAAAGCGGACAGCTTGCCGTACAGGAAGATAATTCCTACCGCACCAGAGTGGACTTCCTTGGAACAGAAAGAGAAGAGTTCTTAATTGGTACCAAGGCGGTAACCATGACAACCGTAGAAGATATTGAAGCGATTTATGACGATCTGGCAGCTGCTGGTGTGACCGGTCTGTTCTCCGTATATAAGGGATGGCAGAAAGGCGGACTGTACAATATTCCGATTACCAGCTACAAGGCAGACAGCAGTATCGGTGGTACAAAAGAGCTGACAGAACTGATTAAGAATGCAGAGGCAAAGGGAATTTCCTTCTATCTGTATAACGAAGCCCTTCGTATCAACCCGGACGAGCAGAATGCAACCTTCAACGTAGTAAAGAAGGTAAACAAAAAGCGTTATGAAGAAAGTACATATAAGGATGTATATGATACCTTCGTGTATCTGACACCATCCAGAAGTAACACATTGTTAAACAAGTTTGCCAAGAGTTACACCAAGCAGGGTGTAAGCAATGTGGCACTGGCAGGTATTACCAATACATTATTTACGTATACCTACAGCAATACTGCTTATTCCAGATTCCAGAGTGCAGATACTTATGCAGCAGCTGTTGCACAGGCAGATGAAACGCTGAATCTGGTAATGGAACAGCCATTTGCTTACCTTTGGAAGAATACAAAGGCATTCCTTGACATGCCGGTGTATATGTCCAACTTCTTATACGAGGATGAAAGTGTTCCATTCCTTTCCATCGTATTAAAAGGTGTAATGCCGGTTTACTCCGACTATGTAAACTTTGAGGCGAACAAAGAGGAATTCTTCTTAAAGCTGGTAGAGACAGGAAATTATCCTTCCTTCTACATTACACAGGAAAGTGCAGCAGAACTTATTTACACAAATTCCTCCGATATTTACAGCTCCCAGTATGATGTATACCGTGATGAAATTATCACATATACAAATGAGCTGAAGGCTGTATACGACAAGGTTGCCGGAGCAGTGATTACCGGACATGAAATTATGGACAATGGTGTCCGTGTGGTAACCTACAGCAATGGTGTGCAGATTTACTTGAATTACAGCAGTGCATCCCAGACAGTAAATGGTGTAAGCATTGATACAATGTCCTATAAGGTGGTGGGCGCTAATGAGTAAAAAAGAGAAAAAACAGAAAAAACCAAAAATTAAAGTAGGCAAGCTGGAGAAGAGAGAGGCAAGAGCCGGTTATTTCTTCACACTTCCCTGGGTTATTGGTGTCATAGCGTTCCTGCTGGTTCCGCTGGCACAGTCCTTTAAGTATATGTGGTATAATATCCGTATTACACCAAATGGAATGGTTTACAACTTTATTGGCATCGGAAACTTCGCCAACATCTGGCATGAAGATCCGGAATTCCCGCAGCAGATTGTGACCTACATCTGGCAGACCTGCTTAGAGGTACCGATTATTATCGTATTTGCCCTGATGATTGCCATTATGTTAAATGGAAAAATCAAGATGAGAGCATTGTTCCGACTGATTTTCTTCTTACCGGTTATTATTGTAAGTGGTCCGGTTATGAACATGTTAGTAAGCGAAGGTGCTGCAACGATTCCTTCCATGAACGTGCAGTCTATCGTAGCGGCTTTCGATGTATTCTTCCCAACCAGCGTGGCAGAGTCCATCGGTGAAATGTTCTCCAACATGATTATGACACTCTGGTACTCCGGAGTACAGATTCTGATTTTCCTTTCTGCACTGCAGAAGGTAGATCCGGCGTTATATGAAGCAGCAAAAATCGACGGTGGTTCCGGCTGGGAATGTTTCTGGAAGATTACACTGCCAACCATGAAGCCGATGATTCTGTTAAACGCAGTTTACACCGTTATCTTCTTATCCGGTAACGAGCAGAACACACTGATTACAATGATTGAATCCGCGATGTTCTCCGGTACAAAGGAAAAAGGTTATGGTTATGCATCTGCCATGGCGTGGATGTACGCTCTCGTAATTACACTGATTGTTGGTCTGTTCGCATTAATGCTTGGTTCCAAGAAGGATGTTTACGACAAGAAGGTAAAGAAGTTCAAGAGAGAGCAGAAGAAAGAAGAAAGAATGAAGAGAAGAGTAATAAGGAGGGGAGAACGAAATGCCAAGAAGATCGCGCGCAACCAGCACAAGTACACAACCTACGACGGCAGCGGGGACTACTAAAAAGAAGTTTACCAAAGAAAAGCTGCACAGGTTCATGTTTGGTACGAGAGAGCGTCAGGGTGTAGGACAGCAGATTGCGGTATACTTTCTCCTGATTATTATCGGATTTATCTTCATCTATCCGATTCTCTACATGGTAAGTACCAGCTTCATGGACAGAAATGACCTGCTGGACAGCTCCGTTAAGTGGCTGCCAAGTTCGATGTATTTACAGAACTACATTGATGCGGCAAAGTCCATGGATTTCTGGAAAACACTCGGCAAAGGTATTATCATTGCCGGAGTGCCAACCATCTGTAACGTACTGGTTGGTATGGTAGTAGGATACGGTTTTGCAAGATATGATTTCAAATTAAAGAAACTGTTCTTCGCAATCCTGCTGTTTTCCTACATTTTACCGGACCAGGTTACGATGATTCCTACGTATGTACTTTACAATGACATGGGAATTTTAGGTACCATCTGGACCTTTGTACTCCCGGCATTGTTTGGTAACGGATTGAATTCAGCGATTTTTATCCTGATATTCTATTCCTTCTTTAAGCAGGTTCCAAAGGTACTGATGGAAGCAGCATATATCGACGGTGCAGGACACTTCAAGGCGTTCTTCCGTATTGCAATTCCATCTGCGGTACCGGCAATTATTACCGTATTCCTGTTTTCTTTCGTATGGTACTGGAATGAGTCCTACCTGACAGAAATGTATGTACAGGGTCTTGCAACAAAGAGTGATTGGACCAATCTGGTTATCCAGTTAAAGAACTTTGATACATCCTTTAACTCAAAGGCAGTGACAGGTGATACGGCAACCTCATTAAATGAGTCAGTACGAATGGCAGCAACCACATTAAGTATCCTGCCGCTGTTCCTGATGTACTTAGTACTCCAGCGACAGTTTATCGAAAGTATTGACCGTACCGGTATTACTGGTGAGTAACTACTAATTTCATGGTCTCAACCACCTGTCGGCGTGAGGAGAGCGGCAGGTGGTTCAGATAAAAACGATTTTTAAGGAGGATCACATGAGAAAGAATTATTGGAAAAAGCTTGCAGTGTCCATGACACTCGTAGCGTCTATGCTCATTGGTGCAGCTGGCTGTGGTTCTGACAATAGTGGTGACACTAACAAGAACACAAACACAAATACAAACAGCAACAGCAACACAAACACAAACAGCAACACAAATGCAGGCACAGACAAGAAGGATGATGGAAACAAAAATTCCAACAGCAACGTAACAGTAGAGGCAAAGGAAGTATTCGGTGGTTACAAGGTAACAACTGACAACATTACTTTAACTTTCTGGCACTACGAAGATGAAACAACCGTAGACTACTTAGCAGAGAAGTTCATGGAAATGTATCCAAACATCACTGTTGAGCATAAGGTTATCTCTGATATGAGTACAGACCTTTCCGCAGCCGCTGCAGCAGGTACATTCCCAGATGTATTCGAAGGTACTGACTCTGATACAGCTCTTGCAAATATGTACTGGGCAGATATCACAGAGTACTGGAATGCAGACCCTGAAAACAAGAACTTAATGGCAACTATCAATGAGTACGGTATCGGTATGTTCGATACCTCCGTAAGATATGCAGCTCCAATGATGTACTGGCCAAGTGCAGTATTCATTGACCGTAACGTAATTGAAACATTAAACCTTGACATGCCTCGTACTGACTGGACATGGGATGAAATGATTCAGTTAATCAAGGATGCTACCGTATATGATCCGGAAATGCAGTACTTTGGTTTAGGTTACTACAACAGACTTGACTCCCTGTACGGTATTGCAGCCGTTTCCAAGGATGTAAGACAGATCAAGGGTGAGTTCGGTTTCAATGGTGACGATTTCGATCTTCAGTACTGGGCAATCGGTGAGCAGCAGTTCTCCGACCTTAAGCTTGCTGGTTATGTAGCTCCTCAGCAGTCCACACAGGAAATGGAAGACTGGACAGGTGACTGGGATACATGGTTTGGTGCAACTGGCCGTGTAGCAGTATTCTCCGAAGGTTTCTGGACATACCAGAATCTGTGGGGTACCGAAGGTTACCAGGAACAGTATGGTCTTGACATCGTACCTTACGTAACTCCTAACGTAATCGATGAAAAGGAACATAACGTTATTTCCACTATGTACATGGGTGGTGTATCCACTTCCTGTAAGTATCCTTTAGAAGCTTACCTGCTTCTGAAGTTCATGGGCTGGGGTATCGATGGATGGAATGCACGTCTTGAAATTTACTCCGATCCAAGCATCACAAACGCTTCTGGTGTTCCATTAAAGAACTCCCAGATGCCAATGCCTTTAACTCTGGATGAAGGTGTTTGGGAAGGTTACAAGAAGTTATTCCCACAGGATGAAGACAGAAAGCAGTACTGGGATGACTACTTCTCCAGCGTAACCCGTCCGGTTCCTTACGGCTGGTACAGCATTGCTGGTTACTGGAACTTCTGTGACCAGTACTTCAACAGCATTGGTATCCATGACTTAGTAGATAATGGTACTGCAAAGGCTGCTGACTACACAGAAGAAGCTACCCGTCAGGCAAACTACTATCATGCAGACGCTATGATTACATACTTTGGACCAAGTGGTTACAACGTATTAACTGATGCTGAACTTGCTAAGTATCAGGCAGTAGTTGATTCCTTCTTAGACTAATCCTTAGAAGAATTCAGTACTGAAATCAGAAGCAGAAAGCTTCAATAACAATGTTTTCCAACTTGTCACTAATTCAGAGCGGTGGGGCTTCCGGGGAGGGAGTCTCCCCTCTGAAACGTTGATAAAAAAATTATGGAGGAGACAAAAATCATGAGAAAAAAATGGTTAAGCGTATTATTATGCGCAACAATGGCTGTATCCATGATGGCTGGCTGTGGTTCTGAAACAAAGGCAGACCCTACAACAGCACCAACTGCGACTACAGCACCAACTGCAACAACAGCACCAACAGAGGCTCCGGAACCAACCAAGGCTCCAGACCCAACAGAGGCACCTGCTCCAACAGAAGCTCCGGTAGGTGATGTAACAGCTGAAACGCTTCCAGAAGCAAAATACTACTTCTCTTTTGATGGAGTAGCAGATGGTGTTGAACCAAGAAAGAATGTAAATGATGGTACGCTTACAACATTAGCAGAGAGAGTATATGCAGTTGATGAAACGCTTTATTTTACTAATGGTGTAAAAAATGAATGTTTATGGCTGGATGGTAATTTTGGCGCACAGGTTACAGGAATTGAAGCTTTAAATTCTGATACATATACGATTTCTTTCTGGATGTGGGCTGCCAGATTATCTAATTATGGTACTACACTTCAGTTTGGTAGTGGTATGGCGCAGGGTACTACAGAGCATTGGCTTAGCTTTACAACATTAGATGCTACAGCAACCTTCCCTACAATTTGGAATAGAGATGCTGCAACTGGTGTATGGCCATTCCCATGTTATGAAGATGGTGCTATTTATGGTAAAAAGGAATGGGCACATATTGTTTTAGTATGTGATGAAACAGATGTTATTGATAATGGTGGCAATTTGGTATTGAATGCAAAGTTCTATATTAATGGCGTTCCATCTGCAAATGAGATTCAGATTGTGCCAGGATGTTTTACTGATAATGGTGATTGGGGCTTTTTACTCGGAGTTAATCCATGGGATACAATCTTCAAGGGTGCTATTGATGAATTATATGTTTTTGATGAAGCATTAACACCAGGTCAGGTTGCAACTCTGTACGCAGAGGGTGATACTAGCAAGGATCCTGAAAATCCTGCTGGTGAAGTAGAAGGCAGAGATCATAGTGATGTAGTTATGAAGGGTTATACAGTAGGTTCTGCAGATTGTACAACTGCTTATGGTAGTGTATATACAGATACCAAGGCTATCCCTGTTGGTGAAACTGTAGAAATTACATTTGGTAACTATACTAAGGGTGAGACTTTTGAAGATACTTATGCTCTTATTTTGCAGAACGTTGGTAATGCACATAGTGCAGCAGATAATGCTGCATACAAAGAACATGCAGTTGTTAGCGGAGCAGTTGCTAATAATAATGTATTAGAAAGTTATTTAACAAGAAATACATTTAATCAGTTTAATCCTAAGAAGTTTGGTGATGATACTGATAGAGCAGAAATTACAGCTAAAATTACAAATAATGGTACAACTGTAGATCTTTCTATTTCCGCTATTTGTGCAGATGGTGTAACTCGTTATTTGGAATATGTAGGAATTCCAGTAGATGGTGAAGTTTATGCATGTTTAACAACTGCAGGTGGTTATCTTGATTATCTTCCAGATATTTTAATTCAGGGTACACAGGTTGGTAATGTTGATTTTTCATCTGGTTTCTGGAGTGCGCATTCTGAACCTGTAGCAGTTCCTGTTGGTGAAACTGTTAAGACACGTCTTATCAATTATAGCGTTGGTAATTTCACATACCAGAACTGGGTGGCAGTATTGCAGAATGTTCCTACTGTACATAATAATGTGGATGATCCAGCATATAAGGAATATGCAGTAGTACGTGCAGACAACTATGGTTGGCTGGGTGCTCTGAATACAGCAGCAAATCTTGCAGAACTTGGCTGGGTATTAGAAACAGATTTTGATTTTGCTACACCAGAGGGTCAGGCTGAAGCTATCAGAATTATGAAAGAAGCAACCGTTGATGTTGCAGTTACAAATAATGGTACAACAGCAGAGGTATATGCAGTTGTTACATCTACAGAAGGCGAAGTTCGTTATATGAAATATTCTAACATTGCAATTGATGGTGATTTATATTACTGCTTCACTGTAGATGGTACTTGTCTTGATATTCTTGGTACATATCAGGGAACAGCTGTTGGTGCATTAAATTGCACAACTGGTTTCTGGGGTGCTCATTCTGAGCCAGTAGCAGTTCCTGTTGGTGAGTCTGTAACAAAGACTTTAGTTAATCATACAATTGCTACACCAGCAAATTGGAATAATTTTGTAGTTGTATTACAGAATGTGCCAGGGGCTCATGGTACAGCAGAAGACCCGAATTATGCAGAATATGCAGTAGTTCGTGCAGATAACTATGGTTGGGTTGGTGCTTTGAACACAGCAGCAAATCTTGCAGATCTTGGCTGGGTATTGGAAAATACATGGGGTGATTTTACTACAATGGCTGCTGATATGAAGGATGCAACGGTAAAAGTAACTGTTACTAATAATGGAACAACCGCAGACGTTGTTGCTGAGATTACAACAGTTGATGGTAGAGTACAGACACAGAAGTATACAAATATTGCTATTTCTGGTGATTTATATTTCTGCTTTACAGTAGATTCTTGTTGGCTTGATATTCTTGACTAATGTTATAAAAAGTTTAAGTAAAAGTTAAAAGTAAAAAGTAGAGTAAAAGTTAAGTGAATAAGGCTGCTCCGGGTTACGGATTGTCGCAATCCGGGGCGGCTTTTTCCTTAAAATTATGGAAAAATGTCAACCATAGATATTGGCTCATGGCAGAAGCGGTGGGATAATATGTGGGGTTGAAGTATTGGATATCAAGGTGCAATTACCCGGAAGAGGGATTTTTTAGAATCATGAAATTGGTTACAACTTGTAACCCAATTTGGAAATATCTGAAACAGGGGATAGAAAGTAGTTGGTTTGCGACAGTAAGAAGGGGGGATTTCATGAGTTCTGCTGAAAAAGAGAGATACTTGCAACTGGTGGAGAATTTAAGAGCAATGCCACTCGAAACTGAGTGGCTGGAGTTTAAAGAAAATAATAGTAATCCACAGGAAATAGGTGAATATATTTCTGCACTCAGCAATTCTGCTGCTATTTTGCAGCGGGAGAAAGCATATTTTCTCTGGGGGATTGATGATAAAACTCATGAAATTGTGGGAACAAAGTTTTCTCCAAAACAAGAGAAAAAAGGGAATCAGGAATTAGAAAACTGGTTGTTAGGTTTATTGAAACCAAGGATTGATTTTGAGTTTATTGAGGTTGATACAGAAAAAGGAAAAGTTGTTATAATGGAGGTAATGGCTGCTTTTAATAAGCCAATTGCGTTTGGTGGAGAAGAATATATCCGGATTGGTTCTTATAAAAAGAAGTTAAAGGATTTTCCAGAGAAAGAACGTAAGCTGTGGCTTTCCTTTGAACAGAAACCTTATGAATTGCGTGTTGCTATGGAAAATATAACAGCATCAGAAGTGACAGAGTTGTTGGATTGTGCAGCATATTATACACTAATGCAGCTACCGCTTCCAAGTAACAGAGAATCCATGATGCATAATATGGAGGACGAGCAGTTTATCCGGAAAATGGATAATGGAAATTATGAAATAACGAACATGGGTGCTTTGCTTTTTGCAAAAAATATTAACGTTTTTCAGCATTTAAAGCGAAAAGCGGTTCGTGTCATTAAATACAAAGGTAATGGGCGGACAAATGCAATCCGTGAGCAGGTCTTTACAAAAGGCTATGCAATACAGTTTGAGGATGTGACGGACTATATTATGTCATTGCTGCCACAGGAAGAGGAAATTGATGGTGGACGGCGAATAGAACATGTGATGTTTCCACGAAAAGCAATTCGTGAAATGCTAGGGAATATAATTATTCATCAGGATTTGATGCAGCGTGGAAGCGGACCAATGATGGAAGTATTTGATTCCAAAGTAGAAGCGTCTAATCCAGGGGCGTTGCTTGTACCCATTGACCGTATCATAGATACAGCACCACATTCCAGAAATGAAACCATGGCATCGTTTTTGCGTATTATCAGAATTTGTGAAGAACGAGGAAGTGGTTTTGACCGTATAGAAGAAGGTATGCGGGATTTACTGATTCCGGCACCAAAAGTAGAAACAGGAGAAGATTTTGCAAGAACAAAATTGTACTGGTATGCAGGTCTGAATGAATGGAGTAAGGAAGAAAGAATCAGAACGTGTTATATAGCAACCTGCTATAATTATGTGAATGAAATTCCAGTTGCAAATGTAGTATTAAGGCAACGTTTTGGAGTAGATGAAAAAAATAAAGCAATAGTTTCCAGAATAATTAAAGAAACAATGGAGGCTGGATTGATTAAATTGTTTGATGAAGGTGCAGCACCAAAGTTAAGGCGTTATGTACCATATTGGGCATAATTTTAGTTGATGGGTAGTTGATAAGAAACAGAACAAATGTTCAAAAAAGGTTATTTGTTTACTTTAAAATGGCTTATTATAAGGGTTTTGCGCTACTTTGAAAGTCATGATTTTAGTTGATGGGTAGTTGATGGCTATTTGATAAAACATAAAAATTTTATAGAATCAGGGAGGAACTGAAAATGAGCGAATTAAGAAGAAACGGAGTATTAACAGAATTCAACACACCATGGATTGAGCAGCGTGCCGACCCATACGTATACAGACACACCGACGGCAGCTACTATTTTACTGCATCCGTACCAGCCTATGACAAGATTATTTTAAGAAAGGCAGATACCTTAAACGGTCTGCGTACCGCAGAAGAAACCGTTGTCTGGACCAAGCATGAATCCGGCGAAATGAGCCGCCACATCTGGGCACCGGAACTGCACTTCTTATTTGGCAAGTGGTACATTTACTTTGCAGCAGGTGAGCAGGATGATATGTGGAAGATTCGTCCGTTTGTACTGGAATGTCAGAGTGATGACCCGATGGCAGGTCCATGGGTAGAAAAGGGTAAGATGCAGAGAAGTGATGATGATATTTACTCCTTTGAAGCATTCTCCCTTGATGCAACTATTTTTGAAAACAAGGGTGAATATTATTATATCTGGGCAGAAAAGGTAAGCGTTGGTATCCAGATTTCCAACCTTTATATAGCGAAGATGGAATCTGCAACAAAGTTAGCTACCGCACAGGTACTTCTTACCACACCGGACTACGACTGGGAAAGAGTAGACATCTGGGTAAACGAAGGTCCTGCCATTGTAAAGCATGACGGCAGAATTTTCATGGCATATTCTGCCAGCGCAACCGGCGAGTGCTACTGCGTAGGTCTGATGAGCATTGATGAAAATGCGGATATCCTTGACCCGAGGGCTTGGAAAAAGGAGCGTTATCCAGTGCTTCGTTCTGACCGTGAAAAGGGCTTCTATGGTCCTGGACACAACAGTTTTACCAAGGATGAGAACGGTAATGATGTCTGTGTATTCCATGCAAGAACCTATCTGGAAATCATTGGTGACCCGCTCTACGATCCAAACCGTCACGCTATGTTAATGAATGTGACCTGGGATGAAAAGGGTTATCCGGTATTTGATTACCACAATATGGTGAAGTAGGAGAAAAGCAATATGAGAAAGAAATTTTTAGGTCTGGTTCTGACTGCCGCCCTGTGTACCTGCGTGGCATGTACCGGCGACAATCAGACAGGGGATAACCAGACAAATGAGAATACGGTTACTTCTGGTGCGGAAATGACTCCGGAAGTGACAGAAGAACCAGAGGCAACGCCGGAACCGGATAATGGTGCCTCCCAGTCCATGACAGAGGGCAGGATTACGGTAACCATGACAACGGACAAGTCTTCCTATGCGGCAGGAGAAGAGGTTCACTATACGTTAAAAGTAGAGAATAACCGTGAGCTGTATGTATTAGGCGAAACAGAAATTTCCTATAAAAATACGAATGGATTGAACGCAGCGAATTCCCTTTCCATGCCGGACAGTCTGCCGGAACTGATTGCCGGAGAGTCCTATGAACTTCGTGGAACCCTGGTAGGAGATGTATCAGTATTTCCGGTAACAGGTGAGGTTCCTGCCAGCCAGTATGCAGAAAAAGCAGAGTTTGACCCATATGGCGGTACAAAGTCTGATAAAAAAGTTTCCATTATCAAAACCAATGAAACCGTAACAGTACGTCCCTTTGTAAAATTTATGTACGGTGGACAGGAAGTTATGATTCGTGCCGTGATTGATTTTGAACTTGGGCTGGAAAAAGAAAAGTATGCCTTAAGTGAGCATGTCGGCATTAAGCGTACCACCTGCCATGACCCGTCTATTTTTAAGGATTTTGACGGTACATATTACATCTTTGGTACCCACATGACGCTCAGTTCCACAAACAATCTGCGGGACTGGACAAACATGGACAATGCCTGGAGAACTTCTTTTACAACAGAAGTAAGAGAGCAGATCAGGGCATGGAATAAGGACTCCGGTGCGTGGTACAGTTATCTCTGGGCTCCGGATATCATTTATAATGAAGCCATGGGCAAGTACTGTATTTATTTAAGTGCCAACGGTGATACCTGGAAATCCAATATCGTACTTCTGACTTCCGATGTGGTAACAGGACCTTACGAGTATGCCGGCAGCGTAGTTGCCGGAGGTTTTGACGAAACCAACTGGACCGAAATGGACGCGGATGAAGTACTTGGCGTGACGGAGCTTCCGGAGCGTTATATCAAAAACGGTGTGGTAAACGGCAAGTGGGGGGATGAGTTCCCGAACTGTATTGACCCGACCATATTTTATGATGATGACGGAAATTTATGGATGGCTTATGGCTCCTGGTCCGGTGGTATCTTTATTCTGGCACTGGATGAGCAGACCGGACTTCGTGATTACAGCGTGACTTACGAAACCAACGAGCATTCGGATGCTTACTTTGGTAAGAAGATTGCCGGTGGCAAGTATGTATCCGGTGAGGCAGCTTACATCGAAAAGATAGGCGATTACTACTGGCTGCACATTTCCTATGGTGGTCTGGAAGCAAAGGCAGGCTACAATGTGCGTGTATACCGCAGTGAAAATCCGGACGGACCGTATGTGGACGCCCTTGGAAACAGTGCTTTATTCGATAAGTATTCCATGAATTTCAACCAGGTAAATAAAGGTGTCCGTCTCTTTGGCGGTTATCAGTGGAGAACCTTCAGTCAGGGAGAAGTGGCACAGGGTCATAACTCTACCTTTGTGGATGATGATGGAAGAGCTTATATTGTTTATCATACCAGAACTACCGATGGTACCGAAGGACATTCCGTCAGGGTACACCAGCTGTTCTTAAACAAGGAAAACTGGCTGGTGGCAGCACCTTATCATACAGCGGATGAAAAGCTGGATTCTTCGGTATGTACCGTGGAAAACATAGCAGGTAAATATCAGGTGATTCTTCATGAACTGGATATTGATTATGCCAATCTGGATGTTATGCTTCCGGAAGCAATTTATTTGAATGCAGACGGTACTGTAACCGGTTACTATGAAGGAAGCTGGACACTTGAGGAAGGTACTTCTTATATCAATGTAACACTGGGTGAAGTAACCTACAGTGGTGTGGCATTAGAGATGAACATAGAAAACCTGAACAGAAAGACGATGGTGTTCACGGCGCTTGGAAAGGAAAACCAGCTTACCTTATGGGGAAGCAAAATGACAGAATAAGATTCTTTGGGGCTGTTGCAAAAGTTGTTTCCTGCGACAGCCCTGTTATTATATGGAAACAATGACTCAGGTGTATAAAAAGGAGGATAATAATATGCAGAAACCAGGATTTATGTTAAATTTACATGACAGAACCAAAAACCCGGCATTTGAGTCCCACGATCCGGGCATGATGTATGACCCGGTCAGTGGCTGGTGCTATTCTTATTCCACCGATGGGGGAATTACCTCACCGTATCATCAGGGTATTCCTATCCGTAAGAGCAAGGATCTGGTTAATTTTGAATTTGTAGGATTTGCCCTGTCGGATGCGGCCATCGCAGAAGGTTCTGACAACGGTGAATATCCGCCAACCAGAGGTTTCTGGGCGCCATACGCAGAGTATGTGAATGGGGAATACCGTATCTATTATTCGGCAACAAAAGCCTTTGGCAGTTCCGAATCCCGTATCTGGCTGGCAGTTGCCACCCATCCGGAGGGACCGTTTGAAAACCGTGGTGTCGTAGCAGATACCTGGGGTACAACGGACGCAGAACCAAATGCCATTGATGCCCATGTGGTGGATACGGAAGATGGCAGAAAATATTTAATTTATGGTTCTTTCTTTGGAGGAATTTTTGTCAAAGAGATGGACCCTGCCACAGGACTCTGCTTAAATGGGGATGCAAAGGACCTTGGCACCAGAATTGCCAAAAAGCCGGTGGATTCCTATATTGACGGACCGGAAGGTCCTGCCATTATCCGGGTGAAAAATAAATACTATCTCTTTATTTCTTATGGCTGGCTGGGCGATGATTACGATATCCGTGTCGGTGTCAGTGATAACGTGGAAGGTCCGTATGTAGATAAAGATGGCAAGTGTCTGGACGGGGTTTCCCTGGGACAAAAAGTAGCAGGTAGCTATTGCTTTGAAGCAGCCGCACCGTATGCAAAGCCGGTAGAAGGTTCGGATGAGGTATGGTCTTATGGCGGTTTCCGTGGACCGGGACACGGTGTTCCGTTTTACCATGATCCAAGCGGCAATTACTTTTTTGTCCATCACGTAAGAGATGGTGCGCCAAACCTGTGTCATCATTCCAATAATGCACCGGAGCGAGATTCCTATATCATGCATTATATGGCAGTGCGCCGCATGTACTTTGTGGATGGATGGCCGGTATTTGCACCGGAACCATTTGCGGATGAACCACTGGCAGAAATAGTAACTGCAGAGCAGATGGAGACATGGAAGAAGGATGGCAGCCAGTGGGAGGGCATTGAATTTTCTAATTGTAATAATGAAATGAAAAAAAGCACCACCGGAAACTTTCCTGCAGAATTTGTATGCGGCGTTTCTGGTACAGCGTATGATTATGAAAATGGCGGAACATGTACTTTTGTTTCCGGTTATCTGAAAAACGGTAATACTATCTGGCTGAAAAGAAAGAAGGCGGACTAAACATGGCAGGACATAACTGGAAACACGACCCAAAGGATGTCATTAAAGATTTTATTTTTTTCTTTATTACAGTTGGTGTTACCTTTGGCTACCTATTATTAATACTTTTGATTTTAAGCTTTATGTTTTTGAGAATGGTACCATTATTAAATCTGGATTTTGACCATATGCTGTTATATTCCGGTGTAGGAGCAGGAATTGCAGCGGTATGGTATATTGTGAAGATGGTGAAGAAGTATCGGAATTAAGCACTGATAGAAATTTTTTAGTACTTGGTTTTGATAAGGAATTGAAATAAATTAGAAAAACCTTCCAGTGTATTAAACTTTCTTCTGCACATACTACTATCGTAACATCAAAACAAAATTTTTTCAGGAGGTATGAAAGATGTCTAGAAGTAGAAATCGTGTAGAAGTTCCAGAAGCAAAGGAAGCAATGAATCAGTTCAAGATGGAAGTTGCAGGTGAGCTTGGTGTGCCTTTAACAAACGGTTATAACGGCAACCTTACCAGCGCTCAGAACGGCAGCGTAGGCGGCGAAATGGTTCGTAAAATGATTAAGCGCCAGGAGGAATCCATGGCAGGTAAGTCCAGCACTAAGTAATCCGTTCTGACAGGCTTATCAATACAGGGGAGAAAAAGAGAGGGCATCGCAGAAGCGGTGTCCTCTTTCCTGTTTTGTTTGCCATGGGCATTCTTTCGGAAGGAAACAGGGGGTTATAACAGTTTGGCAGGAAAACTGCCTTGTAAATGACATAAAGAATGTATATAATATAGTCAGAGTTAAGTGCATCGTCCAATAAATATTCTTTCTCATCTGTCTATTTATTTTACGTTGTACCGGTTATGTAAAGAAAGAAGGAAGAATATGGGAAAAAGAAATGTTGTAACCAAAAAATATATGTCCATGAATGATAAATTTGCTGACCTTTGTAATTATGTTTTGTTTGATGGGGAACAGGTGATTCGGCCAGAAGATTTGATTGAAAAAGATGTTACGGAATTGGGGATTCCTTTTACAGAAAAAAAGAAGGTTTCTTTTTAGACAGGGAATCGGTAGAAGTATTAAATGAGTGTTTAAATGCTGGTATTAAACTGCCAGAGAAGGAAGGAGTGACCGTTGATATGTGTAAGGCGATGGAAGGTTTGATTGAAGAAGGAAGAGCAGAAGGAAGAGCAGAGGGAGCTGCCCGCATGAGCAGACTGGTTAGTTTACTTCTCAGTCAGGAAAAATATGAAGAAATCAAGAAAGTAACTTCTGATGAGAACGCAAGGGAAGAATATTATACATTGTATCATATTTAAAGCTAAAAAAATTTTGAATTGTTTTCAGACTGTACAGCACAATAATTTAATAAACTGACTTAAAAGGCAGAAAATCTTATGTAAGATAAGTTTATCTGTCTTTTTTGTTTGTGTGCCATGGACATACGTTAGAAGAAAAGTCACCGTGGTTTTATGGAAAAAATAAATTTTTTAAGAAATGGTTGAATTTCCTTCCAATATCATATAAACTATACTAAGGATAAAAGTCCTTGAGGAGAAAGGGCTTTTAAGGAATGTAAAAAAGTGGATGAATCCGCTTTGTATGTAAAAGAAATGAGGAGTGTTTCATGAGAGTAATTGCTGGTTCCAGGCGACACCTGATTTTAAAAACTGTACCAGGGATGGCAGTGCGTCCGACACAGGACCGTACGAAAGAAACCCTGTTCAATATGCTGACGCCATATCTGGCAGACTGCCGTTTTCTGGATTTATTCAGCGGCAGCGGTGCCATTGGTATCGAGGCATTGAGCAGAGGTGCGGCCGATACGGTTTTGGTGGAGCAGAGTCCAGAGTCGCTCGCCTGCATAAAAGAAAATCTTAAAACGACCAGACTGACGGAAGAGGCAAGGCTTCTTGGCATGGATGTATTCCGGGCAATTCCGCTTCTTGAAGCAGAAGAAAAGGCGTTTGATATTATTTTCATGGACCCTCCGTATGAGAAAGAACTGGAAAAGCAGGTACTGACTTATCTTGCAGATTCCTGTCTGGTGGCAGAGGATACCCTGATTATTGTAGAAGCCTCTCTACAGACGGATTTTTCTTATCTGGACAAACTGGGATTTGAAATTTTCCGGGAAAAGAAGTATAAAAATAACCAGCATGTATTTATTCAAAAGCAGGTGGATGAGCCTGCCTGAAGTTAGAATGGAGATGTTTATAGTATGAGAATCGGGATTTATCCGGGAAGTTTTGATCCGGTAACCCAGGGACATCTGGATATTATTCTCCGGGCGTCCAAATTAGTGGATAAGCTGATTATCGGTGTTCTGGTTAATGGTGCCAAATCACCAATGTTTACCATGGAAGAAAGAGTGGAGATGATTCGCCGTGTGACGAAGGATCTTCCGAATGTGGAAATTGAAGCATCGGATGGATTACTGGTTGATTTTGCCCAGCGTAAAGGGGCGAGTGTTCTGGTCCGGGGGCTTCGTGCCGTGACAGACTTTGAATATGAGCTTCAGATTGCACAGACCAATCATAAACTGAATCCGTTTGTGGATACCGTATTTTTAACTACAAGTGTAGAATATTCCTATGTAAGTTCCAGTATTGTCAGGGAAATTGCCTCCTATGGCGGAGATATCAGCCAGTTTGTGCCGGAATGCATCATAGATGATATATATAAGAAAGCAGGGAGGAGAAACCCATGAGTCAGAACAGAATTGAACAATTAATTGAGGAATTATACGAATATATTGAGGACTGTAAGCCAAAGGGTTTCAGTACCACCCAGGTAGTGGTTTCCAAAGAAGAAATCTACGACATTCTGGATGAAATGAAGCTTCGGATTCCGGATGAAATCCGTCAGTGTGCCAAGGTAATCCAGAACAAAAACCAGATTCTTGCGGCTGCGGAAGAGCGTGCGGAAAAAATTATTGAAGATGCCAAGCGTCAGGCAGAAATGCTTGTCCAGGACGATGAAATTGTCCGTCAGGCATTTTTAAAGGCACAGGAGATGGTATCCCGTTCTTCTGCACAGGCGGACCAGTTATACCGGGAATCCAATGAGGCAGCGGAGCAGATTACCATGTCTGCCCTGGATTATACAAATAAAATGCTGGCGGCAGTAGAAAGTGTGGTTGCGCAGACATACGAAGAAACCAAAGCAAGGACGGAAGCCATGCTTCAGACACTGGAAGGCAATCTTCGTATTATTCAGGAAAACCGCCGGGAACTGACAGAGGATGTGGCTCCCCAGGAAGAAGAGGCAGCAATGAGAGAACCTGCAGCACCGGCAAGAAACAGCTATTCTGAGGAAGAGGAGGAACTGTACAATCTGGATGCAGAGGCTTTTCTGGATAATATTGAATAAATGATTCCGCTGCTGTATGCAGGCATACAGCAGGCGGGAGAGGGCGTAACTGTTCAGTACGTTTACCATTACAATCATCCGGTTTGTACTGAATAGTTACCTTTTTATATTAATTCTATTGTTCTTTGCACATCGTGCAGAAATTTCGTTCCATATTTGAATGACAGCATTCGGAAATAAAGGTCCGCAGCAGAAACGTCTTCCTGGAACAGAGCCAGGGCTTCACCGGACAGTACTTTTTTGGCCTCTGCAGGCTTTGTAATGACCGGAATCTGTGAATGAGCCTTGATTTCTTTTATAACAGAAGAACTGTTTTTTTTCATGGCAAGCAGGCGACCGTAAGGAACCAGTGGTTTTGATGGTGTGGCAGAAAGTTTTTCCCCGGTATCCTTTAAGTTCAGCAGGATATGCAGCAGTGCCCGGTTAATTCTGGCATAGGTATACTGCTTGTGTTTGATGGCAGAAATCAGTTCTGAAAAAGTCATATAGGTTTCCCGGAAACTAAGAATGCGGTCTGCCAGTTCTGCCGGAACGTCCAGATAAGAGGACAGGGATTCTCTTGTTTCCCCAGCGAGACGTACGGACAGCAGCAGGGAAAAGTCATCCAGGGAAACAGGCCCCATGGTTCCGTAGTTTTCTGCAAATACACGGTAAGCTTCCGGTGGCAGCAGCGGCTGCGCCATGGCAATGTTGCCGGTCCTGCTTCCCAGGGCAGTACGGATAGCACTGGCACTGGCAATCAGCGTATCCGCTTCTTTGGAATAAGAAGCATGATCATCGTGGTATCCTGTTCCGGTACGGGAAATGGTATGGGGACGGATAGTGCTGGAAAGTTTTTTTAATGCCTTTACATATTCCAGACCAAGCACATTATTTGGATGTGCCAGCAGTCCGGAAGAAAACGGAGCAGATGTTTTTGTCTGTTCCCGGGAAGTGGACGGAGCATTGCTGCTTCCGGACTGGCCTGCGGCCAGGGAAAAAGCTTTCGGGTAGGACAGTCCCTGTTTTAAGTATTGTTTAATGGCAGTCTGGAATTCTTCCGGTTCCTGCAGCAGAAATTCAGAAGCTTCCATAAAATCAGAAAGAGAGCCGCATTCACTGCCAAATGCCAGATAATCCACGCAGGAAAGGGCATGGAAAAAGGATACGGCTCCCATGGCAAATACTTCTGCATTGGAGGTGGCAAAACGGACTGGAAGTTCAAATACGGCATCTATGCCGCAGGCAACTGCCATTTTCGCCCGGGTGAACTTGTCTGCAATGCCAGGAATTCCACGCTGGGTAAAAGCACCACTCATGACTGCAATGATGTAATCGGCCCCGGTGTCCTCCTTTATTTTTTTTATCATATATTCATGCCCGTTATGGAACGGATTGTATTCTGCAATAATGGCAGCGATGGTCATAGAAAGTTCTCCTGTTATGTTTTCTGTAAAGTAGTATGTTGTGGAACGGCTGGTTCTATTCATTTGAGCAAATTTTATTTCATTGTAACATGGGGCAGGAAAGAAGTAAACGAAAAAAATGATTCAGGTGTGGGCAGGCTCCTTTAAATTTTAAGAAAATTTATTTTTTGACTTGTGAAAAGTCAAACTTTGGACTATAATCTATAGTAGATATGTTCTGTGAAAAACAGAGCAAAACGAAAGGAGAACAATCATGGGTTTTATTGATGAAATCAAAGTAAGAGCCAGACAGAATATGAAGACAATCGTTCTGCCTGAGACCGAGGACAGAAGAGTACTTGAGGCAGCAGCTATTACATTGGCGGAGGGGAATGCCAATATTATTTTAGTTGGTACTGACGAGGAAATCGATAAGAACGCCGAAGGTTTGGATATTTCCAAGGCATCCCGTATCAATCCTCACACAACAGACAAGCTTCAGAGCTACATCGACAAGCTGGTTGAATTAAGACAGGCAAAGGGTATGACTCCGGAAAAGGCGAGAGAAGCCCTGACAACAGACTATACAACATTTGCGGTTATGATGGTAAAGATGGGAGATGCAGACGGTGTAGTTTCCGGTGCATGCCATTCCACAGCCAATACCTTAAGACCATGCTTACAGATTTTAAAGACAGCACCTGGTACGAAGTTAGTATCCGCATTTTTCGTAATCGTAGTTCCAAACTGCGAATATGGTGAAAACGGCACATTCATTTTTGGTGACTCCGGTCTTGTCCAGAATCCAAATCCGGAAGAACTGGCTGCCATCGCAGAAAGCTCCGCAAAGAGCTTTGAACTGTTGGTTGGCAAGGAAGCCAAGGTTGCCATGCTTTCCCACTCCACTATGGGCAGTGCAAAGCACGCTGACGTAGATAAAGTAGTAGAAGCTACAAAGATTGCCAAAGAATTATATCCAAACATTAAGATTGAGGGTGAATTACAGCTTGATGCTGCTATCGTACCTAGCGTTGGTGCTTCCAAGGCTCCGGGCAGCGATATTGCAGGACAGGCTAACGTTCTTATTTTCCCTGACCTTGATGCCGGCAACATTGGCTATAAGCTGGCTCAGAGACTTGCCAAGGCAGAAGCTTACGGTCCTATCACACAGGGTATTGCAGCTCCTGTCAATGACCTTTCCAGAGGCTGTTTTGCAGAGGATATCGTTGGTGTAATCGCCATTACCTCCGTACAGGCCCAGGCAAAGTAGTAAACATTATTTTATAGATTGGAGAAAAATCATGAAGGTATTAGTTGTAAACTGTGGAAGTTCTTCCTTAAAATATCAGTTAATCGATTCCGAAACCGAGCAGGCACTGGCTGTTGGTCTTTGTGAAAGAATCGGTATTGACGGAAAGTTAAACCATACACCGGCCGGTGGTGAAAAAGTGGTTATGGATGATCCGCTGCCAAACCACGAAGTAGCCATCAAGAACGTTCTCGCTGCTTTAACAGACGCAAATCATGGTGTTATCAAGTCTCTGGATGAAATCGGTGCGGTAGGCCACAGAGTTGTACATGGCGGTGAAAAGTTTGCCACTTCCGTAGTTATTACGGATGAGGTTATGAAGGCAATTGAAGAGTGTAACGACCTTGCACCGCTGCACAATCCTGCAAACTTAATTGGTATCAATGCCTGCAAAAACATTATGCCGGGTGTACCTATGGTTGCTGTATTCGATACCGCATTCCATCAGACCATGCCAAAGGAAGCTTACCTTTACGGTCTTCCATTTGAATACTATGATAAGTACAAGATAAGAAGATACGGTTTCCACGGAACCAGCCACAGCTTTGTTTCCAAGAGAGCCATTGATGTAGCTGGTCTTGATCCAAAGAATTCCAAGGTTATTGTCTGCCACCTGGGCAACGGTGCCAGCATTTCTGCGGTAAAGAACGGTGAATCCGTAGATACTTCCATGGGTCTTACTCCACTGGAAGGTCTGATTATGGGTACCAGAAGTGGTGACATTGATCCGGCTATCATCGAGTTCATTGCCCACAAGGAAGGCAAGTCCATCGATGACATCATGACTATTTTAAACAAGAAGTCCGGTGTTCACGGCATGTCCGGCGTTTCCAGCGACTTCAGGGATGTAAGAGCAGCAGCAGATTCCGGCAATGAACACGCAAAGGAAGCCATGGGCGTATTTGCTTACCGTGTAGCTAAGTATATCGGTTCCTATGTGGCTGCCATGAACGGTGTCGATGCCATTGCATTTACCGCTGGTCTTGGTGAAAACGACGGTAAGATGCGTGCCAGCATTTGTGCTTACCTTGGCTACCTTGGCGTAGAATTAGATCCGGAAGAAAATGCAAAGCGCGGTTTTGAAAACATTATTACCACAAAGGATTCCAAGGTAAAGGTTCTTGCCATCCCTACCAACGAAGAGCTGGCGATTGCAAGAGAAACCGTTGCCCTTGTATAAATAGAATTGTTTGCGGACGATGTGGATAATCGGTGGAAAACTCTGTGAATAAAACGTGGATAATTTAAAAAAGTATAAAAAAACAGTTGACAAATGTGTAATAAGCCAGTATATATGTTGGTGTGAGTTTTGATGTGTGTCCTGATTCGACATAGGAACACACGGAAAGGTGGAACATGCTGATATCTTTGTCTGAAATTATGAATCTCCCAGCCGGAGTACAGAAGAGAACTGCGGTTTACGAACCGGATACTTTTGTCAGATTAGGTATAACTTATCCGATTCTTGAAAAAGAAGAAGTTAAGTTAGACATTACCAATCTCGGCGGCAGAAAAGTAAAAATTGGAACAGAGACAAAAGTTGTACTTGCCGTACCGTGTGATAACTGTCTGTCTGAACAGCAGGTGGAGATTCCGGTTTCCTCTGAAGTTGAAATAGACTTTAACCTAAGCGAAGAAGACCGTGTCAACGATTTAGATGAAACAGCGTATATTGACGGATACGATTTAGACGTAGACCGGCTGGTCTACGAAGAAATCTTGCTTGGTTTCCCAATGAAGGTTCTGTGTCAGGAAGACTGCAAAGGAATCTGTAAGGTTTGCGGTGCAAACCTCAATCAGGGAGAGTGCGGTTGCGTCCGTACAGAGCCAGATCCAAGAATGTCTGTTATCCGAGATATTTTTAACAACGTTAAGGAGGTGTAATCATGGGAGCTATCTGTCCGAAGAATAAAACTTCCAAGGCTAGA
>JAGBBW010000092.1 GCA_017938285.1 Lachnospiraceae bacterium
GGCTTCTTCCCTCCACTCTGTGGATTTATCAAGGCTCTCATCTCGAAAATCCTTCGGATTTTTCTCGATGAGGGACTGCGTCCGAAAGAGAAAGGTCAGTCCTTGCTTTTGAAAGCAGGCTTTCTTCCCTCCACTCTGTGGATTTATCAAGGCTCTCATCTCGAAAATCCTTCGGATTTTTCTCGATGAGGGACTGCGTCCGAAAGAGAAAGGTCAGTCCTTGCTTTTGAAAGCAGGCTTTCAACACAAGGACTGACCTTTCTCTTTCAGCCTTGATAAATCAAAGAATGGTAAGCACAAGCTGGCTCATGCTTACCTTCCAATATAAACTTCATCTAATTCAAATTCCAAATGGCCTGTTTTATAGGCTCTGCCTTCAATGCTGACATAAATCTTTTTATACTGGGGCAGATTATCCAGAATACTCTGTCCGATAATATCCAGAATCGTGCCTTCCACAGAAGCTCCCACGTCACATACCGGAGCAGCATCTGCTTTATAATCAATGGTCACACTGTCTCCATTAATAATAATATCGTTAATTCCGATATAAAAACCTTCGTCCTCCATGGCTGCCACAACCTGCTCCACAATCAGTTCCGGTGTCAGTTCACTTTCTACCGTTACCAGAACCGTCACTGCTTCCTTTTCCAAAGAATCCGGATTCAGGGAATATATTGTCACTTCCATATTTTCCAGTGGAACAATGGTAGGCTCCGGGGTACCCGGCACCAGAGTTGCTGACACTACAGCAGAACCGGTAGGTGCAGGTGTTACGGTCAAATCCGTCTGCTCTTTTTTATCACCACAGCCCGAAACCAGGAACGCCACACCAATGCATAATATGGCATATATGAAATTTTTCTTCTGCATGGTATGTACCTCCAAAATTCACTCAGGATCCGTAACCTCTTACTAATTCCAGGTTACATTACTCTTATGTCCCATACCTTAACAGATAACTATGTCATTTATATGTTATTCGTGTGTCAATTTTAATTTTTTAACAATTATTTTCCTTTATGACAGAATCCGGCTCTTACTTACTTTGTTTTCAGCACACTTTTATTCTTCACCAGATAATCCAGCAGGGAAATTACGGTAAGTGCAAAAGAAAGCCAGATAAACACGGTTTCCAGCATGGCAAACCAGCCGAAATCCAGGTGTACAATCAGCAGACAGCACATAACCATCTGGGCAGCGGTCTTAAACTTTCCCCAGTAGCTGGCCGCCAGAACCAGTCCGCCTTCTGCCGCCACCAGACGAAAACCGCTGATAATAAATTCTCTTGCTACAATTACAATTGCCACAATCAGGTTTAATGTCCCCTGTTCCACAAAGCAGAGCAGTGCCGTACAGACTAACAGCTTATCTGCCAGCGGGTCCATAAATTTTCCGAAATTGGTTACCAGATTGTGTTTTCTTGCCAGATGTCCGTCTAATGCATCAGACAGGCAGGCAATAATAAAAATGGCAAGCGAAATTACATTTCCGTAAGGAATCCCGTCCATCAGAAAAAACACCAGAAAAAATGGTATCATACACATTCTGAAAATTGTAATTTTATTTGGTAAATTCATTGTTTTCTTTCCTCCTGACCGGGGACTGTTTCCAGCCCCCGCTTATTTTTATTCAGGTTATTCCTCCCAGTCCGAAACCGCTTCACCGACCAGATCGTACTCTTTCGCCTGGGTAATCTTTACGTCCACAAATTCACCGGATAAGTAGGAATCTTTGGAATGCACAAATACAAAACCATCCACATTCGGAGCGTCCATGTAGGAACGTCCGATGAAAATATCATCCTCCGGAAGCTTTCCTTCAATCATGACACGGATGGTTCTGCCCACCTTTTCCTCACCGCGTTTTCTGGAAATCTGCTGCTGAAGCTTCATCAGCTCTTTCTGCCGCTGCACTTTCACCTTCTTTGTAATCTGTCCCTTCATGCGGGCGGCCGCCGTATTTTCTTCTTTGGAATACGTAAACACGCCAAGGCGCTCAAATCCGGCACTCTTTACAAACTCTAACAGTTCCTGGTGCTCCTCTTCCGTTTCCTGTGGGAAGCCTGTAATCAGGGACGTTCTGAGTGCAATGTCCGGAATCTCCCGGCGCAGCTTTGCAATCAGTTCATCCAGTTCCTTATGTGTCGTCCGCCTGCCCATGCGCTTTAATACCGTATCTGCTGCATGCTGGATTGGCATATCCAGATAATGGCAGATTTTTGGCTGGCGTTTCATGGTATCTATCAGCTCATCCGTAATTTCTTCCGGATAGCAGTACAACAGACGAATCCACTCAATTCCCTCAATTTCACAAAGACGGTCCAGCAGTTCCGGCAGCATTTTCTTTCCGTACAAATCCACACCATATACCGTGGTTTCCTGGGCAATCAGAGTCAGTTCCTTTACACCGCCCTCCGCCAGAAATTCTGCTTCTTTCACCAGACGCTCCATCGGAATGCTCCGGTAATTTCCCCGCAGGGACGGAATAATGCAATAGGTACAGTGTTTGTCACATCCCTCCGCAATCTTCAGATAAGAATAATAACCGCCTGTTGTATTGACACGGTTCGTCTCCGGCAGCGGAAGTGCCTGCAAATCAGCATAACGTTCCGCTTTTTTCCCGGTAAGCGCCTCTTCCATTGCTTCTACAATTTTATCTGTGGCAGTCGTACCAAGAACTGCATCCACTTCTGGAATTTCTGCCAGAATTTCTGACTGGTAACGCTGGGCAAGACATCCGGTTACTAAAAGTACCTGCAGTCTGCCAGCTTTTTTATATTCTGCCATTTCCAGAATCGTCTGAATGCTTTCTTCTTTTGCATCATGAATAAAACAACAGGTGTTGATGACAATGATATCTGCCTCTGTCTCTTCATTCGTTAAGGAATATCCTTTATCCCGCAGAAGCCCCAGCATTACCTCACTGTCCACCAGATTTTTATCACAGCCTAATGAAATAAATAATACGTTCATTTCACAGTTACAACCTTTCCAGTTCCTACTATCTTAATTTTTTCTTTCTGCCGCTTCCAGACAGTTCTTCATTAACATGGCAATCGTCATCGGACCAACACCGCCCGGAACCGGAGTAATGGCACCGGCAATTGGCTCAACTTCCGCATAAGCCACATCACCGCACAGCTTCTTACCCTCTAAACGGTGAATGCCAACGTCAATTACCGTTGCT
Source organism: Lachnospiraceae bacterium (assembly GCA_017938285.1). Classification (GTDB taxonomy): domain Bacteria; phylum Bacillota; class Clostridia; order Lachnospirales; family Lachnospiraceae; genus SIG299. The sequence continues at coordinate 3,190 of JAGBBW010000092.1, forward strand.
CCCGGTTTTACATATTCCGCGGTAATAAACTGCGGCTTGCCGATAGCAACAATCAGAATATCCGCACGCTTTGTTACTTCCTTTAAGTCAGCCGTTCTGGAATGGCATACCGTTACTGTGGCATTTTCCCTTAACATCAGTGCTGCCATTGGCTTGCCGACAATATTGCTTCTGCCTACAATCACACATTCCTTACCTGCAATATCAATATCAGAACGCTTTAACAGTTCAATGATTCCGGCAGGGGTACAGGAAACAAAACCTTCCTTGCCAATCCAGAGATGTCCTACACTGACTGCATGGAAACCGTCTACATCCTTGTCCGGGGAAATTGCCGCAATCACCTTATCCTCATCCATATGGGCCGGAATCGGCAGCTGTACCAAAATACCGTCTACATCATTTCTTCCATTTAATTCTTCAATCAAATCCAGTAATTCCTTCTCACTTGTCTCCTCCGGAAGCTCGTAGGACAGGGAACGAAAACCAACATATTCACAGGCTTTCTTCTTATTTCCTACATAAACAGAAGAAGCCGGGTCATTTCCCACCTGGATAACTGCCAGGGTAACCTCTTTTCCTTCTTCCTTTCTCTTTGCTGTTGCTTCCTTTACTTCTTCCTTAATCTGGGTGGAAATGAGCTTTCCATCAATTATCTTTGCCATCGTAAATTCTCTCCTTTGTTTATTGTCATTTATTATTGAGCATACCATACTCCTTCTGCATTTGCAAAGCAAATTTCACAGACGTAACCAGGAATTACATTAATGGTGCCAGCACACGCAGTACTGCCTGGGTCAGCCTCATAAAAATTTTACGCTGGGTCATGGCATAGGTCTGCTGGCTGGACTGTTCCATCGTGTCCAGCAGATCGTTCTTCACCTCTGTCACCACCGGTGTACGGTAAAAGAAAGTGCCGCATTCAAAATGCAGATACAGACTCCGGTAATCCAGATTAATTGTGCCGACAATGGCAAATTTGTCATCACACACAAACGATTTTGCGTGGACAAACCCTGGATTGTACTGGTAAATTTTCACTCCACCGCTCACCAGCTGGGAATAATACGACTGGGTCAGAATATATACGTATTTCTTATCCGGGATTCCCGGAGTAACAATACGGACATCCACCCCTCTCTTTGCAGCCAGAATCAGTGCCGTCATCATTTCATTATCAATGACAAGATACGGTGTTGTCATATAAATATAATCCTGTGCCCCATTAATCATGTTTAGAAAAACAGATTCCGAAACATTTTCCCGGTCAAGCGGAGAATCACCATAAGGCTGGACATATCCCTCTGCCTGAACCGGATTTGGTTCGAGAATTCCCGGCATAAACCTGCGGATATCCTCTTCCTTGTCCATTTTTACACTGTTCCAGGTAATCAGAAACATGGAAGTCAGGTTCCAGACTGCATCACCACGCAGCATGACTCCGGTATCTTTCCAGTAACCAAAACGTTCCTTCCGGTTGATATATTCATCCGCAATATTCCATCCTCCCATAAAACCGACGTTTCCATCAATCACCGTAATCTTTCTATGGTCACGATGATTCATTACCAGGGAGAAAAACGGAATCACCGGATTAAACGCCACACTTTTAATACCTGCCGCTTCCAGCTTTTTGTAATACTTATACGGAAGCAGTGTCACACATCCCATGTCATCATACATGAAACGGACTTCCACACCGGACTCTGCCTTCTGCACCAGAATCTCCAGAATTTCATTCCACATCGTATCTTCTTCCACAATAAAATACTCCATAAAAATGAAATGCTTTGCTTTTTTCAGTTCTTCCAGCAGCACCGGATAACATTCTTCACCACTTTTGTAATAGTAAGACTCTGTATTTTTATAGGCAGGATAATGGGCATAATCATTGATATAGCGCATCTGACCATACGCAATCCGGTCTTCTTCTTTTATTTTATCCAGCAGATTTTCATCTGCAATGGAAAATGCGGAAATTTTTGCCGAAGCCTTATCCATCTGGATCCGCATTCCTTTGGTCGGGCGCTTGTCACCAAAGCACAGATATAAAATCCCACCAAACAGTGGAAACAGCAGTATCGGTATAATCCAGGCCAGCTTGTATGCCGGATTATCATCCTTACTGATAATATACAAAATCGTAAAGAAGCTTATCAGCTCCAGGATTTTATTTAACACATCTGAATATTCCGTCAGTTTCGTCAGCATACTCAGACCCCAGAGAATCTGGACCAGAATAATCAGGCCCACTACTACAACCCGTTTCTGCAGAATATTTAATAATTTCGACAGTATTCTCATTTTTCACACACCTTTCACTGCTAACGGATATTTTACATGACATAACCAAAAAAGTCCAGCCCTCCTTTGTCAATTTTTTATAAACTCTGCATATACTGGAACTGTATCAAAACAATCTGAGGTCTATTTCATGGATTACAGCAAAACACACTACTATAAGTACACAGCACCAAACTCCGCAAAACAGGCACGTTCCACCGTCCCTGTGTTCGAAGTGGACGATGTTCCGGCAACTCCGGGCGAAGGTCCTGCCGGCTCTGCTACACCTGACCTGGGAGCAAACATCGGTTCTGAAAATGTTCCTGCCTCCCCGGATGAAGGCTACCTTCCAACTCCATCCCTGCCATCCACACCGTCCTACCCAACACCGCCATCCAATCCATTCCCACCAGTCGGCGGCGGCACAACCACAACACCTTCCGTTCCAAATACCAACACCGGAAACAACATTTTCTGGAGCTACACCTGGCTGTCCCCACTGTTCTCCAGTCTTTCCATTTCCTCCGTTGCACAGGCACGCTTCTACAATGTAAATGCCATGCTGGAACCGGTAGACATTTATATTAACGGACAGCTGGTGGCGTCTGATCTGGACTACAGCGAATATACCGATTATCTGTACATTATTCCGGGCTATTATAATATTACCATTTACCGCCGGACTAATCCAGGATATCCATTCCTGAGCACAAGGGTAAATTTTGTAAGAAATTCTACCTGCACAATTTCCCTGATTGGAACCGTAGATAGTCCTGGACTGCAGTTTATCTGCTAATTACTATATGCTTTGTTGAAAAAAATCACGGAAGCGGCAGTTTGCTGCTTCCGTGATTTTTTAACTCACTTTTTAATATTCGAATTCACACACCCAGTTTCCCTTTACCGGCAGTGGCTGGTCTGCCTTTTTACTGACGACAAAAGAAGTTATCACCATCCGGTACGTTCCCTTTTCCAGTTGTTCTGCCGGAAGAAGAAATACGATCTGTCCATTTTCTGCTGTCTGGACTTCGCTTCCCTCATCTTCCAGCATCACAGTTCCAGCTGCATCTAAAATCTGAAACTTCCCCAGTTCCCATTCCTCAATTTCACTATAAGGTGGCTTATCCGGCTCCAGTAAGGTCACGGAAACCACAAATTTTCCTTCTTTCATCCCGGCAGTTACTTCCAGTTCCTCTGTTGCCTGCTCATAAGTTGTTCCTGTTACCGCTCCGGTCCAGTTTGTCTTATCCTTAAAAAATCCCTGCAGTTTTCCTGTTGCCGCCAGGACGGTCACTCCTGTCAGACAACAGCACACTGCCAGGGTTAATGCCAGCACCATTCCTTTCTTCCAGCTTGAAAACACTCCACCCTTGTTCTGCTTTGGTTCTGATACGTTTTTCATACATTCTTCCTCCATTTCTGTTCTAATCCTGCTGTGGCAGTTCTGTAGAATACGGTTCTGCCTGTCTTCTGGTAATTTTATCCTGCTCATCTCTTCTTTCAGCTGTTTTCCGATTGGACTTTTTTCCATTTACATATACTCCTTCCGATATTTTTCTTCCAGTAGCTGACGCCCTTTTTTTAAGCGCATCTTTACCGCAGAGGGTGTCCTCTTTATCATACCTGCAATATCGTTTATGGAATATTCTTCCACATAATAAAGATACAATACCAGTCGAAATTTTTCCGGTAATGTCATAAGTGCATCCAGAATGCCGGTTTCCGATATACCATCCGTAAAGACAGGAATACCCGTACCACCAGAGTTTTCCGATAACTCCAGAAATTCTTTAATATTTTCCATGGAAACCACCGGATGCCGTTGTCTGGAACGCAGAATATCCC
>JAGBBW010000093.1 GCA_017938285.1 Lachnospiraceae bacterium
AGTGCCAAATGTGTCAACCATGACAGAAGTCGGCTGTGCCACACCGATAGCGTAGGAGAGCTGGATTTCACAGCGCTTTGCCAGACCTGCCGCAACCAGGTTCTTGGCAACGTAACGTGCAGCATAGCAGGCAGAACGGTCTACCTTGGTGCAGTCCTTACCGGAGAAAGCACCGCCGCCATGTCTTGCATAGCCGCCGTAGGTATCTACGATAATCTTACGACCAGTTAAACCGCTGTCACCGTTTGGACCGCCAATAACGAAACGTCCGGTCGGGTTGATAAAGAACTTGGTTGTATTGTCAATCAGTTCTGCCGGAAGTACAGGTTCAAACACATACTTCTGGATGTCTGCATGAATCTGTTCCTGTGGGATTTCCGGTGCATGCTGTGTGGATAATACAACGGCATTGATGTGGACCGGTTTGCCCTCTTCGTCATATTCTACGGTAACCTGGGACTTTCCATCCGGACGAAGGTATGGCAGAGTGCCATCCTTTCTTACCTTGGTGAGCTGACGGGTCAGTTTGTGGGCAAGGGAAATCGGATAAGGCATGTATTCTTCGGTTTCGTCAGTTGCGTAACCGAACATCATACCCTGGTCACCCGCACCGATGGCTTCGATGTCAGCGTCAGACATCTTGTTTTCTTTTGCTTCCAGTGCTTTGTCAACGCCCATGGCAATGTCGGTGGACTGCTTGTCCAGTGCAATCATAACGCCGCAGGTATTGCCGTCAAAACCATAATCGCCATTGTTGTAGCCGATTTCGCAGATGGTATCACGTACGACCTTCTGGAAATCTACATTTGCCTTTGTGGTGATTTCACCCATAACGAGAACAAGACCGGTGGTGCAGGCTGTTTCACAGGCAACACGGCTCATCGGGTCCTGTTCCAGCAGTGCGTCAAGGATGGAGTCGGAGATGGCATCACAGATTTTATCTGGATGTCCCTCGGTTACGGATTCGGATGTAAATAATCTTTTGCTCATAACATAATTCCTTTCTTACGTGGTGCGCAGTTTCAGCTGCGCAGTAATAACAGTAACTTTAAAAAAACAAAAAGTCCGCAATAAGCGGACCTGGAATGTCAAAACCAAATCCTCTTATTGTTCGAACTGCCAGAAGGCAGTGTACTCGCTCAACTTGGCACCTTTCCATATCCGGGGGTTGCCGTGACTTCACTGAGTCTTTACTCTCCGTCACTCTGAATAAGAGTCTATGCGTCTTTTTGTATCTGTAGTATGCACCTTTTTTTTCTATTTGTCAAGGAAAAAGTATCAGGACTTTTTTGGAAACGGTAACTATTCAGCCCACCCCAAATCCGCATTCGTAAAATTTGCCAGCAAGCTGTCAGTCGCTGCGTTGCAGCTGACCGTTTTACTCATTTGGATGGGGTGGTGCTAATCGCCTTATCTGTTATATATACAGCCTTGCAAGCAGGCTTGCAGTCCGTATATATGGCAGATAAGGCTGAATAGTTACTGGGAATTATTTTGCAATATACAGAGTGTAGTTTCCGGTATTCATGTTGGCAATGTCCAGGCAGAGGGTGCCGTCTTCTTCCAGGCAAAATCCGAAATACGGTGTCTGGTAAGGTGTTTCAATCTGGTTGATACCATCCATAAAACATTTTTCATTATTCAGAACCAGACATACAAAATTGGATTCACTGTATTCTTCATTGGAGTCAAAAACCGTTTCCAGTTCTGTTTTTGTCACAGCGTAGCTGCTTAATTCTGTTGTAATATATTGAACTGCTTCTTCGCCTATAAAAAATGTATAGGTTCCTTCGAAATAATTATTGGTTAAATCGTCCGCAGAACGGTAATACTGAAAGGTTCCGTCTGTGTTGCAGGTAATAAGTGAACCATCCCCGGAAGCCTGCCAGTCGTAGTCTGAAATAAGGGAAGAATCATAAGGATTTTTGGTCTCCTGTGGATTACTGCATCCCGCCAGCGCCAGACTGCATACCAGAACTGCTAAAGACAAAACTCTGCTAAAAATTTTTTTCATAAAAAATATTCTCCTTTTGTAAGTGGTTTCATGAATTTTTATTATAGTTAAGTCTGTAAAGGAAGTCAAGTATCAGAAACAGAGTACACAGTGCTTTTAATACTGCGTTACTGCATTATGGTATAACAGGAACTGACTGCTTGCCTATACTGTGTTATCCGAATGGGTGAGTTTGGACATAATAGTGATTATGATTTCTTTAAATGCCTCTTCCTCACCATCATATGACCATTCATGCATGACACTTTCCTCTAGTGCACTTTTTGTAATATTTTTTAAATCATATATGTAGGATATTAAAAATGAACTATCCATTTTAGAAACTTTTTCAAGCATTTCTCCATCATATAATTCACCAATAAATAAGTAACAGCACTTACATCTGGCATGGTCTGTGGCATTGCATCGTATTAAATCCATAAGACGATTAATACTCTTTCTCACGCTCTTTGAAGACTTGTATCTACTCTCAGATTTCTTCTTTGCTTTTACCTCACCAGTCTTCTTATCAAGGTATTCATCTTTGGAAATATTCTTAACAGGACAAGATTTGTTATTTCCAGACGTAAATTGAACAACTTGAGTATTTCCAGCTGTTTTCAATTTTACTTTGGCCAAATCATATAGTTTCACATCATCATCACTAACTTTTCTTACACGCATAAAAACGCACCTCTTTCGCAACAAAAAATTTGTTTTAAAAGAAGTGCGTTTATATCAGCATATTCGAACTCAATATTCAGTTTTGATTTCGGATGTCCTTAAGTGCACCCAGATGGCAAATTTTGTCCTAGAGAGGTTTCTAAATTAATTTCATGGATTAATCGCCTTTGGCGAGAGACATTTCGATTAATTTAAAGACCGTGGTTAATTTTCTAGGTGGTGGGCGTCCTTAAGTGGAGACATAATTAAATAGAAACCATTAATCCATGTTTTCATCTAATATATCTTCCAACTCTTCTTTATTGTACTCAATCATCGCCTCAAAAAAATCACTAAATGAAAGAAATCTTTCAATCTCCCCACCTGCAAGCCAAATGATTTGACCGTATTCGCTTCCCTCTGTCAATACCATCACAAACAAATCCTTATCTGTTCGTGAAACAGCAATAGGGAACAAATATTCCTTAATATCATTCAACGACTCGTCATACTCTAATTCGGTATTTAATAACATTTTTGCGAGTGACATATTTTTCGCTTCAAAATCTTTTGTACCAAACAAGTCCACAAGTTGATAAAAACATTTCCAACCATTTGCACATAATAGAAAGTCAATATAGTCTTGGCTTAATTTAATTTTAAGTTTCTCTTGAGCCAACAGAATTTCACTTAGTTCAGCTGCAACTTCAGGATAATGATATTCCCACAATTGTCCCTTATCTGCTTTATATAATTCATTTCTGACCATAAGCATCTCTACTAATCGTTCTTTCCATTTATCCATCAATTATCCTCCTTAAAAACAAAACCAGTAGGTTTATATCCTATCGGATACCCATTTGATTGTCCACCCAAACTGGTATTAACAACTGGATCTAAATCAAGCCAATCATACGGATCTGGTGTACCCGTCCATGTTGTATCTGGTACATGTCCTACATGTCCTGTGTATGGTGTTCCAGCATTCGCTGCTCTTTGTGCTTCTTTTCTGGCTGCTCTCGATGCCTGTCTTCTTAATGAACCTTGTGTTGAAACTCTACCTGTGCTGGATAACTTTCCTGCTTTTAAAGCTTCATTACATCCATCAACATATGCTTTTACTTGTGCACTTTGAGCAGGTGTTGCATCTGGTGGAGCCTTAAATTCAACTATTCCAGAGCCAGTACCACCCTTTCCCCCAGCACCATCTGTTTTCTGCGCCGTTTTCCCTGCTGTTCCAGCCTTATCCGCCGCTTTCTGTGCATCATGAATGCCGTCCAGTCCGTTTCCGGCATCTTTCATCTTATCGTATGCCTTTGCTGCATCCGCAGTGGCACCACCTGTAACTATTCCTGCCATACTTTTATACAGGTCCTGAAGAGTCCCTGATACGGTTTTGTTCGTCAGGGTGTCTGTGGCGGTTTTTGCTGCCTTGCTTGCAGTGGAAGCTTTTCCTGCCATTTTGGATAAATCAGAAGCGGTGGTAGCCAGCTTTCTGGCATCATTAAGATCGTCCACAAAACCAACGCCTTTTCCTGCCCATTTGGCTGCGGTTGCCGCATTTCCAAATCCGGGAATACAGGCTGCTCCTGACATGGCGGCTTCTCTGAAATTACCTTCCATCAGATAGATTACCGCATTGGTTGCGTCACAGACTTCACCAAGCACAGGAACCATTCCCACTACATCCAGTGCAGTATGTACTTTTTCTGAAAACGTCATTCCGTTAATGATCTGGGAGACAGTACTGCATACGGAACTGATTCCACTCTCTTTTTTCTTTTTTTGGCAATGCTTTACCACGCTATTGTATAACTCAGACTGCCGCATGTCCATAACAAAAAAGGAACATTTTAAATTTTTATCCAAAACAGAACACAGGTTTATGAAAAGTTTAGGAAATAATAATAAAATCGGGACTGAACAGACGGAAAAAAATATGCTATAATAGAAAAAGCTTTGCGTTATTATTAAAATGAGTTCGTTTGGACAAAAATAATCCTGGAATGGAGATTATAATGAAACTGAAAAACCGGCTTTTAGCAGCCTTTTTAATTATTATACTACTGCCGTGCAGCATGATTGGAACCATTGGTTCGGTCATTCTGGCGCAGCAGGTCAAGTCCATGGAGGAGGCCTACCGGATTGATACGGATAACTGGGAAATTATCATGGAGCCGATTCAGATTCTCAACCGGCTGACGAGAGGAACCTTTAATGAGCTGAGTACCATGGCGGAGCGGTATCCGGACCGTTTTCAGGATATGAAGCGGATGGCGGCACTGAACGATGCACTGATGGACCGTTTTTCTTATCTGCTGGTAGAACGGAACGGGCAGATTAGTTATATAGGAAATACCGCCCATTATTACAGTATCCGGACACAGATTCCGGATGCCGGCAGTGTAGAAGTGACGTATGACGGTGGAGTTTATGTAGGCGGTTCCATTCCGTTTCTTGTAAAACAGCAGCGTTTTCTTTACAGTGATGGCAGTGAGGGAAGCTTTTATATTATTACGGATGTCAATGCCCTTGTGCTGCAGCTGCAGAGTACCGCCATGACAGCAATTATGGGCAGTATTCTGACGATTGTATTTACGGCAAGTATTCTGGTGGCGTGGCTGTACCAGGGAATTTTAAAGCCATTAAATGCGCTTAAAAGGGCAACCAGACAGATGCAGGAGGGAAATCTGGATTATTCCCTGAAAGAAAGCATTTCCGAGGATGAAATCGGTCAGCTGTGCGAAGATTTTGAAGAGATGCGGCTGCATTTGAAAAACGAAATAGAAATGCGTATCCAGTACGAACAGGAGTTAAAAGAGTTAATCAGCAACATTTCCCATGATATCAAGACACCGCTGACGGCAATCAAGGGCTATGCGGAAGGTCTGCTGGACGGTGTGGCGGATACACCGGAAAAGCAGGAAAAGTATCTGAAAACCATTTACACCAAGGCGAGTGATATGACAGCACTGGTGGATGAACTTTCTTTTTACACAAAAATTGACACCAATAACATTCCGTACCATTTTGAAAAAGTACTGGTGAATGATTATTTTCTGGACTGTGTGGAGGATAATACTTCGGAACTGGAACTGATAAATATCAGCCTGGAATTTCAGAGCAATGTGGAAGAGTCCGTCCAGGTGCTGGCTGACCGGGAACAGCTACACCGGGTCATGAGCAACATTATTGGCAATGCCGTAAAATACCGTGGAGACAAGCCGCAGGGAAGAATCAGTATTTCCCTCTGGGAAGAAGAACATACGGTTCGTGTGGAAGTAGAGGATAACGGCCAGGGAATTTCGGAAAGTGCCCTGCCAAATATTTTTGAACGGTTTTTCCGGGCAGACGCTTCCCGCAATTCCAAGCAGGGTGGTACAGGACTGGGACTTGCCATTGTAAAAAAGATTATTGAAGAGCATGGAGGTGCCATCCGGGCAGAGAGCGCAGAGGGTATTGGAACAAAAATCATATTTACCCTGAAAAAAATAGAAGCAGTACCACAGATACAGGAAACGGTACAGAACTGAGACGATAGTTCTGTAAAGCAAAGAGGCAGAGAGGAGCGAATAAGAAATGGCAAATATATTGATTATTGAAGACGAAGTGGCAATTGCAGAGCTGGAAAAGGACTATCTGGAATTGTCCGGATTTCAGGTTACCATGGTGGACGAAGGAAGAAAAGGTCTGGAGGAGGCATTGTCCGGAGATTACCAGTTAATTATTCTGGATTTAATGCTGCCGGGAATGGATGGTTTCGAAATCTGTAAGAGAATCCGGGAAGAAAAGGATATCCCGATTCTTATGGTATCTGCCAAGAAGGAAGATATCGATAAAATCCGTGGTCTGGGCCTTGGAGCAGACGATTATATGACAAAGCCGTTCAGTCCAAGTGAACTGGTAGCCAGAGTCAAGGCACATCTGGCGCGGTATGAGCGGCTGGTGCGCAACCACGTGAAAGAGAACGAAATTATCGAAATCCGGGGAATGAAGATTGACAAGACTGCCCGCAGGGTTTATGTTAATGAAGAGGAGAAAGTACTGACCACGAAAGAATTTGATTTGTTGAGCTTTCTGGCAGAGCATCCGGACCGGGTATACACAAAAGATGAGCTGTTCCGGGAAATCTGGGATATGGAATCGTTTGGTGATATTGCCACGGTGACGGTGCACATTAAGAAAATCCGGGAAAAAATCGAAGAGGATGCGGCAAAGCCACAGTATATCGAGACAATCTGGGGCAAGGGATACCGCTTTAAAGTGTAACAGGAAAGAAAGGTTACGGTTGAAATCGTCTGGAACAGGAGGAACTTGTATGCAGGAAGGAAGTAAGGGAAGTACATTTGGAACAGTTGTAAAAACGGTAGTGGTCATTGGTGCCATTCATGCCGGTTTAGTAGCGCTGGGACGTTATATGTCCAATAAGGCAAAGGAACTGGAAAAAGATAACGAAGGCCGGAAAAGCAAAAAATACATGAGTTTTATGAACGGCAAGGATATCCGTATCAGTAGAGAAGAAGTCGAGGAAATTTCCATCCGCAGCATGATGGGAGGAGTAAATCTGGATTTAACAGAGGCATATATTGCAGAAGATATGGAGATAAAGATTCAGTCAGTGATGAGCGGTGTTTCCATTAAAGTACCGCCAATGGTCCGTGTCAGACTGGAAGGAACGAATATTATGGGTGGTTTTGCCAACATGGTTCCAAACTATGAAAAGGAAGGACTTCCAACAATCAGGATAGAAGCAGACAGTGTTATGGGCGGTATTGCCGTGGAAATGGTGCCGGAAGCATAGGGAATGTTTTGATTTGGGGAGAGTGCAGGATGCTCAATACGCAGACAATAAGATTAAAGAAGGAAATAGAGATACTGGAAAATCTTCAGGAAGAACTGGAACTGGAAAAAGAAAAACGGGAGCTGATTTCATCGCTGTTTGAAGACTGGATTTATGAGTACAATATCCGGGAGCATACGTTCCTGACCATCAGCGGGGATAGTTCCCAGTACCGGATGACAGAGGTGCGAAGGGGCGATAAGACTTTTATGATGCTGGATGGAATGCATCCGGAGGATATGGAACGGGTAATAACAGAAAGCCGGGAAATGCATAATCTGGAACCGCTTCATATGGAAGTGAGATTCTGGAAAGATGGGGAATACCGTTGGATTTCCATGACGACCAAAATTCTGTATGGTAAAAACGGCAGACCAATTTCTATTCTTGGAAAAATTTCTGATATCGATGCGAAGAAGAGGGAAGAACTGCGTCTGCAGGCCCAGGCCATGCGGGATTCCATGACTGGTCTGTTAAACCGGGCGGCATTTCAGGAAAAGGCAGAGATGATTTTAGAAAAAGCAGGAAAACAGGAAGGACAGACTCCTGCTGTTCTGATTGTGGACATTGATAATTTTAAATCAATCAATGATAATTATGGTCATTTGTATGGAGATACGGTGATTGTTGCCATGGCAGAGGCTCTGCGGACGGTGTTTGGAGAAGCTGCGGCAATTGGACGCTTTGGCGGAGATGAATTTACGGTATTCATGCCCCACGCAGACATGGAACAACTGGAAGAACGGATTCAGAAGCTCCGCTCGGCTTACGCAGCAGATATTGCCAATGAAGAAAATCAGAAGGCAACCTGCAGCATTGGTGCCGCACGTTTTGGCGTGGATGGCGTTACGGTAGAAGAAATGCTGAAGAATGCAGACAGTGCGCTCTATTATATCAAGGAGACAGGACGTAACAGTTATGCTGTTTGTACGGAAGCCATAAAAAATAAGTTTGCAGCAGGAGTAGAAAAGGTGATTTCCGAAGAACCGGAGCGGGAAGAACGGAGGATTACGGAAGAGCTTACAGAATTTGCCCTGGAACTTCTGGAAGGCAGCAAGGATTTAAAGAGTGCCATGAATATGCTGCTTAGAAAAGTAGGAAAGCGGTTCCGTCTGGCAGCAGCTTCCATCCGGGAATATAACAGTCAGGGAATGCCGGAAATAAGCTACCTGTGGAGCAATCCTGCAAAAGTAATGAAACCGGAGGCACAGGTATGGGTGACACAGGAGGAACGGAAACGGGTATGTGAAGATTACCGCACGAACCGGACGGCAGAAATTACGGATGTGGAGAAACTTCCGAAGGAAGGACCGTTGTACCGGATGTACAGCGAAAAAGGAATCAGGGCACTGTACCAGTGTCCGTTTTCCAGTGAAGGTGAAGTGTTTGGCTATATTGCATATGTGGACAACATAGCAAGGGACTGGACGGAACAGGAAAAGCAGTCGATGTCGATGATTGCCCGCATTATCGGAAATTATCTTGCGAGGGAATATGCTTATGAAAAGATAGCCCGCAAGGTAGAGATGATGAAGAGCCTGGATGAAGTGACAGGATTATTAAAGTATGATAAATTCAAAGAAACGGCGCAGAAAATATTAAACCAGAGAGAAGATGGAACGCAGTATGCGGTGGTTTCTGTGGATTTTGCAGATTTTAAATACTTTAACGAGGTGTATGGCTACCGCAGTGGTGATGAAGTACTGGAAGAGTTTGCATGTCTGGCAGGAAAGCATAATCCGCGCTGTGTGGCAGCCTGCCGTGATTATGCGGATAACTTCCTGATTATGGTAACGGTAAAAAACAGGGAAACACTATACAATAATATTGATTCCTATAACAGAATATTTATAAGAAACCAGAATAAAAAATTTATGGACAGCAAGCTGGAACTTTGCTGTGGTGTCTGCATAATTACCAGGCAGGAAGAAGACATTGTACAGGCGATTGATAATGCAAATATTGCAAGAAAAATGCTGAAAGAAAAAGGAGAAACAGGAATTCTGTTTTTTGAGTCATCCATGAGGGCAGACCGTCTGAGGGAAATTGCAATTATGCACCGGATAGAAGAGGCAATTGATAAGGATGAATTCCGTCTGTATCTGCAGCCAAAATTTTCTCTGGCTACTGGAAAACTGGTAGGGGCAGAAGCACTGGCACGATGGGAAAAGGCGGATGGCCAGGTGGTGGTGCCTGCGGAATTTATTCCACCTTTGGAAAAGAGCGGAAAAATCGTCCAACTGGATTTCTTTATGTATGAACTGGTGCTGCGGCAGCAGAGACGGTGGAAGATGGCAGGGTATCCGGTGGTTCCTGTTTCCGTTAATTTGTCCAGACATCATATCAAAGATGAGCAGCTGGTAGAAAAGCTGGTGAATCTGCTGGATATTTATGGAGTTGACAGCAGTCTTGTGGAAATTGAAATTACGGAAAGTGCTTTTATTGAAGACCATGCAGCGCTTATCCAGTTGATGAAGGAAATCAAAAAACAGGGCTTTGGCGTTTCCATTGATGATTTTGGAACCGGATATTCGTCTTTAAGCATGCTGACGGAGCTCCCGGCAGATATTGTAAAGCTGGACAAGGATTTCTTAAAGCATAATGATACCGCAATTACCAGAGGAATGTTAAATAACGTCATCCGGCTGATTAAAGACAACCACATGGAAGTAGTCTGTGAGGGTGTGGAGCTGGAAGACCAGGCGGCGTTTCTGGCAGACGCCGGCTGTGACATTGGGCAGGGTTTTTATTTTTCCAAACCGGTGCCGACAGCAGAATTTGAAAAAATGTACTTTAAATAAGAAATCCTTTGACTTTTTAAAGAAATACATATATACTCTTAAGATAAGCAGTTATTAGAAATGGAAAATAACTACAGACAGGAAAGGACGGGAGTTCAGATGGATTTAATCACAGTTCGCGATTTATACCGCAACAAAGAAAACTATTTAGACAGGAACATTACAGTTGGCGGCTGGGTACGCAGTGTCAGGGATTCCAAAACCTTTGGCTTTATCGTGCTCAACGATGGTACTTTTTTTGAAACACTTCAGATTGTTTACAGTGATAATTTAAATAACTTTAATGAAATCAGCAAATTAAACGTAGGCTCTGCAATTATCGTTTCCGGTAAGCTGGTGGCTACCCCGGATGCAAAGCAGCCTTTTGAAATCCAGGCAGAGGAAGTTATTATTGAGGGTGCTTCCACACCAGATTACCCATTGCAGAAGAAGAGACATACGCTGGAGTTTTTACGTACCATGACTCATCTCCGCCCAAGAACCAACACCTTCCAGGCAGTGTTCCGTGTACGTTCCCTGGCAGCTTATGCCATTCATAAGTTCTTCCAGGAAAGAGACTTCGTGTATGTACACACCCCACTGATTACCGGAAGTGACTGCGAAGGCGCCGGAGAAATGTTCCAGGTAACTACCATGGATTTAAATAACGTGCCAAAGACCGAGGACGGCAAGGTGGATTTCTCCCAGGATTTCTTCAACAAGCCAACGAACCTTACCGTAAGCGGCCAGTTAAACGGCGAAACTTACGCTATGGCATTCCGCAACATTTACACCTTTGGACCAACGTTCCGTGCGGAAAATTCCAACACGACCCGTCATGCGGCAGAGTTCTGGATGATTGAGCCGGAAATTGCGTTTGCTGACTTAAAGGATGACATGATGTTAGCAGAAAGCATGATTAAGTATATCATCCGCTACGTTTTAGAGAACGCTCCGGAAGAAATGAACTTCTTCAACGCCTTTGTGGACAAGGGGTTACTCGACAGACTGAACAACGTGCTGAACTCCGAGTTTGGCCATGTAACTTATACAGAAGCCATTGAAATTTTAGAGAAGAACAATGACCAGTTCGATTACAAGGTATCCTGGGGCTGCGATTTACAGACCGAGCATGAAAGATACTTAACCGAGCAGGTATTTAAAAAGCCTGTTTTTGTAACCGACTATCCAAAGGATATCAAGGCGTTCTACATGAAGTTAAACGAAGATGGAAAGACCGTTGCTGCCATGGACTGCTTAGTTCCTGGTATCGGTGAAATCATCGGCGGCAGCCAGAGAGAGGACGACTACGACAAGTTGACAAAGAGAATGGAAGAACTGGGACTGAACAAGGAAGATTATGACTTCTACCTTGACCTTAGAAAGTACGGTTCTGCAAGACATGCCGGATTTGGTTTAGGTTTTGAGAGATGTGTCATGTACCTGACCGGTATGGGCAATATCAGAGACGTAATTCCGTTCCCAAGAACAGTAAATAACTGCGACTTATAAAAGTATACAGACTGATAAACAGTGGTTATATTAGGAAAGCTGCTGTTTATCAGTTTTTTATAGTAAAAGAATAAAAGTTGCTTAATACTTCTGAAGAGGAAATATAGTTGCAGAAACATAACAATGTGTATCTTTACCATTTAATGGGGAGACTGTGCAATGTATGATGTTTTTGTGTTTGAATGATACAATGATTTCATTAGTGATTATGAGGAAATCATAGAGCAATAGAAACTTTGAATTTTACGCACAGTTTAAGAAAGCATAAGGAGAGCAGCCAATTCTTGGAGAAAGTCTAAGAACTGGCTGCTTTTTATAGCAATATAAATTGATTTTTAGCAAATTGCAAAAGTCCTTCATCTCGCATTTTGCATAACTCATTTGACATTGCACTTCGGTCAACACAGAGAAAATCTGCCAGTTGTTGCCTGGTGAAAGGAATTGTGAAATGGCTACTATTTTGCCGTTTGGCTTCTTCGGATAAATAAGACAAAAGTTTTGCGCGTGTGGAGCGTTTAGACATATGACCTATTTTCTGCACAAGTTTTCGATTTTTTTCAGAGATTGCAAAGAAGAGATTCTGTATCACCATAGAATGGAATCGGCAAGCAGTAGAGCATACTGTAAGTATTCTGCGGACGTCAAAAAAAATCACAGCACTATCTTCTTCTGCAATAACGTCATTTAGCAAACTTCCACTTTCAGGGGCAACATATGCTTCTCCAAACATTTCTCCAATTCGTATTACATTAACGATGTTTCGATTTCCCCAAAAGTCATCATGTTGTACAAGAAGTTTTCCTTTCACTAATACAGTGATGTTATCAATACGTTCCCCTTCTCTAAATATATAATCCCCTTTTTGGAATGTAAGTAATTTTGCCTGTAGACAATTTAGCATTGCAGATATTTCTGTATCGCTAACACCCGAAAAAAGTTGCGTGCGTTTTAATATTTCAATATATTTTTTCATAAATAACTCCTTTGTTGTAAAAACAACCGACTTGTTTTAAATATTATATTATAATGCATTCGTAATGTCAAAGTAAATTTGAGATTGGAGGTAATATGGTTGAAACCCAAAATAAAACTCACATTGGTAGAAAGAAGAGGAGAGTATGGATGCCACAGGGGGCATAAAGTTGGTGATACCTTTGACTTTGACACAGAAAGAGGAAAACTTTGTCCGATGGCAATGCATGTAGCGTTTCCTTATGTTGATATATTGCGATATGGGGGTAAAGTTCCTAAAGCGAGTAATGGAGAAATAAGGTTTTGCTGTCCGGATAGTGACGTAGTGAATGTATTTAAGATTGAGAAGGAGGATTCAAATGATACGCAAAATAATTAAAATCGATGAAGAAAGATGTAATGGTTGTGGTGCCTGTGCAACAGCGTGCCATGAGGGCGCGATTGAGATGATTGATGGAAAGGCGAAACTGACCCGTGAAGATTATTGTGATGGATTGGGGGATTGTTTGCCGGCATGTCCTACAGGTGCTATAACATTTGAGGAAAGGGAAGCTCCCGCATATGATGAAGAGGCGGTTTTAATAGCGAAGCAACAGAAAAAGAGCGGAATTTTACCATGTGGGTGTCAGGGAACGCAGGCAAAGGAAATAAAAAGAGAAAACAGTGCTTGCTCAGTTCCAAACTATAGCATAAATTCACAGCTTTCGCAATGGCCGGTACAAATCAAGTTATTGCCTACTAAGGCACCATATTTTGATGGAGCAAACCTATTAATTGCTGCTGATTGTACCGCTTATGCATATGGAAATTTCCATAATGAATTTATTCGTAATCATATTACTTTAATCGGTTGCCCGAAACTGGATGAGGGTGAGTATACAGAAAAACTGACAGAGATTATTAAAAATAATAATATTAAAAGTGTTACTGTTGTGCGTATGGAAGTTCCATGTTGTGGCGGAATAGAATATGCAGCAAAAAGGGCATTACAAATAAGTGGAAAGTTTATTCCTTGGCGCGTAGTAACGATTTCTACAGATGGAAAAATATTAGATTAGTGGAGGATGATGAAATGGATAATAAAATGTTTTGTTTTCAATGTGAGCAGACTGCAGGATGTAAAGCATGTACCGGGGCACAAGGAGTATGTGGGAAAAAAGCTGATACAGCCCAGCTACAGGATGAACTTACTGGAGCTTTAATTGGTTTAGCAAGAGCAACAGAGGGAAATGAGAATTTGGTAAATGAAGTCACTGACAAATTGATATTAGAAGGACTTTTTTCAACGATAACAAACGTGAATTTTAATAATGAGACATTGAAAGTATTAATAAATAAAGTGGAAGCAGAGAAAGAAAGATTAGTACCAAATTGCTTTAGTTGTGCAAGTTGTTGTGGAAGAAATGATAATTTTGACATGCAGTCTTTGTGGGAGGCAGATGAGGATGTACGCTCTTTAAAATCGCTAATTCTATTTGGCATCCGTGGTATTGCTGCATACGCATATCATGCGGCGGTTCTTGGATATACAGATAAGGAGGTAAATGATTTCTTCTATAAGGCCTTATTTGCAATCGGCATGAAGGATTGGGGGATGGATGAATTACTTCCTATCGTAATGCAGACCGGAGAAATTAATTTAAAATGTATGGCTCTTTTGGATAAGGCGAATACAGAAACTTACGGAAACCCAGAACCTACCAAAGTATCTTTAACAGTAGAAAAGGGACCATTCATCGTAATATCCGGACATGACCTTTATGATTTGAAGCAATTACTGGAACAAACCAAAGATAAAGGTATTAATATTTACACACATGGAGAAATGCTTCCTGCACATGCATATCCGGAATTAAAGAAATACACACATCTGAAAGGAAACTTTGGTACGGCATGGCAGAATCAGCAAAAAGAATTTGCAAATATTCCAGCCCCAATTCTTTTTACAACAAACTGTTTGATGCCACCAAAAGAAAGTTATTCAGATCGTGTGTTTACGACTGAGGTTGTTTCCTATCCGGAGATAGTTCACATTGGAGACGATAAAGACTTTACACAAGTTATTGAAAAGTCACTGGAACTTGGTGGTTATGAAGAAAGTATGCTGTTCACGGGTATTAACAGCGGTTCTACAGTTATGACCGGATTTGGTCATAATGCAGTATTATCAAACGCAGGAGCAGTGATTGAAGGGGTAAAGACGGGTACAATTAAGCATTTCTTCCTTGTTGGCGGATGTGATGGTGCAAGACCGGGAAGAAACTATTATACAGAGTTTGTGAAACAGACGCCAAAAGATAGTATCGTTCTTACTCTTGCATGTGGAAAGTATAGATTCAATGATATAGATTTGGGTGACATAGGCGGATTTCCCCGTATTATGGATATGGGGCAGTGTAATGATGCGTATAGTGCAATCAAGGTTGCAGTAGCTCTTGCAGAAGCCTTTGAGTGTGAAGTAAATGATTTACCTCTTTCCATGGTACTTTCATGGTATGAGCAGAAAGCAGTATGTATTCTACTAACCTTATTGCATCTTGGTATTAAGAATATTTTACTTGGACCAACATTGCCTGCATTTGTTTCCAACAATGTGCTTGATTTCTTAGTAAAGAATTATAATATTTCTCCAATTTCTACACCGGAAGAGGATATGAAGAAACTTATTGGAGAATAGGCAAGTGAAAATTTCAGTTTGACGGAGAGATAAATTCCAAGTTGTCAAAGGAACACACATTGCTTTATTGAATTGCAGTTCAAAAACACACCTGTCCACTTTTAGCGGGGGAGACAGGTGTGTTTTCCTGTGGAATTCTAAGAAAATGCCAGTGGCTGCAACAGTCCTTTTTAGTGAAAAATGTTATAAAGAAATGTTCCAATATCCTCACCTATATTCTGCCCTGCCTGCCAGACAAGAAAAACAAGTATGGCACCAACAACGGTCAGAGGTATCCATACATATTTTTTGTCCAGTACAGGGGCAGTTTTCGGGACTGACGGTTCTGCAGCGGTTGCTGTAACAGGTGCTGTATTACATTCTACAATTGTAGTATCATTGTTCTCCTCCTCGGAATTTAACAGCAAGTCTACCGTGGTTCCAAAAATCTCTGCCAGTTTAAATAAATTTTCTGTGTTAGGGGCAGACTGGTCCGATTCCCATTTGGTAACCGCCTGGCGGCTGATACCGACTAATTCTGCCACTTTTTCCTGTGACATTCCAGTATGCTGTCTGCATGCTTTGATTCGTTCTCCCAGTGTCATAATAAAAAAAGCTCCTTTGATTGGTTTATGGTTTGGTAAGTTTACGGGCGGAAAGGAAAGTCCCCGTTTTTTATCTGAAAGTATAGCAGATAAGCCGGTTTCTGACTACCAACTATATGGCAACTATCGGTTGCAGGCCGCTAAAACAGTACAGTTTAAATGAATTCCCACATCTTTAACAAAAACAGCCAGAAGGTCAGCGTAAAGGAACTGAGCAGTGTGGTAACCATAACCGCACAGGAAGAAACAGTTCCTTTATGTCCCATGTTCTTTGCCATAATGAAACTGCTGCTGGTGGTGGCACTTCCCAGCATAACGAGGATGGCCACCAGTTTTTCATCACGGAAACCAAGCCAGACAGCCACCGGCAGGAAAATCATACAAAGGAGGCAGAGTTTGATGGCAGTGACGCCAAGGGTTTGTTTTCCTTTTTCCTTCAGGTCCGGCAGTTCAAAGGAAGCTCCCAGAGCAATGAGCGCCAGTGGGGAAGCGATGTTTCCCAGATAGGTGACGGTTTTCATTGCCATTGGTGGCTGTGGGAGCTTCAGGACGGACCAGAGCATACCAAAGAAAATGCCAAGCAGGATTGGATTGGTTACAACATTTTTCACGGTCTTTTTCCACAAATCCTGCTTCGAGTGGTTCTGGTTCTCCGGGGAGGTGAGGTACAAAATAATAACAGCAGCCACGTTATAAAGAGGCACCGAGCCAAGGATAATCAATGCCATCATGGAGGCATTGTCATAAATGTTGGTCATGAATACAATGCCAAGGGTGGCGGCCCCGCTGCGGTAAGCCGCCTGGATAATTTCGCCCCGCTCTGATTTGTTTTTATCAAGCAGGGAAAACGCAGCGGCGATTCCAATACTCAGGAGTGTTGCCACAAAGCAGAACAGTACCATCCGGGTGTCCCAGATAGCGGAAAAATCTTCCGTTGCCAGGTCTACAAACAAAAGTGCCGGAAGGAAGAATTTGAACACCAGCTGATTTACTTTTGCAGTGGCAGATTCGTCCAGAAAATTCTTTTTCTTTATCCACCAGCCAATGACCATGACGAAAAAAATAGGCATGGTAGCATTTAAGCTGAAGGTCAGGTTAGTTAAGATTAGTTCCATAACAATTCTCCGTTGATACAGGCTTCAATCTGCTCTTTTGCAGCTTTGACACTGCCCTGGATCATGGAAGGACTGCCACCGCCCTTGGCGCCTAATTCTTTTCGCAGTGTGTCAGCCAGAAGCTTACAGTCGGCATGGCTGCTTCCTGCAATAAACTGATATCCTTCGGTGTCACTGCCGGAAAATACAGCACAGTATCCGGTGTAACGTTCCGCCAGTTCATTGACCGCATTGCGGAGGGCAATGGTATCCATGGAATCCACAAAAAGAACGGCATGTTCTGTTTCTGACGGTTTTGGAAGGGTGGAAATGCACATAGACAAATATTGCGCCTGCAAAGCATTGGTCCGTTCTTTCTGACGCAGAATATCGTCTTTCAGCTTCAGAACAGCCTCTGCAACCCGGTCCTGCTTTGCAGATAAGGCAACCGACACGGCGGTAACGCTGTCCTGTTTTTTATTGTAATCCATCAGTGCCCGCCGGCCACAGAGGATATTCAGACGCACACCGCCCCGGTGGCTCTGGCAGTTTGTGATTTTAATGATACCAATGGCTCCTGTGGTGGCAGTATGAGGGGCACAGCAGGCACAGACATCCACACCTGGAATGGTTACAATACGGACCTGTCCGTTAAGTTCTATTTTGCTCCGGTAGGAAAGAGAGGCCAGTGTCTCTTTGTCCGGATAACTGATTTCAATTGGAAGGTTCCGGTAAACGGCTTCATTTGCCAAAAGCTCAATTTCCCGCAGCTGTTCCGCAGTCAGAACACCATCAAAATCCAGAGTTACTTCGTTTACGCTTAAGTGGAAACCTACATTATTGTAGCCAAAGTGCTTATGCACCAGACCGGAAATGATATGTTCCCCGGAATGCTGCTGCATAAAGTCAAAGCGCTGTTCCCAGTCCACCTGTCCGGTAACGGTGGAGCCAATGGTAAGAGGTTCCGCAACAAAATGGTAAATCAGATCGTTTTCAATCTGTACATCAGACACAGGAAGTCCGTTCAGTGTTCCCTTATCCGCAGTCTGTCCGCCCTCCTCCGGGAAAAATGCGGTGGCATCCAGCAGGATGCGGTAACATTTCTTTTTGTCATCAGGTTCACAGGAAATGACAGTGGCAGTAAATCCGGTCTGATTAATATCTTCATAAAATAATTTTCTCATGGGAATATTCCTTTTCTGTCAGATAGTATTGTACTGTGCAGTGATAAAGCAACTGTCACACATGATTTTATTGTATAGCGAATCCGTCGGTCCGTCAATCAGAACGTAGCTTATTGCTGACGTTTCAGGATAATATACTCCTTCTGTGCCAGTTCTTCTTCGGTAAGGGCATAGCGCATGGAAATCATATCGTCTTCCGTTCCTTTTACCAGTTCAACGTAAATCAGCAGTTCCGGCGGACCATCCTTGATGGCAGGCATGGAAAAGGTGAGGGTATGCTTCTGCCCCAGTTCTTCTTTGGAGAAAGTGATTGTGCTGACAGGTCCGGTAACAGAAGGGGTATCGAGGGGAGTTCCTTCCTGCTGCAGCCGTACACTGTTTTCTTTTACTTCCAGGTCAAAGGTCATATGGGTGTCTGTTTCTGTAATGTCCATCCGGTAATAGTGCTGGGTACGGTATGTTTCATCGTAAGTATAGGTATTGTGCAGATAAGTCCCTGTCCACTCCGGTGTGTGAATTTTGTCAATGATGGCAGTGCAGAGGGGAGGGTCCAGCCGGAAAATAAAGTTGTGGTCTTCCTTGTCTACGACATAACCATCTTCATAAACCTGAAAGGCATTCGTCAGTCCCAGAGAATCGGTAAAGCTGACATAATAAAAATTTTCCTCTTTGTCAAAGTCCGGCAATTCCGGGGTATCTGGGGAAATCAGCTCTGCCTGTAATAAAGCATCCACAAAGGCAGAAACCTCCGGGTCATCCATGGACAAATCATTCAA
This sequence comes from Lachnospiraceae bacterium, assembly GCA_017938285.1. Taxonomy (GTDB): domain Bacteria; phylum Bacillota; class Clostridia; order Lachnospirales; family Lachnospiraceae; genus SIG299. Next base: position 19,076 of record JAGBBW010000093.1, read on the forward strand.
GGCTGCTTCTGTCGGAAAATGAAACAGACTGGTAAAGTAATCTTCGCCGTTATACAGAGTCAGATGATTGGTCCGCTCCAGAATAGAAAGGCAGTAGAGTGGTCCGTGTCCGGCATCCGGATTGGCAGCTACTTCATAATAAAGACATACACGAAAGTCCTCGTCATAACCTTTTAATTGGTAAAGAGTGCCGTTTGTTGTACATTCCGCCAGTTTTTCTTCTGTAACAGACCAATAAGACCAGTACTGCCCCTGGTTGCCATAAACCGGTGCGAGTTCTTCCCCCAGCAGGTCAGGAAGCGGGAGGTTCGATTTGGAGTATTCCATGTATTGCCGGACGCTGGTATAAATACTGTCATCATAGTAAAGACTGGAAGCGGTGTCACTATAGCAGGCACTGGAATATTTATTGCGCTGTAGTGTATTTCCGATAAAAACATGGGAGCTGGCAGGATAGTAGATGCCTTCCGGCCGGGTGGTAGTGCCGCAACCGATGAAAAGCAGGGCAGACAGGAAAAAGAGAAGAATTTTTTTAGTCATGAAAGGCCTCCTTTCGGATATGCAGCAGGGCTGCAATGGAATTTATTTTTCTGGTGATTGTAAATACCTGATATTGTTAGTATAATCAGTGCTAAGAGAAGCAGCAACTGATGGAATTAGAGATTTATAGTGGAAAAACTTTAGGAAGATTTAAATAAAGAGGCAGTTTGTGCTTATAAAAACATTATCGGAGGAGAAGCAGTATGGATGTTATAATTAAACCTTTGACCTTGGAACTGACAGAAGCATATCTTGATTTTTTTGACAACCGTGCATTTACAGACGGCAATCCCAACGGTCCCTGTTACTGTACTTCCCCGAACCAGACACCGGAGGAAATCAAGAGGATGGTCAGCGAATTTGCGGCAAATGGTGTGAAGGAGACTGTCCGCAAATATGCGGTTGATCTGTTGAACGCTGGAAAAATTCATGGGTATCTTGCTTTTGACGGCGATGTTTCCATCGGCTGGTGCAATGCTGCGGACAGGGAAAGTTATACGGGATTTGTGCCGGATTTTGCCAGAGATAAGGCTGTTGGCAGAACCATGTCCATCGTCTGTTTTGAAATTGCTCCGGAATACCGTGGCATGGGACTTGCTTTGGCTTTTATAGAGCGTGTCTGTGAGGATGCAAAGGCAGCAGGTTACGCAGCAGTGGAAGGATATGCCCGTATCCGGGAACAGAGGGAAGAATATGATTTTACCGGTCCGGTGCGGCTGTTTGAAAAGGCAGGATTTATGGAGGCAGCCAGGGATGGGGAACAGGTAGTGATGCGGAAGGTATTTTGTACAGGCAAATGACAGGTGATGGGTTTAGTATAGGGAAAAAAAGAAAGAAATACGTGCCAAATAATTAGAAAAAGTGGACATATCTTGCGGGATAGGTCCACTTTTTCTGATACAGGAAGGGTTCCTGTCAAATATTATTTTTGTATTCAGAAGGAGATAAGCCTTTCATTTTTTTGAATATGCGGCTGAAATAAAGAGGGTTATCATAGCCAACAATTCTGGCAATTTCGGTAACATTATACTGGTTGCTTTTTAATAAGGCTTCGGCATTGTAAATACGGATGGACAAAATATACTGCATTGGTGTAGAACCGGTATATTGTTTGAAGTTCCGTATAAACCAGCTTGTACTCATGTTATGGGTTCTGGCATAGTCTTCAATACTGATGGTTTCGTTATAATGTTCGTTAAAGTATATGGTTGCTTTGTCGATTTCTTCTGCAATCTGGCTGTTGTTTACCCTTGTGACACTTTTTACATAACGGTGTATTTTAATCAATATCTGTCTTAGGTAAATTTCAAGCATTTCCGGATAATCGTCCCTGCACATCTGTAATTCCTGAATCATGGAACGGAAGTAGTTCTGGTATTCCAGTCCGGAGCCACAATAAAATACTTTCATATCATCGGTAATTCCGTAGGAACGGAGCAGGGTTTTGACACTGCTTCCGGTGAAATGTACCCAGTATACTTCCGTCTGGTCAATACCGTAGTATTCGTATTTCTGAGGTTCTTTTGGACGGTAGAGGACCATGTGGCCTGCCGTAACAATCTCCTCTTTATCACCAAAGTGAAAATGTGCTTTACCGGAAGCTACATACAATAACTGAAAATCGATTCTGCCCTTGGGTCTCCAGGTAGGGAGCTTTGGGCGTGTAAACAGGTGATAGGTTCCGCAGCTGGTGACAATCAGGGGCTTGGATTTATCCTGTATATCCAGCAGGGTATTGTTTAAATAGGCACTGTTTGTGTACATAATAACCTCCTGTTCCCGGAACATTCTTCCTTACTGCAAAAGCTTATAAAATGCATGCTGGATTATTGAAAAACCTGATAATAAAAGGCGCATATTTTGCTTAGTATCATTTTGTGCATGTTTTGTATCAGATAGTTTATTGCTATATCCGGGGGTAAGATATATGATAAATATATCTTACAGAACGTACATAAAAAAAGCAAGAAGGTTTGGAGAAGGGAGGGAAAAAATAATACTGGAATGTAAAAAGGAATGGCTGCCGGTAACCGGAAGAAGCGGCAGGGATAAGGCGGCAGAATGAGTATCAGAGCAGACGAATGATTTAAAGAGGGAAAGGATGTACAGGTATGGAGCAGAAGAGATATTTAAAATGGTATAACATGGTGGGATATGGGTCAGGTGATATTGCAGGAAATGTGGTGTATGCATTTTTATCCTCCTTTGTGATGATTTATCTGACCAACACCATCGGACTGAATTCAGGAATTGTCGGAACTTTGATTGCAGCCTCCAAATTACTGGATGGTGTAACGGATGTATTTTTTGGAACAATGATTGACAAAACCAGAAGCAGAATGGGAAAGGCAAGACCATGGATGCTCTGGGGATTTTTGGGGTGTGCGGTTACGTTATTTGCGTGTTTTGCAATCCCTGTGAACATCGGAAAGTTTGCACAGTATGCGTGGTTCTTTATTGCATATACGCTGCTGAATGCAGTGTTTTATACGGCAAACAACATTGCGTATTCTGCATTGACAGCACTGATTACCAAAAACAGCAGAGAACGTGTCCAGATGGGTTCTTATCGTTTCATTTTTGCATTTAGTACCAGTCTGGCAATCCAGTCAGTGACAGTAAATGCGGTAGAGTGGTTAGGCGGGGGTGCCGCAGGCTGGAGGGCAGTCGCAATTATTTACTGTATTATCGGAGTGATTACGAACACAATTTCCGTCTTATCCGTAAAGGAGCTTCCGGAAGAAGAACTGAAAGAAGAGGAAGAAAACACAACAGAAAAGAAAGAAGAAAAATTAACACTTGTCCAGGCAGCAAAATATTTGTTCAGCAATAAGTACTACGTGATGATTTGTGTGATTTACATTCTTCAGCAGCTTTACGGAGCAATGATTAATATCGGCATTTACTTTATGACTTATGTCTTGTTTAACCAGAAATTATACGGTGTGTTTTCATGGGCAATTAATATTCCTCTTATTGCTGCACTGATTGTGACTCCGGCCTTAGTGTCAAAGTGGAAGGGAATGTACAAATTAAATAAGTACAGTTATATGGTTGCGACAGTGGGCAGATTATTGGTGGCTGTTGCCGGATACATGGGAAATGTTCCGTTAATGCTGTTATTTACGGCGGTTGCTGCCCTTGGACAGGGACCGTGGCAGGGGGATATGAATGCAGTGATTGCGTCCTGTTCCGAATATACCTATCTGACCAAGGGAAAAAGAATTGATGGAACAATGTACTCCTGTACCTCTTTAGGTGTAAAAATTGGCGGAGGACTTGGAACAGCAATCGCAGGCTGGATGCTGGACTGGAGTGGATTTGTGAATGGGGATACTGCAGTGCAGCCGGACAGTTGTATCAGCATGATGCATATTATGTATCTCTGGATTCCGTTTGTCATTGATTTACTGATTACGATTATTCTTTCCTTCATGAATGTGGAAGAGGCAAATGAGAAGCTGAAAAAGGCAAAGCAGTAGAAAGTGAGGAAACTATGAACGCAGATATTAAATGGCTGGATAATCCAATGGTGTTCCGGGTAAATCAGGTGGCAGCCCACAGTGACCATGAATATTATACAAGCTATGGGCAGTTGGAAAAAAAGGAAACGGTTCTGGTACAGTCGTTAAACGGACCATGGAAGTTTTGTTTCAGCATCAATGCAAAATCCAGACCGGAAGAGTTTTATAGAGAGGATTTTGACAGAAGCAGCTTTGATACGCTGATGGTACCGGGGCATATTGAACTGGCCGGATATGATAAAATCAGATATATTAATACCATGTATCCATGGGAGGGGCAGGAGTACCGACGCCCTGCCTACAGTACGCCAAATGCCGGTAATGGCTGTGGAATGTTCAGTGAAGCAGAGTATAATCCGGTAGGCTCCTATGTGAAAAACTTTGACTTAAATCCGGAACTCTGTGGAAAAAGAGTAAGTGTATTTTTTGAAGGTGTGGAACAGGCGGTATTTGTCTGGCTGAATGGTCATTTTATTGGTTACGCAGAAGACAGTTTTACACCATCTGAATTTGATCTTACCCCATATCTTAGGGAAAAGGATAATGTGCTTGCTGTAGAGGTCCACAAAATGAGCACAGCAGCATTTCTGGAAGATCAGGACTTCTTCCGCTTCTTCGGTATTTTCAGAAATGTGTCACTGAAAGCAAAGCCGGAGGTTCATGTAGAAGATTTGTGGATTAATCCGGTTCTGAATAAGGATAATAAGAGCGGAAGTCTGAATGTGAAAGCCAGAGTTTCAACAACAAATGCAGACCAGAAGTGGAGAGCAAAAGTAATTCTTAAAAATGCCGGGAAGAAAATAATTTTTGAAAAGGAATTTGAAGTAAAAGAAAACAGTCAATCGGGAGAATACGACGGATATATAAAAGCAGACGTAGCAGATGTGATACCGTGGGATAATCATAACCCATATCTGTACAGTGTTTTTGTTGAACTGACGGATGAAGAGGGACATTTATTGGAAGTAGTCCCATACAAGGTGGGATTTCGTCGAATAGAGATTGTGGACAAAGTCATGTATTTCAATGGCAGAAGGTTAATCCTTACCGGAGTAAACCGGCACGAATGGAGTCCTAAGACAGGAAGATGTATTGGTATGGAAGAGATGACAGCTGATATGAAATGTATACAGAAGAATCATATCAATGCCGTCAGAACCTGTCATTATCCTGATCAGATACCATGGTATTATATGTGTGATGAGGCAGGTATCTATGTAATGTCTGAGACAAATCTGGAAAGCCATGGGTCCTTTCAGAAACTGGGAGCAATAGAGACCTCCTGGAATGTACCGGGTTCTCTTCCCCAGTGGAAAGAAGCAGTGCTTGACCGGGCAAGAAGCCACTTTGAAACCTTGAAAAACCATACATCCATTCTGTTCTGGTCACTGGGAAATGAATCCTATGTTGGTGATGATATTGAGGCAATGAACACATATTTTAAAGAGCAGCAGGATGGAAGGCTGGTGCATTATGAAAGTGTTGTCTATAACAGAGCGTATGAGAATACGGTTTCAGATATGGAAAGCCGTATGTATGCCACGCCGGAGGCAGTAGAAGAGTATCTGGAAAACAATCCTGAAAAGCCATATATCCTGTGTGAATTTATGCATGACATGGGAAATTCCATGGGCGGTCTGGGCTCATACATGAAACTGCTTGACCAGTATGAGATGTACCAGGGAGGATTTATCTGGGATTTTATTGACCAGGCAATTTTAGTTACCGATGAAGTGACAGGAAAAGAGGTTTTACGTTATGGCGGGGACTTTGATGACAGACCATCGGATTATGAATTTTCCGGAAATGGCATTGTATTTGCAGACCGCAGGGAAAAACCGGCTATGCAGGAAGTGAGGTATTATTATGGCTTGTACAACTAAACAGCCTTTAAAGGTAGTATATGGGGATTTTACACTTGGTGTGCATGGAAAAGGATTTGATTACATTTTTTCGTATGCGCAGGGTGGACTGGAGTCTCTGGTAAAGGATGGATTTGAGTGGCTGTACCGCTGTCCGAAGCCTGTCTTCTGGAGAGCACTGACAGACAATGACCGGGGAAGTGGTTTTCATGTGAAAAGTGGAAGCTGGCTGGCAGCAGATATGTTTATTTTATGTAAAGATATCGAAGTGATTACGGACGGGGTATCCCAGGGAAAGCCATGCGCTCCGCAGAATAACCAATATGGTTCTGAAGTATGTGCGGAAGAAGTAAAGGTTATTTTTACGTATGAAACAGTGACTAACCCGGCTGCGTTGGTAGACGTGGTTTATATGGTGGGGGCATCCGGCAGTATCAGCGTCCGGGTCCGGTATCATGGAGTAAAGGGTCTGCCGGAACTTCCTGTGTTTGGAATGAGATTTATTATGCCGACGCCTGCAGAGAAGTATGTATATGAAGGGTTGTCCGGGGAAACCTATCCGGACAGAAAAGCGGGTGCGGAAAAAGGAGTATTTGAAATCACTGATTTGTCTTTAACACCTTATCTTGTTCCGCAGGACTGTGGCATGAGAATGGATACAGAGTGGGTGGAGGTTGTAAGACACAAAGGGCTGGACAGAAGCAGAAAGGATGTTTCGGCACATAAACTCCGGTTTGAAAAGGAAGATACCGGGTTTGCCTTTTCCTGTCTTCCATATACCGCCTCTGAGATAGAAAATGCGACCCATCAGGAGGAACTTCCGCCTGTACGAAGAACGGTACTTTGTGTTTATGGCGCAGTACGGGGAGTGGGAGGAATTGACAGTTGGGGAAGTGATGTGGAAGCTTCTTATCACGTTAGTGCAGAAAAGGATATTTCTTTTGGATTTAAAATATGCCCGTGATGTTTTTTAGGAAGGAAGAGTGTTGTGATACCTGCATATGAAAGCAGAAAGAAGGAGTTTTTCGTAGAATGGAAGAATTCTGTTCATGTACCGCCGCATTTGCATGAAGCGATGGAACTGGTATATGTAACTTCCGGTACGTTGGAGTTTGGAATAGGTCCGGAACTCTACCATATGGAGGAAGGAGATTTTGCAATAGTATTTCCTAATGTGATTCATCATTATCAGGTCTGGGGCGGAAGAGAGAACAGGGCAATTTATGTATTTGTGGATGCGGCTGCATTTCCAGCATACGTAAATGAATTGTGGAAGTTTCGACCGGTATATCCGGTTTTGTGCAGGGATAGTCTGCATGACGATGTGGCTAATTCCATGAAGGCATTGGCAGAGAGGAACGAGAATAACGAAATGCTGGCACGGGCTTATGTGCAGATGATACTGGCCCATGTTTTTTCAGAAATGGATATGATGGAAAAAGACACGTCAGACAGGGATGATATTGTTTATAAATCAGTAGAATATGTGGCAAAGAATTTCAGGGAAGATATCACACTGGAAAAAATGGCAAAGGAGTTAGGAGTTGGAAAGTATGTTTTATCCAGAATGTTTTCAAAAACATTTCATTGCAATTTTAGTAAATATGTGAATGGAATAAGACTGAATTATGCGGCTGCCATATTGGAAAATTCAAAGGAATTGATTACAAATTTATGCCTGGAATGCGGATTTGAAAGTCAGAGGACGTTTAACAGGGTGTTTAAAGAAAAATACAAAATGACACCGAGGGAGTACCGGAACAGAATGAGCTGGTATAGAATGCAAAAGGATTAGGATCGGGGTTGTTGCAAAGAGTGGAAGCTTTATGCAGCAACCCCGGTCTTGTTTTTAAATTCAGAGCATTGTCTTAGGCGTTTACTTCGTTATAAATAAAGTCCCCCGTAGTGGCTGTAGTGCAAACAGCAGAAGTATGCCAAGAATACCACAGGAAATGACCTCTCCGATTCCTATGGTTGCAAACAGATACCAGTAAGCGTCCGTGAGTCCATAAGCAGTTTTCAGCACCCATGGTATGATAAATGCATTCGTCAGAACCGGCGGGACAGGAACCAGAAATTTTGCCCATTTTACTTTTTTTGCAGCTTTCCCTGCAAAATAGGAACCGATGGCACCCAGCAATGTTGCCAGTGTACCGAAAACAACATCCAGAATGGCGGCGCCGGACAGTAAATTGAACAGCAGGCAGCCAATGGCAAGTCCCGGTATGGCGGATGGGGTAAAGTAGGGAAGGATGGTCAGTGCCTCGGAGACACGTACCTGGATGGCGCCGGAAGCCAGGCCAAAGGCATTGATGGCGAAGCTTAGGACGACGTAGAGTGCTGCTATCATCGCAGCGGTCACGAGTGACATGATGTTAGATTTTTTGTGCATATTTTTCTCCTTTAGTTTTGTTTTACGAGTGGAAGGTCTCGAACACTCGGGAAGCTCTGCTTCCAGTCTGGGATATCATATATCGAATACCCCGCCCGGATATGACCTTGTTTTTATGGGCGTGGATTAGTATAACACGGTAGGTACGAAAGTACAAGAGTTTTTTGTATAACCCTTTTTGTTTGTGGAAAGAATAACCATAAAACTACTAGTTAGAAAGGATTATGGTTATGGAACAGCAGAGTGCAGTAAAACGTGTAAATGTAACAAGATGGAGACTTCTGTGGATATTAATTGCCGCAGCCTGGCTTTTTGTATTTTTGAAGCTTTTAGTGGGAGCACTGTTTGAAAAAAATACAAGCCTGGTGGCGGCTTTTTCTGTCACAAATCCGGAAGCAATCAGTGCTACGGTGGAAATTACGGCAAGATATCCGGAGGAGAGTCTGACGGAAGAACAGAAGCAGCAGCTGATAGGAGCACTGGCAGAGGAAATTCTTCTGACGATTGAGGAGGAACCGGAGATAATTGCAACAGAAACAAGACAGGAAATGATAGTCAGCAAGGAAGCAAAGGCAGCCAGCACAGAGCTTAAGGTAATCAGTTTATTTCCGGAACAGACAGACGGACAGAAGACGGGTATAAGTATTGGGGCAGGGACAAGGAACTATTTATATGCCAGAATCAGTCTGAATGAGTCGTTAGGTACGGTTCTTACGTATAAAAATTTATTGGAAGAAGCGTTGCGTGGGCTTTCCTGTACGGAAATCAGCACAACCATACAGCTGATTGGGGATTATCCGGGGTATCTGACATTAGAGCGCAGAAATGAAATTACAGAAGAAATTCTTCAGACCCTTGGTGCGGAAGTCGTATATGAGTACCGGGAAGCGGATTTGTATACCGTATATGCTTACACAGGAAGCCTGGACAATTATATTACGGTCGAGGGAAAGAAAATCAATCTGCATATTGCCATGAGCCAGAATGAGAACCGTTATCGTACAATTTTGTATCTGGCTTCTCCGATTTTGCCGGATACCTGGTAGAAAAAATTGTTGTAGTTTTGCCAAAAATGTAATACGATATAAGGTACAGGATTTAGTTAGAAAGGACAGAAAAAACTACATGAAATATACAGTGAAATTTTTAATCCTGCTTGGCGTTTTTATCGCATCCATTTATTTTTTTGGCAGTAATATGGATGAGGCTATGTTTGGTTCAGTCAAAACAACAGCCATGGCAGAGGCAGAACTTCCAACGATTGCATTGCATAGCGACGGGGTGACCGTGAGTTGTCTTTACGGTTATACGTCTGCGATTGATATGTATTCCATACGGGAAAATATGGTGGTGGTTGAATCCAGCCAGACGATGGAACTTCTGATTGATGAAAATGGAACAGATGTGAGAAAACTGCATTACGAAGTGCATGATGTGAATACGCAGGAAGAAATTGCGGAAGGAACCATAAATGCATTTGATTATGACAAAGAACAGAAAAAAGCCAGGATTAAGATTTCCAATAAAATGGAGGCAGGTAAGGAATATGCGGTGGAAGTTATGCTGGTGGATTCGGAAAGCCGTCGTATTTATTATTACTTCCGCATAAAATACTATAATGACAGTTTTTTCGCAGAAAAAACGGAGTTTATCCGCAATTTTTCCCGGTGGGCAATGGAAAAAGAGATTGATACCGTGATTCCGTTTCTGGAAAGCACATACCGTGGTGCAGGTTCTACGTATGCCCATGTGGACATAAATGACAGCTATTATATGGTCTGCTGGGGTGATCTGGAGCCGGAACTTTTAACGGAACCGCTGCTGACGATGACGGAGGTTTATAATAATATTGCGACAGGGACGCTTCAGTATCTGGTGGAACTGGATACCGGTTCTGGCAGGGAGCAGTATTATGTGAAAGAAAAATTTCGTGTAACGGTTACGGATGCGGCGCAGTATCTTTTGAATTATGAACGTACCATGGAGGCGGTTTTTGATGAAAAACTGGCCAGTCTTTCCCAGAACCAGTTTAAGCTTGGAGTGACAAATGATACCGGTCTTGCGCTTCTGACGAATGCAGATGCCAGTATGCTGGCTTTTGTGCGTAATAAGGAGTTGTGGCATTACAATCTGGCGGAAAATAAGCTCTGCAGGGTATTTTCTTACCGTAAGGAAAATGAGGTGGAGAACGGGCTTTCCTGCGACCAGTATGATGTCCGGATATTGAAAATGTACGAAAACGGAGATGTCAGCTTTCTTGTCTATGGTTATATGGGACGGGGAGAGTATGAAGGAAAAACAGGAATTCTTTTGTACCGGTATTACCGTGGCGAAGAGCGTATAGAAGAACAGTTATATCTTCCGGTCGGGGAGAGTTATCAGAAAATCAAGGAGGAGCTGGGCAGTTTCAGCTACATGAATGAGTATGACCAGTTTTTCTTTATGGCGTATGAAACAATGTTTTCCTATAATCTGACGACCAAGGAACTTTCTGTAATATCAGACTGTGCGATAGAGTCTTCCGTGGCGTTCTTCCAGGACAGTGCTTATGTCTGCTGGCAGGAGGATGATAACAGGCTGCAGCTGCTGCACCTGGAAACCGGAGAGCGGGAAGAACTTGTGGCAGAGGAAGGGGAGTTTCTCCGGGTACTCGGAAAAATCAACGAAAATATCATCTGCAGTTATGGACTGCGTTCTGACTGCATGATAAAGGGAGATGGTTCCACACTTTACCCGGCGTATGCTGTCCGGATTCTGGATAAAAATCTGCAGGAAAAGAAGTCCTACCAGAAGGAAGGAATTTATGTGGCGGAGGCAGAAGTTACTACAAATTCCATTCGTCTGCGCCGGGTGGAAAAAACGGCAAAAGGGGGCTATGCAGAAGCTGCGGATGATTATATTCTCAACAGTATGGAGGAAGAAACAAAACCGGTTGTACTGGACAGCCGTATTACAGAGCTGATGTTCCAGGAATATTATATCGACCTTCCTTCCACATATGAAATGAAGGAAATCCCGGTGCCGGAAACCGTACCATATACGATACTGTCAGAAGACAAAACAGTACGTATTACAGAACTGGAAAATACCGAAGAAGAATATATGGTATATTCTTTTGGTGAAATTGCAGGTATCAGCAGTGACTGTGCAGAGGCAGTGCGGCTGGCAGACCGGTCCGGTGTGGTAGGTACGGTAATTAATGAAAAGGGACGTGTCATCTGGGAAAGAGGTGTCAAGTATTCCTCGTATGTACTGGAAGAGCGCTCTGGCAGTTCCACAAAAGCCAGCGGTCTTACCAGCAGACAGGAGGCTGTAAGAATGATGGCCTCCTATATGGGAGTGGAGCTGGAAACTTCTGGACTTCTGCCGGAACAGAGTGTAAAGGAATTTTTGGAAGAAACCACAGGGCAGAGAGTGTTGTCCCTGACCGGTGCTTCCCTGGATGAAGTGCTGTATTTTGTGTTCCGTGGAGCACCGGTATATGCCATGAAGAATGCTTCAGAAGCAGTGGTAATTACCGGGTACAATACAGGAAGCATTACCATATATGAACCAGAGAAAGGAACTTACAGAACGTGGTCTGTCAAAGAGGCGGAAACCATATTTGAAGAAGCAGGAAATATCTTTTTAAGTTATTTGCAGAAAAAGTAGGATATTAGAAACGGAGGAACGGTATGAAATTATTGACGGTGGCAATTCCCTGCTACAATTCAGAAAGCTATATGCGCCATGCAGTAGAAACATTATTAGTTGGTGGTGAAGATGTGGAAATCATCATAGTGGATGACGGTTCCAGTGACGGAACATATGAAATCGGACTGGAACTGCAGGAGCAGCATCCGGGTATTGTGAGAGTAATCCACCAGGAAAATGCCGGACACGGAGGAGCAGTAAACACAGGACTGAAAGAAGCAGCCGGATTGTATTTTAAAGTGGTGGACAGTGATGACTGGGTAAAAGAAGAGGCATTTCTGGAAGCATTATCCACACTGAAAAAGCTGGTGGAGGATGGAACCAGTCTGGATATGTTCATCTGCAATTATGTGTATGAAAAAGTGGGAGAAAAGCGTAAGAAGGTGATTCATTACCGGAACTGTATGCCGCAGGACCGTGTATTTACCTGGGATGATGTGTCACACTTCCGCACCGGACAGTTCATACTGATGCATTCTGTTATTTACCGCACAAAACTTCTGCGGGATTGTGGATTGGAACTGCCAAAACACACATTTTATGTGGATAACATTTATGTATATCAGCCGCTGCCTGCGGTAAAGACTATGTATTACAGGGATTTGAACCTGTACCGTTATTTTATCGGCAGGGAGGACCAGTCTGTCAATGAAAACAATATGATGAAACGTATTGACCAGCAGTTGTTTGTGACAAGAACGATTATTGATGGACATGATTTTACAAAAATTAAAAACCGTCATTTAAGAAGTTATATGACAAAATATGTGATGATAATGATGACAATTTCATCGGTATTTTTAATAAAAATAGGCACGGAGGATGCGCTGCGTAAAAAAGATGAACTATGGGGATATCTGGAGGGAAAGAACAGGAAGATGTTTAAGGCAATCAGCAGAACAGTACTTGGAAAATCTTCCAAACTTCACAGCCGTCCGGGACAGGAGTTTGTCAAGGTCGGCTATGAAGTGGCAAGAAAGCTGTTTCATTTCAACTAAAAAAGTTGAAATGAAACAGCTTGGAGGTTAATGTATTAAGTCGTACTGGTTTCTTTTATCTGTTCCGGAATCCGTTCGAATTTTGGAAGGTAGGAGAACAGATACATAACCAGTGACAGTAATAGTCCACAGGCAACATCAATAACAGAGTGCTGCTTTAAAAATACGGTGGACAGGCAGATGGACACGGTAAGGAGGAGTGCACCGCCACGAATCCATTTTTTGTCCTTTAACGTACTGCTTTTGAACACAGCAATGCAGCAGCCTATGGAATTATAGGTATGGATGCTTGGACATACATTGGTGGAAGTATCAATGGAGTACAGATAAGCAACCATCCGGGTGAAGATGTTTTCTCTGCCCAGGGTGCTTAAATCCTGACGCAGATGATGTCCGTTCGGCCAGAGATAGTAAATGCCGAGGCAGATAGTCATGCCGACAAATAAAAAGATACACAGGCGGATAAAGTCCCGCTTATTGGTAAAAAAGAAATAGGCAATGGTAACTGCCACATAACCAAACCATAGTACGTATGGAATAATAAACCATTCGCAGAACGGTATGTAGTGGTCCAGGGTGGATTCAACCAGAAAAACATCTTTGGTATTCTGCTTTTCCAGCCAGAAAAAACAAACCAGATAAAATGGCAGGTATAAAATTGCCAGGGCGTGATTATATTTGGAAAATAATTGTTTCATTTTTTTATCCTTTCTATAATTGATGGGTGAACCAGTAGCTGAAAAGACTGCTCTGGTTGGGGACAGACACAAACTTGAAAAGAAGTATAGCACTAAATGTTTTATATGGCAAATGGTATGGGAAAATTTTAAGGAAATTTTAATCTTCGAAAGGAAGGTATTTATGGGAAAAAGAGTTTTTTTAGTGGTTCTTGACAGTGTAGGAATTGGGGAAATGCCGGATTCTGCGGAGTATGGTGACGCAGGCAGCAATACCATGCGGTCTGCGGCGCAGAGCACTGCCTTTGCCATGCCTGGCATGGAGAACTACGGACTGTTTGATTTGGAGGGTATTCAGGACCTCAAAAAGACCGATGTGGAATTCCAGGGTGCTGTCATGCGTATTGCGGAGGCTTCCAGAGGAAAGGATACGACCATTGGACACTGGGAAATTGCCGGGCTTGTGTCAGAACAGCCGCTGCCGACCTTTCCAAATGGTTTTCCGGAGAAGTTAATTCAGGCATTTGAAGAAAAAACCGGACGCAGGGTACTGTGCAATCGTCCTTATTCCGGAACAGAAGTTATTAGGGACTATGGCAAAGAGAGTGTGGAAACCGGAGCATTGATTGTGTATACCTCGGCAGACAGCGTGTTCCAGATTGCAGCCCACGAAGCGGTAGTTCCAGTAGAAGAACTGTACCGTTACTGTGAAATCGCAAGGGAACTCTGCGTTGGAGAATTTGGTGTGGGGCGTGTTATTGCCCGCCCATTTGAAGGGGAGCATCCGTATAAGAGAACAGCAGGACGCCACGATTACTCTCTTGTTCCACCAAAGAAGACGATGTTAAATTATATTGCGGAGCAGGGGATGGAAGTACGCGGCGTTGGCAAAATCTACGATATTTTTGCTGGCAGCGGCATTACAAAGACGGTGCGCACTGCAAATAATGCAGAAGGCATTGAACGGACACTGGAGTGGATGAAGGAAGAGTTTACCGGACTCTGTTTTACCAATCTGGTGGATTTTGATATGGTGTATGGCCATAGAAATGATGTGGAGGGCTATGCGAAGGCATTGACTTATTTTGATTCCAGACTGCCTGAGCTGGTGGCTGCGTTAAAAGAGGAGGATTTATTGATCATCACCGCAGACCATGGCTGTGACCCGGCGACCCCATCCACAGACCACTCCAGGGAGTATGTGCCGGTGGTAGTGATTGGGGAAAAGGTGAAGCCGGTGAACCTGGGAACGCGAATGAGCTTTGCAGATACCGGAGCCACGGTGATGGAGTACCTGGGAGTGAAGGGAGATATCTGCGGAAAGTCATATCTGAAGGAGATTTTGAAGTAATTGCAGAAATTGCCGTCTGGTAATAGAAAAAAGACTGCTGTAAAATAGTTTCAGCTGTGCGTACGACAGGTATGCTTAGTTTTGAAACCGGTTTTGCAGTAGTCTTTTGGGTTATCTGGAAATGGATAACGTTTTTTGGTTACTCTGAATAAATATCCTTTGGTGAAAGGGAAAACTGCTTTTTGAAGGCGCGGTAAAACGTGGTATAATCGTGAAAACCACATTTGGAATAAACCTCCACAGGATGTCCGCCTTGTTGGATTTCTTCTTTTGCCCAAAACAGGCGTTTTAACTTGATATATTGTCCGGCGGTAGTTCCCAGACTGGCGTGGAACAGACGATTCAGATGGGTCTTACTGATATAAAATTTTTCGGATAATTGTTCCAGTGACAGATCCAGTGACAGATTTTCATTAATATATTTGCAGATATCCACAACTAAATTCTGTTCCCCATTGGCAGGAAGGAGGGACAGGCGGGAAAAACACTGATGCAGTTCATGCAGCAAAGGGAGGAGATAACACAGTTTTTCTTCCCTGGAAACAGCACTGCATACAGCATGAAGATACTGCATCCAGTGGTTTTCCGGAAATTCTTTGGCGCAGTAATGGTTATATTCTCCTAAAGGGCGATTATGAAACATATCCAGCAGATGCAGAAGATTCAGTTCTGTAAGAAGCGGAGTGATTTCAAAGTTTACTGTAATACGGCGGTAAGTCTGATTTGTGAGAATATGATTGATATGCAGTTCTCCTTTACGCATCAGCATAATGTCTCCTTTGCGCAGACGGTATCTTGTGCCTTCAACCAGATAATCGTTTTTTCCTTCTAAAAAAAGATAAATTTCATAATTGTCGTGGCTGTGCATGACCGGCTGTTCGATGATTGGATTTTCTGTCGTAGTCAGATGACTTTCTATAAAGTAATTCACTGTTTCACATCCTTCAGAGTATTAAAGTGCTGTTTTTTTACACTGTAAAAGTATTGGTTCCGTGTATGCTCCCTTAATTAGAGAATAACAGGGAATGTTTATTTTTGCAATGTATTTCTGTGTTTTATTGTAATTGTAAATAAAAATCATCATTGTATAATGGAAATAACAGAAGGAACCGCAAGAAAACATCGGTTATAGAAAGGACGGGACTGTGATGGAAACAATGAAGATTTATGCTTTTGCAGACGAAGCTTCGGCGGATATGGACAGACAGATTGCTGCCATGAAGCGGAATCATTTACAGGGACTGGAAATCAGAAATGTGAATGGAACAAACATTTCCGACATTTCAAAGGAAAAGGCTGTGGAAGTGCATCGAAAACTACAGGAAGCGGGGCTCACCGTGTGGTCCATAGGTTCACCGATTGGGAAGATCAGTATGGAAGAAGAGTTTGGGGGACATCTGGAAAAGTTTAAGCATACGCTGGAGATAGCAGACATTCTGGAATGTAAGAATATCCGGCTGTTTTCGTTCTTCATTCCGTCAGGAAAAGACCCTGGTCTTTATCAGGAGCCGGTAATGGAGCGGCTGAAACAGATGGTGGAGGCAGCACGAGGCAGTGGAATTGATTTGTGTCACGAAAATGAAAAAGATATTTACGGAGATATTGCAGTACGTTGTCTGCAGATTCATAAGGAGATACCGGAACTGAAAGGAATTTTTGACCCTGCAAATTTTATTCAGTGCGGACAGGATACGCTGGAAGCATGGCGTATGTTAAAGCCTTACATAAAGTATCTGCATATTAAAGACGCCCTGGCGGATGGCATGGTAGTACCGGCAGGTGCAGGAATCGGCAGTGTAAAAGAAATTCTCCAAAGTTTCCGGGCACAGGGAGGAACACAGGTCACTGTGGAGCCCCACTTAACCGTGTTTGAAGGTCTTCGTGAGTTGGAAGGGAAAAACAGGGAAAGTAAAATAGAAGAGTTCCGTTATCCGGATGCGGATACTGCATTTGATACTGCCTGTGATGCATTAAAAAACTTACTTCGGGAGGACTAAAGGTATGGGAAAAATTAAGTTAGGAATCATTGGAATTGGAAATATGGGCTCCTTCTATGCCAGCAAGGTGTTAAAGGGAGAATGCCCGGATTTTGAACTGGTAGCCGTGGCAGACATCAATCCGGCAAGGCTTGTCTGGGCAACGGAGAATTTAGGTAACAGCGTAACACAGTTTTCCACCGCGGAGGAGCTTCTGGACAGCGGCCTGATGGATGCCTGCATGGTAGAAACGCCGCACTATGTACATCCTCATTATGCCATGGAATGTATGAAACGTGGGATTCATGTGCTGATTGATAAGCCTGCAGGAGTGTATACAAAGCAGGTACGGGAAATGAACGCGTTTGCAGAGAAACACCCGGAGGTGGTTTTCGCAGTGATGTTTAACCAGAGAACCAACTGTGTGTATAAAAAAATGAGAGAGCTGGTACAGTCCGGTAAATATGGGGCTATTCGAAGAACCAGCTGGATAATTACCAACTGGTACCGTCCACAGGTGTATTATGATTCCGGAAGCTGGCGTGCTACCTGGGCCGGAGAGGGCGGCGGTGTGCTGCTGAACCAGTGTCCGCATCAGCTTGATTTGTGGCAGTGGATTTGTGGTATGCCAAAGAAAGTCTATGCCAATATGAAATTCGGCAAATGGCACAATATTGAGGTGGAGGATGATGTGACCTGTTTTGTAGAGTATGAAAACGGAGCCACAGGAACTTTTATTACTACAACCGGAGACGCTTACGGTACCAACCGTTTCGAAATCCAGATGGATAAAGCAAAGCTTTTGGTGGAGGATGACCGGTTAAGAGTCTGGGAATTTGAAATGACCGAGCAGGAATTTTCCCGAACGAACCAGTCGCCGTTTGGCAGTCCGAAGGTGCAGGAGCTGGAAATCGAGCTGGATGGCAGCAATCTGCAGCACACCGGAGTCATCAATGCCTGGGGAAAGGCGATTCTGGAAGGAAAACCGCTGGTGGCAGACGGAGCAGAGGGCATTAATGGGCTGATGCTTTCCAACGCCATGCATTTGTCAGCGTTTCAGAATAAGATGATTGAGCTGCCGTTTGACGAAGAACTGTATTATGAAGAATTGGAGAAGAGGATACAGAGTTCGAAGAAGAAGGAAAGTGTAGTGGAGATTACGGCGAAGATGGACCAGAGCTGGAGAAGATAGAAGAAATAGAGGAATAATAGGAGTTTGAAGGGTAGATAGGGGCATGGTTCTTTATCTGCCCTTTTGGTGTATGGGAGAAGGTATTTTCATTGTTTTTGCGAAATGATGTAGAAAATCAAAGTTTTTTACGTATAAGTGTGTAAGTTCATCTTATAAATTTAGTTTGATTGCCTTGTAAGTGACATAAAAAGCATTTATAATAGAAGTAGAGATATAGTATTCCGTTTAATTACTGGAGCCTATAGAGTAGAAACTATATTGGCGGTTAGTGGATATGGTTTATAGAGCCGAAGAAAGGAATAGGAGTATGGGAGGACAAAACAATATTCAGACAAATCGCCAGTATAAGGACCGGCTCTTCCGGCTGATTTTTGGCAGTGAAAAAAATAAGAAATATATACTGGATTTGTACAATGCATTAAACGACACAAATTATACAGATGATAGTCTGCTTGAGATTACAACAATTCAGGATGTTGTCTACATGGGAATGAAAAATGATTCTTCGTTCATTATAGACAGTGAATTAAATTTATTTGAGCAACAAAGCAGCTATAATCCCAACATGCCGTTCCGGGAATTTGAGTATTGTGCCAAGCTACTGGATAAGTGGGTAGAAGAAAATAACTTTGATATCTACGGAAGCAGACTTGTCAAATTGCCGACACCAAAATGCTATGTATTTTACAATGGCATGGAGGAACATGAGGACAAAGAAATCCTTAAGTTATCGGACGCGTTTATAACTGAGTCAGAAGGTTGTGAATGGACTGTAACCATGTTGAATATTAACAAAGGGCATAATCTTGAACTTATGAATAAGTGTGGGGTTTTAAAAGAGTATTCAGAGTTTGTTGCAATGGTAAGGGACAGCTCACAAAGAATGAATATTCAACAGGCGGTAGAACAGACGGTAGTTACTTTTATCGAAAGAAATGGATTATTATCCGGATTTTTGAAATCACACAGAGCGGAGGTGGTTGATGTGTGTATTACGGAATACAAGGAAGAATTACATTTAAAGAATGTGCATAACGAGGGAAGAGCAGAAGGCAGAGCAGAAGGTGAAGCCCGCATGAGTAAGCTGGTAAGTGTTTTAATCAACCAGCAGAAGTTTGAGGAGCTTAAGAAAGTGACTACGGATGAAGCTTTCCGGGAAGAATGCTACACATTGTATAATATTTAAGAGTAATGGCCTATGGGGGTTATATCCTGTAGGTCATTTTCCTTTCAGATTTTGAAACGGAAGTTTATAGCAAAGCGCAATAAATCCTTTTCAAGGAAAATAAAAACCTCCATAGATTTCTCTACAGAGGTTACTCAGCAGGGCTACAAGGATTCGAACCTTGAGATGACGGAGTCAGAGTCCGTTGCCTTACCGTTTGGCGATAGCCCTATGTTTTGTTGCTGTGTCCTTAACACGAAAGTTATTATATACCATAAAAATAAAAAATGCAAGTACTTTTTTAAAAAAAATTAAAATTTATTTATTTTTCGAAATTACAGGAAATGTGTGAATATATAAACAATATATGCATAACTATCTGAATATTTCAATGGCAGTACGGTTTATTCACCAACCAGCATAAAAATCAGGTTTCGAAAGCTCTTTTCGTTGACATGGTAGAAAAATAACGATAAAATTAATGTAATTCAGATGGTATTTTTTTTCGTCTGTTTGGAGTAAATTTATAGTAGCATATTATGTGAAAAAAATTATCAAAAGCGAAAAACAAGGAGGGTTTTACAATGATTCAGAATGTCCCAAAAATGAAGGTAGGTATCGTTGCAGTAAGCCGTGACTGTTTCCCAGAGTCTCTGGCTGTAAACAGAAGAAAGGCTCTTGTGGCAGCTTATGCAGCAAAGTATGATGCAGCAAACATTTACGAGTGTCCTGTTTGTATTGTAGAAAGTGAAATACATATGCAGCAGGCGCTGGAAGATATCCAGAATGCTGGCTGTAACGCCCTGTGCGTATATCTTGGTAACTTTGGTCCGGAAATTTCCGAGACAATGTTAGCAGAAAAGTTCAACGGACCTAAGATGTTCGTGGCAGCAGCAGAAGAGTCCCAGGCTGACTTGATGGATGGCCGTGGCGATGCTTACTGTGGTATGTTAAATGCAAGCTACAATCTGGCGCTTCGTAACGTAAAGGCTTATATCCCAGAGTATCCGGTTGGAACTGCTGAAGAATGTGCAGATATGATTAACGAGTTCCTTCCAATTGCAAGAGCAATTTACGGACTTGCTAACTTAAAGATTTTCTCCTTCGGTCCAAGACCAAAGAATTTCTTTGCATGTAACGCTCCTATCAAGCAGCTTTACAACCTCGGTGTAGAAATCGAAGAGAATTCCGAGCTTGACCTGTTCGAAGCATTCAACAACCATGCAGGCGATCCTAGAATCAAGGAAGTTGCTGCGGATATGGCAAAAGAACTTGGCGAAGGCAACAAGAAGCCGGAAGTACTGGAGAAGCTTGCACAGTATGAGATTACACTTCTTGACTGGATTGAGGCAAACAAGGGCAGCCGCCAGTTTGTTGCCATTGCTGGTAAGTGCTGGCCTGCATTCCAGACACAGTTCGGTTTCGTACCATGTTATGTAAACAGCCGTTTAACAGGCCGTGGTATTCCGGTATCCTGTGAAGTAGATATTTATGGTGTACTCAGTGAGTTCATCGGCACCTGTGTCAGTGAAGACGCTGTTACCCTGCTTGATATTAACAACTCTGTTCCTGCAGATATGTACAAGGAATCCATCGAAGGCAAGTTCCCATATACACACAAGGATACCTTCATGGGCTTCCACTGTGGTAACACATGCTCCTCTAAGCTTGCGTTCTGTGAGATGAAGTACCAGAAGATTATGGCTAGAAACCTTCCTATCGAAGTTACCAACGGTACTCTGGAAGGCGATATTATGCCGGGTGACATCACCTTCTTCCGTCTGCAGTCCACCTCTGATAACATCCTTCGTGCCTACGTTGCAGAGGGTGAAGTTCTTGATGTAAGAACCAAGTCCTTCGGTGCTATCGGTGTATTCGCAATCAAGGAAATGGGCCGCTTCTACCGTCACGTACTGGTGGAGAAGAATTATCCTCACCACGGTGCGGTAGCATTCGGTCACTTCGGAAAGGCTATTTTCGAAGTTCTGAAGTATGTTGGCGTGGCTTACAACGAGATTGGTTACAACCAGCCGAAGAGCCTTCCATACCCATCGGAGAATCCATTTGCATAAAAGTAAATAAGAGATACAAAAACAAAGAGTTCTGCAGACAGAACTCTTTGTTTTTGTATAAAACCATCCATAATTTCCACTATAAATTCGTGCAGTCCGCCGGGGGCTTTTTAAGGAAGCAATGGAATTTGAAACAGGAGAGTATACAAATGCCAGTCAAAAAAGGAAGAGCAGAACAACTGAATGGGATAAAGAGAAAGAAGCCGTTTCGTGAAGTAACACGGCTGGACCGGCAGCTTCTTTTGTATGAGATTTTTTATTACTGTGAAGAAGTTTCCTTTGAAGAAATCACGAACCGGATTCCAATGGACAAGAGGATGATACAGCGGGATATTGCAGATTTAACTGATGCAGGGCTGCTTTCGGTTCGTTATTCCAGAAAGATACAGGCGTATATTGATGACTGGAAAGCGGAGAAAACAGAAGAAAAGCAGCAGAAGAAGGTGATGACACAACGGAGGAAGGAACATCTGGAGCGGTTATACCGGGTTGCTGTGCTGATGTTTGAACTGATGCATGATGAAGTGGATGAAGGTGAGAAATTTGACCGCAGCCGGTATAAGTCCTGCAAGGATTACTATTTTGAATATTTTCCGGAGGCAACACTTTCCAGAATGTACCGGGATTTTGCGCA
Organism: Lachnospiraceae bacterium; assembly: GCA_017938285.1. GTDB lineage: Bacteria > Bacillota > Clostridia > Lachnospirales > Lachnospiraceae > SIG299. The sequence continues at coordinate 41,152 of JAGBBW010000093.1, forward strand.
GTTGAACCGTATTGGATATGGAATAGAGTATATTCCGGAGATGGATTTTTATGTGATGTGGGAAGATGAGGGTCTGCGGGAAAGCTTTGGAATAGTAAAAAAGGATGGAAAACTGTATTTTGAAACGAATGAGTCAAAAGAATGGGAAAGATTAAGCAGTACGTGGGAAGAACTGGTGTATTTTGAGGAAGAAGAGAGGGACTGGTAGGCAGTCGTGTGGCAGGGGTGTAAACGCAGTTGGTTTGCACCTTCTCTTTTTGGGGAGAGAAAACGTTGCGGAATAGGAATGACGGAACACTGTCGTTAAGCAATAATTGTTTATGTTATGATAGAGTCAGAAAGCAGGACGCACCTTGACAACTGCATAAGGAAACAATCAGGACAGTCTGGAACAGGAGGTTATGGTATGGAGCACATGGTACGACCTACTGCTGTCAGCAGACGGAAGTAGTGTCTGCTATAATGGAAGGCATGGAAAACAGAAGTGTAAGAAGAGCGGTCACTTCTGTTTTTAAAGGAGAGGATGAGGAGAATGGAAAAAAGCATTAGTCTGACCAGACTGGAACGTCAGTTATTGTTGTATGATATTTTTTATTATCTGGAAAATGTGGAGCGTCAGGAAATTTTAAGCAGACTGCCGGTTGGGGACAGGATGTTACAACGTGACCTGCGGGATTTGACAGAAGCCGGGTTAATCCGGGTAGAGTATTCGAGGAGGTTAAGGGCATACGTCAGGATGGGAAGACCGGAATTTACAGGAAGTGGTGAGAAACGGAGAAATGCACATCTGCTGCGTCTCAGGCGGATTGGCTGTTTAATGCACTGGCTGGAAAATGACGAAGTGGATCTGGAGGAGTTGTTTCGGCGGGAAAATTATGTTTCCTGCGCAGAACATTACCGCCAGTTGTTTCCTGGTTTATCGGAGAGGGTCCGCCAGCGGGATTTTGCCGTTTTGTGCCGGATTGGTTATCCGATTGTATATATCCGGGAGATTGGCTATTATGCAATATGGTGTGAAACAGGTCTGCGGGATGATTTTGGTGTGTTCCGGGGACAAAAGGGGTTACAGAGGAACTGTGGAAAGACAGATCTTAAACTGGATGAACTGGCAGCCCGGTGGCCGCAGGTGAAAGAAAAAATGTTACTGTTTACGAGATACGAATAATCGTAATGAAGAATGGCAGCAGTAAAAGAATGGAAATGGTGGATGGGAGAGTGGACATGGCTACAGCATGGATGGTCAGGAAAGATGGAAAAATCATTCCGGTGGTGCAGCATATTTATGCCAATCCGGAGAATGTGGAAGAGTCGTTAAGTGCAGCGGAATGGCTGTATCGCTATACGATTCATAAAAAAGTAAAACGGATGATTCTCAATTTTATCCGGACCTGGGCGGTGGAAGAACTGCATGGTACACTGGAAACAATAGAAGCAGTGATTCAGGAAGAAATTTCCCGAAGACCGTATGTATTTCTGACCAGTGCCTTTATTGAGGAACACTGGGAGGAACTTTCCAGAGAGGAAGCCGGAGCAGAGAAATATACCATACAGGAATACTGCATGATGGTGACACTGGCGCTGAATGAAGAGTTTATGAGAGTCCGCTATGGTGGAAAATACAACACCTGTCCAGGGTCAAGGGAATTGTACTTCCGTATTTCCTCGGAGGATTACCGTTGGGAGACAGCCTGCCGGATTTTTCTGCGGGAAGTGGCTCTGGATTATGAGAGAATGTGGCTGGTGGTGGATGAAGAGGCAGCGGAAGTCAATCCGAAGATTTTAAAAAACAGGAAGTATTTTCTGGCAGATGACGGGGGACAGGAAGATGGGAAATGAGGGAAATAATGTAAATCAAGTTCCCCATCCGGTATCAGGATACCTTTTGTGGGGAACTTGATTCTTTCAGTGAAAATGATATGGCCTGTCGGACATCAGATAAATTGGTTAGTTAACAGGAATAAAAGCATTAATGGAATAACCGGTTTTTGCCTCACCAGCCTCGTTTGTTGATATAAAAAATACATAGATAAGCCATCCATTATATTCATAGTACCAGTCGGCAGTGTAACCGTATTCTGTCTTATCATCACTTTCCCAGCCATCATCGGCGTCATCGATGCAGGTAAACGGTTCCCCCAGAACCCATGAACCAGTATCATCAACAACGATATAGGCATTTTTACCGGATACTTCTAAAGTGATATCAAATAATTCCTTTGCGCATTCCATAGCGGTGGCATAATCTTTTATGAAGTCTTCCGTCCAGTAAACATGAATTCCACTCCTTTCCGTGTAATCATACTCAAACTCACCAAGATCAAAAGGCTCTATATCAAAAATACCATAGGCTTCAAAATCTTTATCATTCCATACGCTGGAACGTGGTATTTCTGTAGGAGTAGGTGTTGGTGCTTTGGTTGGCTGGGCGGTTGGCTGTGTTTCTTCAACCGGATGCGAAACTTCTGCTTCCGTTCCATTTGCAGAGTTGGTATCATTCTGTTCTTCCTGTGTACCCGAACAGGCTGCCATGGAAAAAAGCATCATAACAGAAATAATTGTACATATCCATTTTTTCATAGAACTGTGTCCCCCTTATTATGTAAATCATTATGAGAACATTATAAAATAAAAGAATGTAAATTGCAAGATAGTTATTGAAATTTGCAGAGAATTAAGAAGAATTTGTTTTAATATTTCCGAAATATTTAAGGACTCACGATTTAAGTTCGAAAGAAATGGATTTTTGTGTGAGAAGTAACACTTCTATTGACTTTTATATGGTGCAAAATTACAATTACATTATAATTTGCTGGTGGAGGTAAGGATGAAGGAATTTTTTGAAGAATATTTTGCGGAAGAGAATCCAGTGTGCAGGGAAGAGAGACAGTATGCGTTGTTTTTATATAGCAGGCTGCTTCAGATGGTGGGGCAGAAGAATCCAAAAGATGATGTTATTTTAAAAGCCTGCGGGCTGCCAATGGATGGGGAACTGTGTATTCGGAGTGTTGCTTATGAAGCAACTTATATGCGGGATTTTTTCTGGAAGGACAGGGAACTGCGGGAAGAAAGAAAAACACAGGAAAAGAAGAAACTGGATTATGAGGAAACATTGGAGAAAGACAATCAGGAAGACTGCTTTAACCGGAAACTTTACGAATATGTCAGAATCCAATTAGAAAGAGAAGGTGTTGACTGTGAAGAAGTGATATCCAGAATTCCAAGGAATAGAAATCTGGGCGGGAAAATAGAATGGGGAGATGTGGATGAAAGAATGGTGAAATATTTCCGGGAAATGATGAACACCAAGCCGGATATTGCAGTTTATTATGAATATAAAGGAAAAGAGTATTTGAAATTTCTGGAGTGCAAGTATTTATCTAAGGTAAAGAAATATGAAGGGGTATCACAACTGGAGATTCAGTCGCGGATTTGTAAATTTTTGTGTAGCTGGATGGAAATAACTTCAGTGGAGGCCGGACTGGTCCAGTTTAAAGAAAAAAATGAGAAAAAGGAAGACAATGTACTGGAGTTAAGACAATTGATTCCAACAAATCTGGGAGGAAAAAAATGATTAACATCAAAATTCACCGTGGCACCAGCCAGATTGGCGGCACCATAACTGAACTATATACAACACACACCCATCTGTTCATTGATTTTGGTTCTGAGCTTGCGGGTTCCCCAGAGGATTCCACAGACGAAAAAATGGTGGAGATGCTGAAAAACTCTGCGTGTGATGCGGTACTGTTCAGTCATTATCATGGAGATCATGTGGGCCTGCTGCAGCACATTCCGAAGAAGGATGTCCGGGGAAAAGAAATCAGGCTGGGCATTGGAAGTGTGGCCAGACAGGTACTCGTAAATATTCACGAAACGCTGGCTGGAAATGAAAGACGGACGGCGGAAGAAGAACAGCGGACCGGGGAAAATCAGTGGCAGCAGAAAGAATTGCTGGATGTACTGCGGGAAGACTCCCGATGGATAGAGTTTACGGAAGGAAAGGTTTTTGACATCGGAGAATTTCACATTACGACCATCCGGGTGGACCATTCTGCCTTTGACGCCTATATGTTTCTGATTGAGGCAGAGGGAGCGTGCATAGTACATACGGGGGACTTCCGGACCCATGGAAGGTTTGGCAGACATTTTTTTGAACGTCTGGAAGGTTTTCTTCGAGGAAAGCGTGTGGATGTGCTTTTGATTGAAGGAACCATGATGGGACGTGGTTCAGAGCAGGTACTGACCGAGGAGGAACTACAGAAAGAAGCGGTGCGGTTTTTTTCACAGAAAGAAAATAAATATGCGTTTCTGCTCTGTTCTTCCACCAACATGGAAAGCCTGGCATCCTTTCACAATGCGGTTATGCAGTGGAATGCCGGGAAGAAGCCGGAGGAAAAAAGAGCGTTTTATGTGAACCGGTATGTAAAAAAGCAGTTGGATTTATATAAAACGACAGCAGGCGCAGTGGATAAGCGGTTCTGGTTTCAGAAGGCCTATCCGCTGGAGGGTATGAATTATTATAATCCAAAGCTTGGCATGACCCAGCTGGAGTTTATGAAGAAAAATGGATTTCTCATGCTGATTGGCACAGGGGAAGGGTACAGGAAGTATCTGGATGTCTTCCGGGAGGAAAATCCGGTACTGATTTATTCCCTGTGGAAAGGGTATGTGGAGAATAAAGAAACAGATACTTATGATGCGCGTCTGGGAGAATTGTATTGGAGCATGCGGCATAAGGACCTGCATACCAGCGGACATGCGGTAAAAGAAGATATCGAACGGATGATTCTTCTGACCAATCCGGCAAAGGCGGTGATTCCAATTCATACGGAGCATCAGAAGCGGTTTAAGGAGCTGGATATTGGAGAACTGGCAGGGAAGGTGGTCTGTCTGCGGGATGGCGAAATCTACAGGCTGGAGTAAATGCGTGGAAAATTGGAATGATTGGGCATAGACGGAAGCATTGACTGGATAGTACTTGACAAAACAGGTTTAATGGATTAAACTTTGTGTGAGAAAACAGGTTGAATTGATTAAACCAAAAGCAATAATTTCGTAGAGAACAGGGAGGAAAGCTATGTCCATACCAAAAATATTTGAAAGTGAATACCGTTTTATGCAGATTCTCTGGGAGTCCGAGCCGGTCAACAGCACCCAGCTGGTAGCTCTGTGCAAGGAAAAATTGAACTGGAGTAAGGCCACGACCTATACGGTCATCCGGCGGTTATCCGAGCGTGGCGTCGTCGTGAATGAAAACACCATGGTGCGTTCCCTGGTAACGAAAGAAGAGGTACAGGACACCGAGCTTGGAGAGCTGGTGGAAAAGACCTTTGGCGGCTCCATTCCACAGTTTCTGGCGGCCTTTACACGAAAGGCGAAGTTAAAGAAGGAGGATGTCGAGGCCTTAAAGAAAATGATTGAGGAATATGGGGAGTAAGGAGGAGAACGTCTGTCATGGGAGATTTTTTGTTAAAATTACTGGAACTGAGCCTTTGGGCCGGGATATTGACCGTTGTAGTTTTAGGAATACGTCTGGCATTCCGCAAAATTCCTGCAAAGTATTTATGTGTGCTCTGGATGATTGTGGCGGCAAGACTGGTACTGCCGTTTTCCCTGGAAACCAGCTTTGCACCACTGCCAAGTTTCGCGGAGCTTTCCATGTTGTTTCCGGGAGATGGGGAAGTACATGGAGTTATGACAGAATATCATGCGGCAACGGTAGTTCCTTCCGGTGAGGGTGCAGACAATGTGCCTGGTGTTCCGGAATGGCTGGATGAAACGGATTATGATACCGGTGATTCTAATAAGGGTAGTGCAGTGACGATGGAACCAGTGCAGGAAGACACCGAAGAGGTAGATTATGAAGAGGTGGATTATTACATAACCTCAAAATCAGGACAGGTCTACATGGAACCAGAACCGTCAGATACACATCACCAAAACTGGCTGACGACAGGAACCCTGGATAATGTCCGCATAGTACCAGAATATGTTCCGGCAGTGGCTGCAGTCTGGATGACCGGGGTCGTGCTTCTTCTGGCCTATGGAGTTGCCGGCTGCCTGAAAGTAAAGCGTATGGTGAAGAATGCCATACTGTATCAGGATAACGTATGGCTGTGCGAAGGGCTGGAATCTCCATTTCTGTTTGGCTGGGTACATCCGAAGATTTACCTGCCTTGTGATTTGGAAGAGGTGCAGATGCAGTATGTTATTGAACATGAGAAATCCCATATTGCCAGAGGGGATCATTTTGCCAAACTGGCAGGGTATGTTCTGTTGGCGGTGTACTGGTTCAACCCTCTTATCTGGGTGGCGTATGTGATGTTCTGCAAGGATGTGGAGCGGGCCTGTGATGAGCGTGTGATTGCGGAATTTGGTGTGGAGGACCGGAAAGGCTATGCAGAGGCACTGCTGGAATGCAGTGTGGGCTGTGGATTTGCCATATCCCATCCGCTGGCTTTTGGTGAAATGGATGTAAAGAAGAGAATTGGCGGTATATTAAAGTACCAGAAGCCGGGAAAGTGGCTGACCGTTGTGGCGGTAGTCCTTTGTGTTTTGTCTGCGGCAGGCTGTTTTATGGTGCAGAAAGCTGGGCAGGATAATCAGAACTCACAGCAATTCGAGGTTTCGCCAACACCACAGCTGACGGTTCCTCCGGCAGAAGCAACTCCAACAGTAGCTCCGTCTTCGGAACAAAGAGGAAATGGACCAGCGACTCCAACTCCAATGGAAGCAGCCCCTACACCGACAATCTCTGCCGGAACGCCAACGCCTCTTCCGCCAAGTGGTTTGGAACTGCTGGGAAAAACGACGCAGGAGTCTGTGATTGCAGTACCAATGGGGCAGACTATTTCGGTGGATCTGGATGGAGATGGAACAGAGGAGTCCGTGACCTTTGGCATCAAAGGGTATGAGGGGAACGTAAGTGTACGGGATATTTTGGATTCCATCAAGTATACCTGGGATGAATTTGATGATTTCTATTTTCTGAAGATTGATGACACTGTGTTCTGGCAGGAAGAGATTGCATTAGAGGACTGGGAGGATGGTCCGGGAACGACCACTTATTATATATTTGATATTGATATGGAGGACAAGTATAAAGAAATAGGCGTGCCTTTCAGTGGACCAAGTAATGACCCGTCAACAATATTTTATCGCTATGTGGATGGAAAATTACGTTGTGTTGGTGGCATTGGAGATACGCCGCTGGAATCAGATTACAGGGATAGCTATGAACACGGAAAGATGCCGTATGACGAGATGGTAGAGCAGGTAGACCGGGAGGAATATCAGATTACGGTGCTGGGAGATGGAAATATTTTATTATCGGGGCGTGTGGATGTTCTGGAAACGAGCTGGTCAGTACGTGAATATAATTTATGGAATGCTACTTCTGCCTGGGGAGCAACATTAAAAGAAACCATCCGTGAGAGATATGAATTTATCGGCTGGGATTACGATGCCGGAGAAATGTATAACTCCCGGACAAAAAAGGATCTGACGGCCTATAGCGACCGGTTTGACATTACCAGCGGACAGGATACTGCTTCCACTGTTTTTATTCCGGAGGGGACAAGAATGTCAATTTATTCCTATTATCCGGACAACGGATGGACTGCTGGTTGGATACAGTTTGCTTATGGAGAGAACCTGGACTCCTTTGCATGGTTTTACAAAGGGGTTGACCCGACAGGAAAATTTCTGCTTTATTTCCCGGGAGAAACGGTGAACTGGCCGGATGATGTATTTGAAAATCTGAATCATGCGGATTAATAAGGGTATGTGTGAAGAGTAATGTATAACAACCATAAAAATGAGAGAAGTGTTTTGCGGTGACACTTCTCTCATTTTTTGTTGTTTGCAAAATCTTTTCCCTCTTGACATTATTCTGGTAACGTGTTAGTATACTGACTGTACTAAGAGTGTTAATACACTTGTAATACAGGACAGACAAAACAAACCAAAGTAATAGAAAGTAATACCGGGTCGATTTCAAAACCTCCCCCTGGGGGACATTTTGAAATCCGGCACATGATCTCGTGGAAAGAAAGGAGGAATTGTGTGATTACGCTGGATTATGCGGACCGACGTCCCATTTACGAACAGGTCGTGGATAAAATGAAGGACCTGATTCTGCTTGGTGTTCTGGAAACCGACAGTCAGCTGCCAAGTGTCCGGGAACTGGCGATGGACCTTTCCATCAATCCCAATACAGTACAGCGGGCGTATGCCGAACTGGAGCGGCAGGGAGTCATTTATTGTGTGAAAGGAAGGGGAAATTTCGTGGCAGGAATCAGTACATTAAAAGAGCAGCATAAGGAAGAAATGAAATCCCAGCTTTCGGAGCTTGTAAAAAAAGCAAAGAAGGCAGATATCACGGAGGGAGATTTTGTGGAACTGGTGAAGCAGTTTTATGCGGAGAAATAAATATCGTATGAAATTACTTTTCCAGAAGTAAAAATAAAAGAGTATAAAATATTCAGAAAGGAACGAACTATATGATAGAAGCGAAAAATGTCAGTAAATCCTTTTCGGATATTCTGGCTGTGGATAATGTTTCCGTTACCATTCGGGAAGGCTCCGTATTTGGCATGATTGGTACGAACGGTGCCGGAAAAAGTACGTTTCTCCGCATGGTGGCAGGAGTGCTTCGTCCGGATAATGGAATCATTACGCTGGATGATATGCCGGTGTATGAAAATCCGACGGCAAAGCAGGAATTCTTTTATATTTCTGATGACCAGTATTTTTTTGCCAATACAACACCAAAGGAGCTTATGCGCTACTACAGCGTAGTGTATCCGAAGTTTGATAAAGAGCGTATGAAAAAAATGCTCCGGCAGTTTGAACTGGATGAAAAAAGAAAGGTGGCTACTTTTTCCAAGGGTATGAAAAAGCAGTTGTCCGTAATCTGCGGGATCTGTGCCAATACAAAATACTTATTTTGTGATGAGACCTTTGATGGTCTGGACCCGGTGATGCGTCAGGCGGTAAAGAGCATTTTTGCCCAGGAAATCGAAGAGAGGGGCATGACACCGGTCATTGCGTCCCACAACCTACGGGAGCTGGAAGATATCTGCGACCATGTAGGTCTGTTACACCGGGGCGGTGTATTACTCTCCAAAGATCTGGAGGATATGAAGGTAAATATACATAAGGTACAGTGTGCGTTTAAGGCGGACAGTAAGATTGAAGAAGTATTGAACAATGTGGATGTGATTAAAAAGGAAATCCGTGGTTCCCTGTATACAATTACTGCAAGGGGCAATTCTGACGACATCCGCAACCAGATTCAGACGGCAGGGCCGATTTTCCTGGAAATGCTGCCGCTTAGTCTGGAAGAAATCTTTATCAGTGAAACGGAGGTGGCAGGATATGACATCAAGAAACTCATTTTTTAATTTGTTAAAAGAAGATTTCCGGAGAAGACTGTGGACGTTTATCCTGTCCTCGTTAGTATTTTTCGGAACTTTTGTCATCGGATTTACGATGTGCCTGCAGAACTGGGTAAGCCAGTATGGAAGATGGCAACTGACAGAAGCAGAATATCTGGACCGGATTTCGGCAGATATCTGTTATTTCCTCGGCATGCATCCGTGGTTTACGCTGGTGGCTGTAGTGGGTGCGGTAATCTGTGGGGTGAATGGGTTTGCTTACTTGCATTCCAAAAAGCAGATGGACTTTTACCATAGTCTGCCTGTAAAGCGGGAAACTATTTTTGCAGTACGTTTTGTGAATGGCATTATGATTTACGCCATTCCTTATCTGGTGGGACTGTTATATACGTTCGCTCTCTCCGCCGTGTTCGGAGTGATGACGAGCAAGGTGTTCTACTGTGGAATGTTCTGTTTTGTACTGCATTTGATGGGGTACATAGTGATGTATCTGGTGTCCATCCTTGCCATGCTGCTGACCGGAAAGCTGGTAATCGCCTTCTTTGGTATTGCGGTTCTGACTTTATATGCTCCGGCAGTGTATGGTCTGGTACTGACCCTGTGTGACAGTTTCTTCATTACGTTATACAGTGGGAGTCTGGATTTTGAGGATGCCTTGTCCATGACCCGCTGGTTTTCTCCGGCAAGCTATTATTATGGTCTGATTAGTGCATTGGATCAGGCAGAGCCAAAGTTCTGGCTGGAATTTCTGTCCTTCCTGCTGCTGGCAGCAGTCCTGACTGCACTGTCTGTATGGCTGTATAAGAAGCGTCCAAGTGAAAAAGCGGATACTGCCATGAGCTTTAAGGTAACGGAACCGGTCATCCGTGTTATGATTGCGGTTCCGGTGGGTATTCTGGCAGGCCTGTTATTATTTGCGTTGCAATATGACAATGGTGTTGATGGTGCCCTGTTCTGGTTGATATTTGGCGGACTGCTGGGTGGATTCCTGGCTCATGCGGTTATTGAGGCTCTGTATAAGGGTGACATCAGGAAATGTCTGTCCCATAAGATACAGATGCTTGTGACTATGGTGGTTTCTGCGGTGCTGCCGTTGTGTTTCTTCTTTGATATATTTGGTTATGATTCCTATCTTCCAGAGGAGAAGGAGATTGCCAATATGGCAGTCATCAGCAGTGATATGCGGTTTTATGGCTCCTATTATAAGGAGGATGGCTGGGTTTCTGCGACGAATTATGCATTAGAGGAGATGAAAGTTACGGAATTTAGTGCCATGTATGAGCTGGCAACTCTTCTAGCAGAAGATGCGAATGAAAACCGCATCGAAAAGTTCTTTGGCTATAATTACACATATCAGTATGTTGGCGGGGAAGAAATGGTCCGTAACTCTGAGTTTATCATTCGTTATACTTTAAAGGATGGTTCTGAGGTGATTCGCAGCTATGAATATAATTATTATGCGGTGCTGGATTTACTGGAACGTATTTATGAGGATGAGGAAGTAAAAACAGCCAGCCATCCAATATTTAGTCTGGCAGAGGCTGGCTGGGAGCCGCTGTGTGTGGCGTGTTATTCCCCACTGTCTCCGTTTTCTGTGCAGATTACCGGATGTGAACCGCTGCTGAAAACGTATATGTCAGAGCTTATGAATCTGACCTTTGAGGAACTGAAAAACACGGCGGCTATTGGTGAACTGAACGTATATTTTAAAGTAGGAAATGACAGCAGCTATGAAGATATGGCGACGTTCCTTGTGTATCCTTCCATGACGGAAACCATTGCGATGATGAAAGAACATGGTTATAATCTTCAGAGTGTGCAGGAAACAGACACCATAAAGAGTATTACGGTTCGCTATAATGGCACAATCAATGAATTAAAGCGGGCTCTTGGCATGGAGGTTCTGGAAACTGAGCAGGAGATTTATATAAATATGAATGAAAATTCTGCTTCCTGGGAGCTGTATGAGGAAAAAGGTTATCTGGTAATGGAAGAGGATTATCAGGAGATTACCATAGAGTTTACGGACTCTGCGGAAATTGAGGCAATAAAAAAGGGACTGGTTCATTCCAATTATGTAGGGGAATTTGGTCCGTTCCCACTGCGCTTCGGCTACTTCAATGCAGAGGTATACTTTGAAGTTGACAGTGCAGAGGCGGTGAACGGTCTCATTGGCTGGACAGATACCTTCCGCTTTACAAAAGATGGAGTGCCTCAGTTTGTCATTGACCGGATTTTTGAAGAGCTGGAAGCTGGTACGGTATCTGAGAATTAATCGTATAGGATATATGAAGAATGTAGCTTCGAATAAGAATTGTATTATGAAATGGAAATTTAAGTGATTTGGGATGGTCTGTAATATCAGCTGTAGTTTTTGAAATATACTCGTACTAAATTAATCAGTGCTTCTTTAGAAACGCAGCTGGTATCATAGCCCATGGAGGATAAAATATTGGTATGGTAACAAGAAGGAAACGCAGGAAAAAGCATACGTTTTTCGTCATTGCCCTTCCCATCGTTCTGCTAATGGCATATTTTGCGGTTAATCCGGACCATTGGTACCGGCTGACCGCCGGTTCGGAGCGGCAGAGAATTTCTGTGAAAGAGACTAAGGCTTCCATGGAGGAGCGTTCTCTTGCTGATATGCAGACCGATGAAAGTGTCCAGTTTAACCAGAGTCTGATGCTGATTAACACAGAGTATATGCTGTCGGAGGACTTTGTAGCGGAAACCGGAGAATACAAGGATTCCGGTGTGGACATGAATATATGTATCCTGGAGGCATATAGTGCCTTAGCTGCGGCAGTAAAGGAAGAAACCGGGGATAAGCTTTATATATCCAGTGGAATCCGGGACAAAGAGCATCAACAGAGACTTTATGAGGAGGATCCAAAGACCGCCACGATACCCGGTGCCAGTGAACATGAGACCGGGCTATGTATGGACGTTTATGTAACATATTACGCCGGTGACGGTTTTTTAAAATCAGAAGCGGGACAGTTTGTAAACTACAGTTGTGATGAGTATGGATTTATCATTCGTTACCCATCCTACGGGGAGAAGGAAACTGGTATCCGTTTTGAGCCGTGGCATATCCGCTATGTGGGATTTCCGCATTCGGAAATCATTTATAACAATAAACTGACGATGGAGGAGTATATCTTTTCTTTAAAAGAAGGTGTCTGTTATGAAGCGGCAGGATATCTGATTACAAGACAGCGTCCGGTGGACGGCAAAGTATATGTACCGGAGGGTTGTGATAGTTATGTGGTGTCACCGGATAATACGGGATGTTATATTATTACCGGAAAGAAGACGGTGGCGACAATTAAATATCTGGAAACGGCATAGAAAAGCGGCTGTAGAATATCTGGAAAAGATATTTTGCAGCTGCTTTTTCAAAAAGCGGAAGAAAAAATAAAAAAGTAGTGAGGAAAATGTGTGTAAAGTAATAAAAAGTCATGAGAAAAATGTGAATAAAACAACGAAAAGTCATGAGGAAAATGTGAATAAAGCGTTGAAAATCCGCATAAAATAAGATATACTTGGAAATGAAGGGAAGTGGCGGAAGATGTACAGAAAACTAATCGAAGAATTAAAGGTATGGAAGAGTTCAAAAAATAGAAAACCAATGATTATCCGGGGAGCCAGACAGGTTGGGAAAACCTGGATTATGAAAGAATTTGGAAGAACCTGTTATGAAAAATGTCTTTATGTTTCCATGGATGAAAATGAAATTATGGAGGGCGTGTTCCGGGATGCGTTTGATATTGACCGGATTATGCTGGCATTGGAAGTGGAAGCTGGATTTAAAATAGATCCGGAAAAGACACTGATTATTTTTGACGAAATTCAGGAAATTCCCCGGGCGTTGAAAGCGCTAAAATATTTTTATGAGAATGCACCACAGTATCATATTGTCTGTGCCGGGTCTCTTCTTGGAGTGGCTCTGCATGAGGGAACTTCCTTTCCAGTAGGAAAAGTAGATTTTTGTGATTTATATCCTCTGGACTTTTCAGAGTTTTTGCAGGCCTGTGGACAGGAGGCTCTGGCTGAACTACTGGAAAAGAAGGAACAGAGTCTGATTACCAGCTTTAAGACCCGCTATATTGATTATTTAAAGTATTATTATTATGTTGGTGGGATGCCGGAGGCAGTAAAGAATTTTGTGGAAGAGAAGGATTTTAAAAAGGTTCGCAAAATACAGGATAAACTGCTGGCAGCCTATGAGAATGATTTTTCCAGGCATGCTCCGGCTGAAATTGTAACCCGGATTAAAATGTTGTGGAATTCCATTCCGGCACAACTGGCAAAAGAAAATAAAAAATTTATTTACGGAATCATCAGAGAAGGAGCAAGGGCCAGGGAGTATGAGGTGGCAATTACATGGCTTATGGATTGTGGTTTGGTTCATAAGGTGAACCGGGTAAGTAAGCCAGATTTTCCGCTGCGGGCATATCAGGATATGTCAATATTTAAGTTGTTTGTTCTGGACGTCGGATTACTGGGGGCTATGACACGGTTGGATGCGAAGGTGATTTTGGAAGAAAGCAGGATGTTCGAGGAGTTTAAGGGGGCTTTGACGGAACAATATGTGTTTCAGCAGTTGAAAGTAAATCCCGAAAATGATATTTTTTATTGGTCATCGGATACCGCCACAGGGGAGCTGGACTTTCTTGTTCAAAGGGAGAGCCGGATTATCCCGCTGGAAGTAAAGGCGAAGGAGAATTTACAGGCAAAAAGTTTAAAGGTTTTTTGTGAGAAATATCCAGACTGTATGGGGGTACGGACGTCTATGTCGGATTACCGGGAGCAGGAGTGGATGATAAATGTTCCATTGTATCAGATTGGAGTGTTTTAAAAAAGTTAAAACGATATAAAAGGGTGAATCATTGTAACTATGAAGCAAGGCGGAATAGTTACGAATTATAATGAAAAGTGGCTGCCGCAAAAGTAAAAATGTTTTTTGCGGCAGCCATTATTATGTGGGAAAACAGTTTATTTCTTTTTCTTCTTCAGGAAATAAGTCACAACTCCCACGATGGCACCAAGTAAAACTGCACCGCCAATTATCCAAGGGAAGGAGGAAACGCTGTCAGCAGAAGTATCTGCATCTGCCGGAGTATCGGTATTCTCTGAGGAGGTGTCAGGGGTTTCTGTCGGAGCAGTGGTATCTTCTGCACCGGAAGTATTGTTATCCGCTGGGGCTTCCGAAGGTTTTGCCGGAGTTTCTGTTGGCTCTGGTACTTCCGTAGGAACCGGTGTGGCAGTAGGCTCCGGTGTAGGAGTTACCACCTGGTCTTCCGGCAGATAAATCTTAATGTAACACAGGTTCAGACACAGGGTTGCGGTAGGGGAGGTGATGTTTAAGTCTAGCACACCATCCGTTACCTGAACTTCTGCGGTCACTGCTTTATTCACGGCAACGTTTTTCAGTACCTGATGTCCCTCTAAGGAAACAATCGGGTTCCTGGAACAGTTCCATGGGTCGGTGAAGTAAAGTTCTACGGTGTAGAGGCCTTCCGGCACTTCAAAGCTGTAGTTTAAGTTTCTGGCAATGCCGTTTTCATACTGGTTCTTGGTGTAACGGTTAGTTGCCGTCTTTGCGCTGGTGTCGGAAAGGGCTGCATTAGTCTCGAAGGTCCAGGTGTTGTCGGTAAACACGGTGTTTGTCATACCTGCATTGTTTGCGGTGCCGTTGCGGAGCGGGGAAGAGATGGTATCCACGATACCCCACTTCTTTCCGGTAACAGGGTCAATGCTGTAAATCTGCTCGGTTACTCCGTTGTAAATACCAAATAAATCGCCTTCGGACAGGGTGGTGACATCGTAGTCGCCGCAGTTGACGAAGTATGCCAGGGTGGTGTCCATATCAGTGCGGCTGGTGACCGGCTGTTCAATAGAAACCGTATAAGTCTGGCTGGTTTCATGGTCTTCCGCGTAAACGGTGTACTCCAGAGTGAGAAAGTTGGACATGGTCATGTCAATAGTACAGGTGTCACGCACCACGGAACCGTTGACACGCACATAACCAAAAGTATCTGCTGGTATAGCGGTTAATGTCAGGGTTTCCACGGTTTCCGGAAGAACCAGATGGTAAGAGGTTCCCTCCTGGGTCAGTTCTCCTGCATCTGCAGTCAGGGAGAATCCGGTATTTGTTGTATAAGCCTTTGTCATGTATAAATAGTTACAGATTCTTGCAGAAGCTTCCTCGCTACCGCTGGTAAAGGTTACATTAACAGTATAAGCATCCTTTCCGGTGGTTGGGTGTTTATCGCCAAGGGCAGTGGCTGCCTTTGCCAGAACATCCTTTGTTACAGGAATGCGGATGGTGTATTCTGCTTCTGTATCGTTATAGGAAAGGACTTCATTAAAAACGATTTCTTCGCCAACTAAAATCTGCAGGGATTTACCGTTGTCTTCCTTCTTTAAGGTCAGTTCCAAAGCATTATCCACATCCGGGTCCGCATACATGGTGTAGACGAAGGAGCCTCCGGCGTTGGCGTAGCGGCTGGTTCCCTCTCCGGTGGCACCGGTAGAACCGGTTCCCAGTTCAGTCATGTTGTGGAGGGAGTCATTTTCGTACTGGCCGTAGCCCGGCTGTACGGTATCCAGCAGGGCAGCCGCAAAACGGTTGTCTTCTTTTTCTCTTAAATAGCGGCTGACATTGAAGGCACCGGAATTACTCTCATAGTTAAAGTAAATGCCGTAACGCTCCGTGTGCTGGCTGTAGTGAGGAACGAAGATTAAGTTGGCGTCCGTTCCTTCCAAAGTCCATTCTGATTTGCCTTCGGTCTTCACCAGGTTTTCATTGATGTTTGCCATAAAGTCAGCAACAGAAACGCTGAGAACGGAAACAGTGTCGCTGCCGTTACTGATATATTCTTCCTCAATGAGCTTTGCTGCAGGGATTAATACGCTGACGCCGGTGTAGGTGGTAGTCATGTTGGTGGAGCCAAGCTTTGCAGAGAGTACGATTGGGCCGTACTTGAATGCAAATACGGAATCGTTGTCCGGCAGACCGTGGACGGTAATGTCCATTGGAAGGGTAAGTTCCACGGTATCACCGTTTTTAAGGCCACTTACGACAGCATAATGTTCCGTGTAATTCACGCTGGCAGCGCTGGAGGCTGCATCAGCAGTAGTTACAGTAACAACAGCTTCCCCGGCCAACCAGTCCGGCAGACGGAAGGAAAGACTGTCAGCAATTTCTGCACTGCCATCCAGACTGTTTACCAAAACAGTAACCTTGTCGCTGGCAGGAATGTCTGCTGTCATGGTAAGCTTCATATTCTTTGTTTCATCGGTCAGCACAGAACTTACATACTGGCTGATAACGATGGTATCCTCGCCGGAATAATAAATGGCATTGCCCAGCTTTGTGAAGTTTTCCATGCCGCTGCCGGTACAGCACCAGAAGCTGCCGGTGGCAGTGGTGTACACTTTAAAGTAACCTGTTGCCATTGGCTGGAAATAGGTGGTCATGCCGTTCTCCGGATTCTGGGAGGAGAGGATAGTGTTATAAAAGGTGTTTTCGTAGTAGTTTAAGTAGCTGGTATCGCCGGTTGCCATATAAAGTGCCTTGGCGAATTTCAGCATGTTGTAGGCATTACAGGTTTCGCAGTTACAGTTGGTACGCTCCGCATCCAGAATGTTGTCTGCGCCGAAATGCTCCCATTCACTGTTGTCGCCGGTAACGTAGGTATGACGCTCTAATACCATGGTGAAGAAATTCCGGGCATAGGTCAGGTAGTCGGAAGCGTCTACCACCTCACCGTTAATGGTTTTTCCATGGGTGGTAAGGTAGCGGTTCAGCGCACCAATAAACTTTGGAATGGTGGTATTGGCATGACGGTTGTTCAGGATATCTTTGGAGCCTTTGCTTACGGCAAGGAACAGGTTGTCATCGTCGAAGCTGTGGGCAGCCATGGCGTACTTATCTTCTCCGGTAACCGCGTACAATTCATATAAGCAGTCGTTCATACCGCCGTATTCGATGTTTAATACGGTGCGGCGTGTGGAGTCGGACCAGTTAGAGGTACGGTTGTATACCCAGTCACCCAGCCCTCTGGCAACTTCCAGGGCGGTTTCATTTCCGGTATACTTGTAAACATCAATGACACCGGCAATAATCTTATGCATGGTGTACCATGGCACCCATGCTTCGGAGGTAATGTTGGTCTTGTTGCTTTCTACATTGTCAAACTGGAGCTCAATATTACTTTTATTGTAGATGGTGGCGCCAAAAATAAAGCCGGTGCCGGTGGCGTCCTGACATTCCTTTAAGCTGGCAATGATATAATCCAGGCGTTCGGTAAGCTCTGCGTCTCTGGCATCCTCAGAAGGCAGGGTTGCAACAGCCTGAGCCACTGCGGTCAGGTAATGTCCCAGTGTGTGGCCGCCAATCAGGGAGCTTTCCCATCCGGTGTAACGCTTGGCGCCCTTCATATCCAGACCGGCAGTTTCACGGAAGCCAGCCAGCAGGCGGTCTGCATCTAAAGATAAGAGATATTCGATGTCCTTGTCCTCAGCGTTGGTGAGGTAAGCATCGGTGACATCCACTTTGTCCAGAGGATAGGACTGATAGGTCGAAAAGGCTGTCATGGCAGTTTCTTCTATCGTTTCATTTTCTGCACCGGTGGAAGCACCTGGCAGGTAAATTTTAATGTAAGCGAGGTTGATACAGGCGCTCTCGGAAGTGATGTGGATATCCAGGGAACCGTCAGCAACGGCAACCTCTGTTTTAGTTTCTGTCATGGTGAGAATGTCGGAAACAACGGTAGTTTCCTCAAAGGTCGCTGTTGGAGCAGAGGACACACCCCAAGGGTCTGCGAAAAACAGCTCTACGGTGTAGGTGTCATTGGGAACTTCAAAGCTGTAATCCAGAACGCGGGGCATTCCGTTTTCAAACTGGTTTTTCGTATAGCGGCTGGACTCTGTTTTGTCCACACCATCTCCGGTCATCCATTCGTTTGGCCAGGTATTATCCGTGTAAGCGGCATTTTTCATCAGTGCGTTGGTGGAAGTACCGTTTTTCAGCGGGTCGGAAATGGTGTCAACGATACCCCATTTCTTTCCGGTGCCTGGGTCTTCACTGTAAGCCTGGTCGGTGACCGTGTTGTAAATACCGAACTTGTCTTCACCGGAGAGGGTGCTGACGTCAAAGTCACCACAGTCCACAAAATAGGCCAGACTGGAATCTGTGTTGTCCTCTGCCGCAAATACACCGGTAAGTGGTGCAGCCAGAAGCTGTGCGGTCAGGATGGCAGCCATGGCAAGGGCACCGGCAGCGTGTGATTTTTTCTTTTTCATGTGTGTAAACCTCCTGATTTCCACCAGTAACTTTTTGGTCTGTGTACAAAAAGACTGGTGACTGAATAATTTTCCTGAGGTCAGTATAGCATAAGGACAGGTGTAAAAACGATATGAAAAGGTTAGTTTTGGTTGAATTTTGTTAGAAAAAAGCGTATAGTAGTAGAAAGATGAGAACAGAAATAGTATTGGAAACGGAGGTTATTATGCATAAGGTACAAATAACAGATAGAACAAAATTAAATAAAATTGCGGCTTATTATATGGAAGATGCCGCAAAACTTTATGAACACTGGCGTGATACGGAGGAAAACGAAGAGCGGATTGAGCGTATGCGCTATGCTCTCCGTGGAGAAAAAGTGGCAGATCTTGGACTGACATGTGAAGAAGCTCCATTAGTAACCGAGGTGGAGTTAAAAATCGGTGCAAAGCAGGATTTTTCCATGGAGCGGAGCTGGCTGGTGCTGCATAATACCAAGGGGCATGAGGGCAGATATTATGTGGCCTCCCTTTTGGCAAAGGTACGCTGGGCAGTCTGTGGGGACAGGTTTTTAAAACTGGGTTCCTTTGTGGCAAATGGTATCTGTAAGGAAAATATGTATGCAGAGGGTGGTTTTGAGCAGGTGACCTGTTGTGGAAATCCGGTGCTGGACCATTACAGCAGTTCCATTGTACCATTGGTATCAGAATTTGAAGATGATTTTTCAAGGGAAAAAATTACGATGTTAGGTTATAAGGTTCTTGGAGAATTTTCTACCATGGATGAGGTGAATGCTGATATTGCAAAGCAGCGGCTGACGGATGACGAGGTAGAACAATTACTGCATGATATTCCGGGAGAACTTGGTTAATCCGGACGGACAAATTTGAAAAGTGTAGAAGCTGATGGGGATTAGAGAGAGCTGCCGCTTAAGAGTGAAAATTCTGAATGCGGCAGCTCTTTCTGTGATAAGTGTTCCGTTAATAAACGGTCAAAGGATGTTTATTCATTTTCGGTGGCTTCCGGTGCATCCGGCTGCTTCTTTGGAGCTCCTGCCTTATTCAGCAGACTGATACAACCTACAATAATCAGTGTCACAACAAAAATGGCAAGCCATCCTTTCAGTGCATAGGGAACTGTTAATAAAAATAAATCTACGTTCATCTGACGTCTCCTTTCTTATGGCAGCATTGCAATGATTTCCGGAACAATCTTTAAGATTAAACCACCGGCAATAACGGAAGCAATCTGACCGGATACGTTGGCACCAATGGAGTGCATGAGCAGGAAGTTCTGGTTATCCTCTTCCAGACCCATCTTATGTACCACACGGGCGGACATCGGGAAGGCAGAGATTCCGGCTGCACCAATCATTGGGTTTACCTTCTTCCTGGAGAAGAGGTTTAAGAACTTGGCGAAAAATACACCGCCTACGGTATCGAACACGAATGCTACAAGACCAAGTGCCAGGATGAGGATGGTCTCCTTGTTTAAGAACATGTCAGCCTGCATCTTGGTGGAAACGGTAATACCAAGGAAAATGGTAACTAAATTTGCAAGGGCGTTCTGGGCTGTTTCGGAAAGGGAATTTAAAACGCCGCATTCACGAATCAGGTTACCAAACATTAAGAAACCAATCAGGGCAACGGCACGAGGTGCAACGATACCTGTGATGATGGTAACAAGGATTGGGAATAAAATTTTGGTTGCCTTGCTGACGTTGGCTGGCTTGTATTCCATGCGGATTAAACGTTCCTTTTTTGTGGTGCAGAGCTTGATAATCGGTGGCTGCACGATTGGAA
The DNA here is from genome assembly GCA_017938285.1 of Lachnospiraceae bacterium. Classification (GTDB taxonomy): domain Bacteria; phylum Bacillota; class Clostridia; order Lachnospirales; family Lachnospiraceae; genus SIG299. The sequence continues at coordinate 61,644 of JAGBBW010000093.1, forward strand.
CGAGAGCCATGTAGGAGTAGGCCGCTACAATGATGGCACCAATATAATTGGATTCAAAAAAGTTGGCTACGAAGATGGAAGTAGGGCCGTCTGCCGCACCAATAATGGCGATGGAAGCTGCGTCCTTTAAATCAAAGCCAAGTAAGGTTGCCATTCCCAGAGTAAAGAAAATACCAAACTGGGCAGCAGCACCAAACAGCATGAGTTTTGGGTTGGAGAGCAGCGGACCAAAGTCAATCATGGCACCGATGCCGATAAACAATAGCAATGGAAACAGTTCGTTGGCAATACCTGCATTGAATAAAACATCAATCGGGCCGATTTCAGCGATGCCGTCATAAATCTGGGTAACTGCACCAGACAATGGCAGGTTGACTAAAATTGCGCCAAAACCCATTGGCAGTAAAAGAGTTGGTTCCATTTCCTTTTTGATGGCAAGGTAAATGAGAACACCACCGATAATCCACATGATTATCATTTTGATAAAGCTTTCTGCCGGAATTCCCAGCAGATGGTCGTATAAGACTTCCATAGAGTCCTCCTTTTTGTATAAATTATTTATAGGCTTTACCAGACCATATTCCGGATGAACGGAAGTATCGGGGTAAAGCAGATAAATCAGCAGTAATGTTTTTTGGAAATTATTCCTCACACATCCGGTAACCAACTCCCAGTTCATTGATAATGTAACGGTTGTCTCCTGGCTTAATTCCCATTTTTTTTCTTAAGTTTGCCATATTGACCTGCAGCTTTTTGACACCGCCATCATCGGAAGGTCCCCAGACTTCCCGGATAATAAAAGCATAAGTCAGTACTTTTCCGGTATGCTTTGCCAGAAGAACGAGGATATTGTATTCGGTCTGGGTAAGCTTGATTTCGTTGCCGGAAATAGAAACGATACGCCGGTCATAATCAATCATCAGGTCATGCAGAAAAAATTTCCCATCCAGTGACAGAGAAGGATTGCCGCTGTACTGGCTGACCCGGAGTGCAACGCGGACCCGCGCCAGAAGTTCTGCAGTGCCAAATGGTTTTGTGATATAATCATTGGCACCAAGATCCAGGGCTTCTACTTTGTCGGTTTCTCCCGTACGGGCGGAAAGAACCAGTATGGGGGTAGCTTCCTGCAGGCTGCGGATGGTACGGATAAATTCCAGACCGTCCCTGTCGGGCAGACCAAGATCCAGCAGTACCAGATCCGGACGATGGGAAGAGAACATCATAATGCCATTCTGGCAGGTATCCGAAGTGATAACCTGATACTGGTTTGCTTCCAGAATTGCTTTGGCAAAGCTGCGGATATTGCTTTCATCTTCAATGACAAGAATTTTATAACGGTTGTTGTTCATATAACTCTCCTCAGATTCAAAACGGATAACATTGGAAACCAGACTTTTGGGACAGTAATTGCCCGGAGTGTCTAAGATTCCAGTTCCAGACTAAAGTAAAAAGAAGCACCGCCGGTTTCATTGTTTCCGGCATGTATTTCGCTTCCGTGGGCTTTGATGATAGCAGCACACACGGAAAGACCAATCCCCATGTTGCTGCGTCTTCCATCGGCAGGAACTATTTCCTGATCGAGATATCCGGTGAAAATACGGTCGATACGGTCAGCGGCTATGCCGCAGCCATTGTCGCTGATGCAAAACAGGGCAAGAGCGTTTTCTGTAGTTACGGTCAATTTCAGTTCTGTCATGCCTTTGGCATGGTCCACGGCATTTTCCAGAATATTAATCAGAACCTGTTCAATCAGCATGGCATCCATGGGGATACTGATAAAATCTTCTGGTATGTCTACCTGTACCTGCTGGTCAGGACATCGTTTATGAAATTTGACGAGGACGGCATCGATAAGTTCTTCCAAAACGGTGGGAAGTTTGGAGATTTCCACATTTTTACCGCCAATCCGGGTGACGGACAGCAGATTTTCCACCATACGGATCAACCATTCGGAGTCCTGCCGGATTTCGCCCAGAAGTTTCAGCTGCTGGGCTTTATGTAAAGTATCATAGTTCTCTATAATGGCAGAACAGGAGCCATAAATCGTAGTCAAAGGGGTTCGCAAATCATGGGAAACTGCCCGCAGGAGATTGGCCCGCATACGTTCTTTTTCTGTTTCGGCCTTGATTTTTTCCTGACGTTTTATCTGGGTGGTCAGGGTGCCGGTCAAAATGGCAACCAGAAGCATGACCACGGCAGAGGCTACACATTCAGGAGAAATCAGGTCAAAGGCATAGTATGGATAGGTGAAAGCGTAATTTACAGCCAGTACGCTGAGGAGAGAGGCGGTAATTCCCCAAAAATACCCCTGGGTTTTTAATGAAACCAGAAAAACACCAAGAACAAAAATCATGGGAATTAAAGTCTTGGTATCAAAGATTTCCTGCATCCATATATTAAAAAACAGTAAAATAATCAGGGTGCTGAAGGTAAAGAAGGCATCCCTGACCTTGTGTGTGTTATTCATTTGATTCACCTTACTAAATGAAATCTTTCTTATATAGTTTAGCATATTTGGGACAAGGTTTCAATTTATTTACATTTCTTTACCAAATCTTAAGTCTGAAAAAAAGAAGTTCCTGCATGATGTCAGGAACTTCTTTTTTTAATGATATGATTTACTAATATATTATTTCTCAGCCATCTTTGCTAACTTCTCGTACTTTGCCTTAGCATCAGCCTCTGCCTTGTCAAACAGATACTGTGCACGTTCTGGGTTGGAACGGGACAGTCTGTTGTAACGAACCTCGGATTCGATGAACTCCTTGTAGCTTGCAGTAGGAGCCTTGGAATCTAACTGGAATGGGTTCTTGCCTTCAGCAGCTAAACGAGGGTCGAAACGGAACAGGTGCCAGTAACCGGAAGCAACCGCATTCTTTTCTTCGGTCTGTGCATTCTTCATACCGCCCTTGATACCATGGTTGATACATGGAGCGTAAGCGATAATTAAGGATGGACCCGGATAAGCTTCTGCCTCAGCAATTGCCTTTACACACTGTGCATAGTCAGCACCCTGTGCAATCTGTGCAACGTAGATGTAACCGTAGCTCATGGCAATGGCAGCGAGGTCTTTCTTCTTCACTTCCTTACCGGCAGCAGCGAACTGTGCGATGGCACCGGTAGGAGTAGCCTTGGAGGACTGACCGCCTGTGTTGGAGTAAACTTCGGTATCAAATACTAAAATGTTGACATCCTGGTTGGAAGCAAGTACGTGGTCTACACCGCCGTAACCGATATCGTAAGCCCAGCCGTCACCACCAAAGATCCACTGGCTCTTCTTAGCCGCATAATCCTTGTTGGCGAGGATGTACTTTCTGTCTTCGTTGTCACAGCCGCAGGCTTCCAGTGCTGCAATGAGCTTCCTGGTAGCAGGTGCGTTTGCTGTGGAGGAATCCTGTGTGGACAGATACTCAGCAAGAGCAGCTTTTACATCATCCTTTTCTGCAACCGTCTGTAATCTTTCCGCAGCGTCAAGAACGCGCTTTCTTAATGCTCTCTGCGCCATTAACATACCTAAACCAAATTCAGCGTTATCTTCGAATAAGGAGTTGCCCCATGCAGGACCCTGACCAGCCTTGTTTCTGGTATATGGGTTGGATGGACAGGAACCACCCCAGATGGAGGAACATCCTGTTGCATTGGCAAGGTACATTCTGTCACCAAATAACTGGGTAACTAACTTAGCGTAAGGGGTTTCACCACAACCAGCGCAGGCACCGGAGAATTCCAGGTAAGGCTGCTTGAACTGGCTGCCCTTAACGGTAGTTTCTTTGAACTTTTCTAATACGTCAGCCGGTGTTTCGTGTGCTACACCGAAATCAAACATCTTCTGGGCCTCCAGATTTTCTTCCAGACTCTTCATAACGAGAGCCTTTTCGCCCTTCTTGCCCGGACATACGTTAGCACAGGAGCCACATCCGGTACAGTCAAGTACGGAGATGGAGATGGCGAACTTCTTGCCAGACATACCGGTCATGTCTAACATCTTGTCAGTAGGAGCGTTGGCAGCTTCTTCCTCTGTCATAGCCACCGGACGGATAACCGCATGTGGACATACATAGGAACAGAAGTTACACTGGATACAGTTTTCCGGCTGCCATACAGGAACATCAATGGCAACACCTCGCTTTTCGTAAGCGGAGGAACCGGATGGAGTAGTACCGTCAGCATAGTCAACAAATGCGGAAACAGGGAGGCTGTTACCATCCTGGGCATTAATCTTCTTCTGAACGGAATTTACATATTTCAGAACATCTGCGTTGCCTGCGGTTGCCTTTGCGGTTAAATCTTCGTCAGCAGCATCCTTCCAGGAAGCAGGACTCTGGATTTCAACGATACCGTCCACACCGCGGTCGATGGCATCGTGGTTCATCTTAACAACATCGTCACCCTTCTTGGAGTAAGAAGCAGTAGCAGCGTCCTTCATATACTTTACAGCATCCTCAATCGGAATGATGTTAGCAAGCTTGAAGAAAGCAGCCTGTAAAATCGTATTGATACGTCCGCCAAGACCAACTTCCTTACCAATCTGGATACCGTTAATGGTGTAGAACTTGATGTTGTGTTCTGCCATGTAACGTTTTACCTGACCTGGAAGCTGCTTCTCTAACTCGTCCATATCCCATGCACAGTTCAGAAGGAAGGTACCGCCGTCCTTTAAATCCTGAACCATGTTGTACTTTCTAACGTAAGCAGGGGTATGACATGCTACGAAATCAGCCTTGCTGATCAGGTAGGTGGACTTAATCTTCTTGTCACCGAAACGTAAGTGGGAGATAGTAACACCACCGGATTTCTTGGAGTCATAATCAAAGTAAGCCTGGGCAAACTTGTCCGTATGGTCACCGATAATCTTGATGGAGTTCTTGTTGGCACCTACCGTACCGTCGGCACCGAGACCCCAGAACTTACATGCTGTGGTTCCTTCCGGAGCGGTAACAGGGTTTTCCTTAATTTCAAGAGAAAGACCGGTAACGTCATCGTTGATACCAACGGTGAAGTGAGGCTTTTCTGTATTATTTAAAATGGCAATAATCTGTCCAGGAGTTGTATCCTTACCAGCTAAACCGTAACGGCCGCTGTATACAGGAACGTTAGCAAACTTGGATTCTTTTACAGCTGCAACTACGTCCAAGAATAATGGCTCGCCAAGAGCACCAGGCTCCTTGGTTCTGTCAAGAACAGAGATTCTCTTAACGGTATCAGGAATAGCGTCAATTAAGTGCTTTGCAGAGAATGGTCTGTAGAGACGAACCTTGATAACGCCGACCTTTTCACCGCGGGCTAATAAATAGTCGATGGTTTCGTCAATGGTATCACATACGGAACCCATGGCAACAACAACGCTTTCTGCGTCCGGAGCACCATGATAATTAAACAGCTTGTAGTCTGTTCCAATCTTTTCATTGACTTTGTTCATATATTTTTCCACAACGTCAGGAAGAGCGTCATAAACCTGGTTGCAGGCTTCTCTTGCCTGGAAGAATACGTCTGCATTCTGGGCAGTACCCTTCTGTGCCGGATGTTCCGGATTTAATGCGCGGCGGCGGAAATCATCAACCGCTTCCATGTTGCACATGTCCTTTAAGTCTTCGTAGTCCCAGATTTCAATCTTCTGGATTTCGTGGGAAGTACGGAAACCATCGAAGAAGTGCATGAAAGGAATCTTGCCTTCGATAGCTGCTAAGTGGGCTACAGCACCAAGGTCCATAACTTCCTGTACATTGCTTGTACAAAGCATAGCAAAACCTGTCTGGCGGCAGGCATAAACGTCAGAGTGGTCACCAAAAATGGACAGGGCGTGGCTGGCGATGGTACGAGCGGTTACGTGGATAACGCCCGGAAGCATTTCGCCGGCAATCTTGTACATATTTGGAATCATGAGCAGTAAGCCCTGGGAAGCAGTGTAAGTGGTAGTCAGTGCGCCTGCCATAAGGGAACCGTGAACGGCACCTGCTGCACCGCCTTCGGACTGCATTTCTGTGAGCATAACTTCGTGACCGAAGATGTTCTTTCTTCCTTGGGTAGCCCACATATCCGTGTAGTCTGCCATTGGGGAAGAAGGAGTGATAGGATAGATGGCAGCAACGTCTGTAAACGCATAGGATACGTGAGCTGCTGCGGTATTACCATCCATAGTTTTAAATTTTCTTGCCATGTGTAAACCTCCTAATTTTTAATCATCAAGAACGAAGTATGCTTAAATAAGCTCCGGGTCAGTTCTTGAGAAATTCATAATATGATACGAAACTCGTATGTTATTAGTTTACCACTGAAAGGGCTTACTTGTAAAGGCAAAATTGTCTAAAAACGATAAAAAATATTGTTAAATTATTAGCAAATACAGACAAAACAGGACATTTTTTCTGTTTGACAAAAAAGTGACGATGCGCTATAATGTTTTGAATACTGGACTAGTATGGGTAATTGACAGAAGAACAGCATTTCTGCACCGTTAAGTGGCAGGAATGTATTTTGTCTCGGCTGCACCTGGGACATCAAATCCGGTGATTTATATTTGTTCCCGGAATGGAATTATTGAAAAGAGAAAGGAATATGGGAAATGGCAGAAAAGAAAAACATCATGACCTATGCAGGCTTAAAAAAGCTGGAGGACGAATTAGAGGATTTAAAGGTAAACAGACGAAAAGAAGTTGCCCAGAAAATTAAAGAAGCAAAGGAGCAGGGTGACCTTTCCGAAAATGCAGAATACGATGCAGCCAAAGAAGAGCAGGCGGATATCGAAGCAAGAATCGTTGAATTAGAAAAGATTTTAAAGAATGCGGAAGTAATTGACGATGATGACGTGGCAATTGACACTATCAGCGTAGGCTGCCGTGTGAAAGTTTTAGATGTAGAATATGATGAAGAAATGGAATTTAATATTGTTGGTTCCACAGAAGCAAACAGTTTAAAGGGCTTTATTTCCAATGAATCCCCTCTTGGCGTTGCGCTTCTTGGAAAGAAGAAGGATGCGCTGGTAGAAGTAGAATCTCCTGCCGGTCCAATCCAGTATAAGATTCTTGACATCCAGCGTTCTATTTAGCGCAGGGCTTTGGGGAAAAGAATAGAAAGGTAGAAATAGTGAACAGTATCACTAGATAAAGGAAGAAAACTATGAGTGAACAGAACGCAAAGGCGCAGCAGCCGAAGGAGCAGGATTTAAACCAGCTTCTTAAGGTAAGAAGAGAAAAGCTTGCTGCTTTACAGGAAGCAGGCAAGGATCCGTTCCAGATTACAAAGTATGATGTAACACATCACAGCACAGATGTTAAGGACAATTTTGAAGAATTAAAGGGAACGGTAGTAAGAATTGCCGGACGTATGATGTCCAAGCGTGTCATGGGTAAGGCATCTTTCTGCAACATCCAGGATAAGCCGGGCAACATCCAGGTTTATGTGGCAAGAGACAGTGTAGGCGAAGAACCTTATGCAGAATTTAAGAAGTTTGATGTGGGCGACATTGTTGGTATTGAAGGTGAAGTATTCGAAACAAAGACCGGCGAAAAGTCCATCCATGCAACACAGATTACCTTATTAACAAAGAGCCTTCAGATTCTTCCGGAGAAGTATCATGGCTTAACCAATACGGATATCCGTTACCGCCAGAGATACACAGACCTTGTTATGAATCCTGAAGTAAAGGATACCTTCGTAAAGCGTTCCAAAATTATCAGCAAGATCCGTCAGTATCTGGATGCGAAGGATTTCATGGAAGTGGAAACTCCAATGCTGGTTGCCAACGCAGGCGGTGCGGCAGCAAGACCGTTCGTTACCCATTACAACGCACTGGACGAGGACGTAAAGCTCCGTATTTCCTTAGAGCTTTACTTAAAGAGACTGATTGTCGGCGGTCTGGAGCGTGTATATGAAATCGGCCGTGTATTCCGTAACGAAGGTCTGGATACCAGACATAATCCGGAATTTACTTTAATGGAATTATACCAGGCATATACCGACTACCACGGTATGATGGATTTAACGGAAGATATGTTCCGTTACCTCGCACAGGAAGTTTGTGGCACAACCACAATTACTTATGGTGAGCATACCATTGACCTTGGTAAGCCATTTGAACGTCTCACCATGATTGAGGCAGTTAAGAAGTACACCGGCGTTGACTTTGACGAAATCCCGGATACCGAAGCAGCAAAGAAGATTGCGGATGAAAAGGGCGTTCATTACGAGAAGCGCCACGCAAAGGGTGACATTTTAAATCTCTTCTTCGAAGAGTTTGTAGAAGAGCACTTAATCCAGCCAACCTTTATTATGGACCATCCGGTAGATGTGTCTCCTTTAACTAAGAGAAAGCCGGATAAGCCGGATTATGTAGAGCGTTTCGAGCTCTTCATTAACACCTGGGAAATGTGTAATGCATATTCCGAGTTAAATGACCCGATTGACCAGAGAGAGCGTTTCAAGGCACAGGAAGCAGCTCTTGCAGCAGGTGATGAAGAAGCGAATACCACTGACGAAGATTTCTTAAATGCACTGGAAATCGGTATGCCTCCGACAGGCGGTATCGGTTATGGTATTGACAGACTGGTGATGCTGCTGACGAACAGTCCGGCGATCAGGGATGTGCTGTTGTTCCCGACGATGAAAAGCATCGACAAATAAATCCTTTGTTTATAAGGGTTTGCGGGTTGTATAGGGTGCAATTTACAACACATTTACAACACTTTTAAGAGAATATGTAAAATGAGAAGTAGCTAAATAGATAAGTTTGGCTACTTCTTTTATTTTGTAGAACGTTAGAAAGAAAAATACCACCTTGACTTAAGATGGTATTTTTATGATAATTAGATAAATAGCGTTATTCGGTTTCGCAATGGTCTAAGCCAAAGTCAAGAAGCATGCCTATTAGTTCATTTCTGCTTCGGTCAGTCTTTTTGGCTAATTCGTCAATCCTATTTACGGTTTCTTGTTTGATACGAATGGAAAACGTTTTAGTTCCATCCTCTCCTTTTTTGCGTATAAACAACTTAGGGTCATTCATTGCACCACATCCTTGTTATTATTGATAACTCTATTTTAATGTTGATATAAAACATTTAATATGTTATTATATGTGTTATGATGTGCAACATGAAACAAAATTATTGAGGAGGACTTATGAAAAAGAAAATTATTACACTTGCTGTTGTAGCGTTTTTTGCAGTTGCTTTAACTGCTTGTGGTGCAGCACAGACAAGTAACACCCCGGCACCTACGGTTGAGCCAACTAAAGAGGTAGAAGCTACTACAGCACCAACTGTAGAACCAACTAAAGAAGCAGAAGTTACAGTGGCGCCAACTGTTGAGCCTACAGCAACAAATGCTCCAGAACCAACCGCAACGAGTACACCAACGCCAGAACCAACAGCTATACCTGTACCAACAGAAGCTCCTAAGGCTGAAACAAATGACTGGAAGACTGTATTAAGAGAACTTCACAGCTTAACAACATATAAGGAACGTGAAGCATACGTAGCAGGTTTAGATGCCTCCCTCTACAAGGTAGGACAGACAGAGAGCTTTGACATCATCAACAAGTGCAACTCTGCTGAAGTAGAAGTGGAACTAATGAATGAAGGCGAAGTGGTAATTGGCTACATTGGCTACAGTAAAGAAACTTATGATGAAATTGGTGAATACGCAGTTGACGAGCTTCCAGAAGAATATCGTGAAGCTATTCGCGACATTTATAGTGATAATGAATATCAACCAGTTGAAGTAGAAGGTTACGGCTTATGCTACTTTGAGACAGTCTATGGTTACCCAACAAAGACACAGACAGCTTATGCAGACTTAGAGGGTCTTTTATCCTATAATTGGGAACCGTTTGGTGAAACAGCTTATCTTATGACCATCACTAACGTTACTACTGGTGAAACAGACCCTTGGGGAGTTTGCTATGGTCGAATGGCAACTATTGAAGAAGCAATTGCCGTATATGAGTCCAGCTACGTTGGCGAATGGGGACCTGCTATGGTAAACTTTTACAAAGAGGCACACGGTTATAAACCAGCCCATATTGAAACATGGGACACCTTAAAGTATTATGAGGACTTAGTAAGTCTCAAGTAATCAGCACATCAAGACTAATTAAACAATAAAATAAAGGTCGCAGTACATGACAACAAGCTCTGTATTGCGGCCTTTTCTTTATGCAAATCTTTGCTTGGAACTGTATCAATATTTTGTGTCGATTTCAGTTTGAAACAACGTTGCTCCTTTTGTAAAAACTATGGTAACGGATATAAGTTCGTTCGACTTGTTCGCTAATTGTCTCAACTTTCCGCTATACGTTGGCAAATAATTGCAGACCTTCTTTTTTTTGAGATAAAAAAATTTTTTGCATATATTTTTTTGATTTTACGTTTATAGAATTTCTTGTCGATTTGTATCGACGTAGCCTTTGTGACCAAATTTTTTTTGTTACGACAGACAGTAATGTTTCTTTGCTGATTAAAATAGCAAAGGAGACATGAATATGTTAGCAAACAAAAGAAATTTTACTAGTAAAGATAATAAAGTTAAGGTAATTAGGGAATGTGCAAAAAAACAAGGGTTAGAGCCACCGCAAAGAGAGAAAAAAAGAAAGAATTAATATAGACACATCCTACGTTATGTGCATGGCTCATGAAGAATTGAGAAAGGAGCTAAAACAAATGATTCGTGAAAAGGGATTATCATATGAGAGTTTTGCGCTTGGTTTTTCTGAGTTCTTAGATAAAAAGGGGGAAGGGTTAAAAGAGCAACAGAAACTTGCTCACTTTAACAAATATTTAAAGAGGACTAAAAAGGAAGAATTGATATATCATGAGAATTTTAGTTGGGATGGACGATATAGGAAATTTATGAGCGGATATATACAATCTTTAAATTATGGAGAAGTGTGTTTGATAAAAGAGTTTTTGCAGTCATATCCAGAACAGAAAAAATAAGTCATTGTTTTCTTTTTTTGAAAGTGAAAATCATGTTGATTTTAGATTGTTTTTGAGGAAATAATAGGTTATAATTAAAATGCGTTACTTATGGCTCGTTTACATAGGAGGAGAAAATGGACAGATACGATTATATAAATTCAATAACAGATTTTCTTCAGGGAAGAACGGGGATGAATTTTCAAAAAGCTATTGGGATTGTGCTTAAAGAATATAATACGTATAAAAAGAAAACATACGAAATGCCAGATGCATATGGTGGTGACCAAAAAAACGATGGTTGGGTAGTTGAAGATGCGTTATTCTATCAAATTTATGCACCAGCGAGAGACAAAAAATCGTTAAAGCATGACATGCAAGACAAGTTTTCCGAGGATTTAGGAGGTTTGTTAGAACGTGTTTACAAAAAGGGTTTATGGGGCGGAGAAGTTAAGGAATTCGTATTTTTAGTAAATACATTTGATAATCATTTACCGGAAGACAGCGAAAGGTATTTTGATAAAGAAGTAGCAAGATTAAAAGAAGAATATAATATAGATTTCAAACATAAGGTGGTTAATGTTTCGTATATATTTGATATTCTAAGTGAAATTGCAGATGTTAATGTGCTAGATAAAATAGACGGAAGATTAAAAGTAAATAGCATGGTAAATTATAATGCAGTTTCCGAAGAAGCTATGACGGACTTGATTTTGAAAATTTCTACAAATTTAGGTAGTAAATTACTTGATAAACTAATGAATAAGAATGGCTCAAAAGACTATAATCGAGTATCGTCTGTTAAGAAAATATCGATTAACAAGCTAGATGATTGTCGAGATGAAATAGAGACTATTATCAGCAATTTAGATGTGGTTGAAAATGCCGTTAAAAGTATAAATCAAGATTTATTGTTCGAGAATAAATTTGAAAGAGTCAAGGAATTTATAGTAAGTAAGTACGACGATTTGTCAAAGGACCTTTCGGGAGTAGAATTATATCGAAAATTGATAGAAGAAGTTGTTGAGTGTGCAGAATATGTAGATAATGAAACAAGTGCAGAGTTTTTAGTAGTGTACATTTTTGATAAGTGTGATATTTTTGAGAAAGAATAGGTGGTTGCTATGGTATTACCGGATAAATACGTAACTTTGTCTGAGAGTTTAATTGGAATCAGTGCATTGTTGCTGGATATATTGGGAAATCAGCATATGACAATTGATAAATTGTGGAACCGGTTTGAGTCCGTATACATAAAAAACCGGAAAATTAATTCTGTACCAACCTATCAGAAATATATTTACGTGCTTGAGTTTATGTACATTTCGAGAATGATTGATTATAACGAAAAGGGGGAAGTGTATAATGAAAATTTTGAATCTTAAAATAATTGACCCTCTTGGAAATGTTATTAGGGATATTGATTTCAAAAAAACAGGGGTTTCGTTTGTGTATGGAGATATTCAAGAACCGCAGAACAAAAAGGCTACGATTAATAGTTTGGGAAAAACATTATTATTAAAGCTTTTAGACTATATTTTGGGTGCAAATGAGGATTCGCAAATAGTTAAAGAAGATTTACATGGATATGTTTTGCGTGCCATAGTGTTGTTCAATTCACAGGAGTATGTTGTAACAAGGATACTTGGTGACAATAAAGGTATTATGATTGGAAATACCATGTATACACTGACTGATTATAGAACTTTTTTTGGAATAAAACGTGCACTATATAGCAAGCAAATATTATTGGCAAAAAAGTATACGGAAATTAGCATGAGAAAAAATGCGGACAAAGGAGACGTGGTGTCTTGCTTGAAACTTTTGGGCTTGCTTGATATGATTGATGATGTGGAAAAGATATATGCTTCACAGGACAGAATCAAGGACTTAAAGACACAAAGAAAAGAACTAATTTCTTTTTATGGAAATTGGGATGAAACAGAGATAGTTAAAGAAATCTATTATATTGATAAAGAGGTTTCAAGGCTTCAGAATGAAATACAGAGAGTTTCAGAAAAAATTAAGGATATAGAGGTGGCTGGAATTCAGCAGAATGTTGTTGAAGAATATGCTGAAAAAGGTAAAAAATTAAAAGCGTTAAAACGTGAATACGAAGCAAAGAGATTGGAGTGTGAACGCCTGATAGAATTTATCGAGAGTTCTCAGAAAAATGACATAACAAGCGAGCATTTATTGTTGATATTTGAAAAAGTTAAGCAGGAAATTCCAGAGATGGTTAAGCGGAATTTGGCGGAAGTGGAAGAATTTCATCGTAAAGTGTATGAAGAAAGGAAATTATTTCTCGGAGAAAGAAAGGAAACACTAGTAAAAGAGATGGAATCTCTAAGAGGAAAACTTGATGAGTTATCAAAAAAGGTAGATGCGCTTGGAAAGGTTATTGCCACGAATGAAGTGTATCAAGAGTCTATAGAATTGTATGGAAAATACAATTCTGACTTGCAAGAATTAACATTTAAACAAGGTAAATTGTCCCAAGTGAAAGAGACAAATGATATTATTACAAGTGAGTCGGATAACTTGACCGAGTGTTTTGGAAAAGCAAATCTAAGTAGAAAAGCCTATGATACGCTCGTTAGTGAATATAGAGATTTTATTTATGGTCTGATTCAGGACATTTATGATGAAGAGGTGGATTCTTATTTTGATATTGAGGTAGGGAAGAAACATTTGACTCAAAGACCAGTAAAATTTGAATTTAGTATCAAGGGAGATACCGGAGAAGGAGTTGGTGAGGTAAAAAAGATTTTGATGGATTATCTTATATGCAAGTATAATTCTGAGATTGAATTTTTATTACAAGATTCAGCGTGTTATAATGGCATTGACCCGAGACAAATAGTCGGTATGTTAACGGCAATTAGTGAGATTGCAGTAGAAACAGATAAGCAAGTGATTATAGCGCTTAATAAATATCAACTCGGTGGGTATGATGAGTGCATTGATTATGTTGTTAAGAATCATGCTATAATTTTATCGGAAAAAGATAATTTGCTTGGTTTTGATTTTTAATTTATAGCTGTGAGAAAAGTAGTAGAGACTTACGACGATTGCACGACAGTCTTACGACAACTTACACAGAGTTATACAGAGTTTTGGGGCTTGACCAAAAAATAAGATGTGGTAAAATAGGGATATGTAGACTATTACAGAGCTTTACAACTTATTTTATTTTGTAGAACGTTAGAAAGAAAAATACCACCTTGCTGGAAGATGGTATTTTACAACGATATAGATAGAACACTACTCGGTTTCGCAATGGTCTGTAAGTGATTCAAAATAAGGCGTATCGAAATCTATCACTCATTGTGGTATGATTCCAGTACGCCTTATTTTTATATACTTTTCTATAAATGACACCAGTTTACAACTTTTTAAATAAAAAATAACGCACAGACCACCTTTTGTTGTATAATAAGTTTGCAGACAAATTCCAACGAAAGAGGTGTTCTGTACGTCAAACCCATTATACAACAAAAAG
>JAGBBW010000094.1 GCA_017938285.1 Lachnospiraceae bacterium
ACAGACATATGAGGATACAGAGCGTAGTTCTGGAATACCATCGCGATATCTCTGTCCTTTGGCTCAACGTCGTTCATCAGCTTGTCGCCAATGTAAAGCTCACCGGATGTAATTTCTTCCAGACCAGCGATCATACGGAGTGTAGTAGACTTACCACAACCGGATGGACCTACGAAGATGATGAATTCCTTATCTGCGATTTCAAGATTGAAATCCTTAACAGCTACAAATCCATTAGGATATGTCTTATTAATATGCTTTAAAGATAAACTTGCCATTTGTTCATTCCTCCTAATATAGTTATCAACTTTTTCAATAGTGTCTTACAAAATATGAACCAGATTTTCTGGTTTTTTCTTAACATGGTTATATCATACTACAAATCAAAAAAAAAAGCCATATCTTAAATAACCAAAATCTGTTTTGTTTATTTGTTCAATTTGTATAAATCGTTTCGATTTTGGTTGTTTTGCCTGTTTTTTTATGTTTTTTTGTACTTTTACTGTCTAATTTCAATAAAACCTTCGCCCATTACTTCCCGGACATCATTCACAATGACGAAAGCTGATGGGTCAATTTTGTGAACAATATCGATCAACTGGACAATTTCTTTCTTGGTTACCACGCAGATCAGCATTTTTTTCTCTTCTCTGGAATACATTCCCTGTACATTTACACCGGTGGCGCCACGGTCCACATCCTTTAACACCACTTCTGCGATTTCTTCTGCCTTGTCAGAAATGATATGGGCCATTTTGGCAAATTTGACACCCTGCAGTATGCCATCCGAAATTTTGGAACAAAGATACACCACACATACAGCGTACATGGCATTATCCACGCCAAACACCAGCGCACCGAGTACCACAATAGTACCATCAATCACCGCAAGGAGCTGTGGAATGGAAACATGTTTCATTTTTTCATGAATCAATGCACTTAAAAGGTCTGTTCCGCCCGTAGTCGCCATTCTGGCAAGTACAAGACCAATACCCGCCCCGCTCATGACACCACCAAACAGCATTGCCGGCACATAATCATCAAACATCTGGTAAATCGGCAGAATGAGAATCCATACCGACAGCATAACCGTGGCAAACATCGTCTTGACAATATACTTTCTTCCTTTCTTTACCAGTGCCATCAGAAACAACGGACCGTTAAACAACAGATTTGTCAGCCAGACCGGGAACCCTCCTTCCCACAACATGCCGGTCACATGCTTGATTACAATGGCAAGACCCGTAACACCGCCACAGACCAGCCCCATGGGGTCAAAAGCGAGGTTGATTCCAAGTGCCATCAGAAAAGTTCCGGCAAGGATATAAAAAATATCCTTCCAAAGTCCAATATCCTGTTTTCTCATTACTGCAATTTTCTCTCTTTCTATTGTTTTTCACCAGATAAAAAGATAACACAGGTTGCCGCCGCTGTAAAGCCGCTTCCGTCGGCCGGAGCCAGATATGAATGATACTTCTGCACCTTCGTTCCTGCATTTGCCAGACTTCCGGATGTAAGATCAATCAGATTTCCTGTCACAGTGGCACTGCCTGTATAAACAATCAGCTGTGCACCCTGGGCAACTTCCAGGGTATCTCCCTTTTTCATGGTAATGCATTCATAGCCGCCTGTGGCGCCTTTTAACTGTTCTTCCAGATAGCTCCGGGTGATCAGCGGATCACCAGCAGAACCTGGTTCACTGGTTGCTGCCCCTACCGTCATTCCTGAACAGAACAGCAGGGAGCCTCCCAGAACCACAGCCCCTGCCATCCAGAATCGTTTGTTTGCTTTCTTTTCCATCATTTTTTATTCCTTTTCCCTATGTTTTATTTTTTTTCGCAGCCCTGTCTTCTTCCGCATTTTCCTTTATTAATTACCACTTATGCTTTTTCCTGCCATCAACTCCTGCAGCCGTTCCCTGGAACGTTTCCCGGAAAGCAGAAAACCATCTTTTTCCTGGGTTCCAGGGGCCTGTTCCACCATAATCTGCTGAACATTCTGCCAGCTTTCAAAATACATCCAGCGTGTTTCCGGAGACATATCCGCAGAAGTTTCCTCCAGCCATACCGTATATTCTTCAAAAAATCCCCTGGCTGTCTTCTCCTTCTTAAGAATTTTCCACCAGTTTTCCAGCGCATCGGTATCTGTCCTTACATAATGCTCCATGGAAATTCCAAGCAGTTCTGACACTATCCGGTTGCAGCCCTTCAATCCATATTCCCTGGAAAAACTCTCTGCCATATTGGAAAGTTTCAGATATTGCGGAAGCTCCGGAGCATACGCCTGTAAACTTTTATATAATTCCTCCGACAACGTCACCCTGGTATCCACCGGTATCTGCAGATAGGAAACTTCCTGGCTTTTTGTATGGAATACTTCTATATAAATGGCATTGATTTTTTTAGAGTCTTCCTCCATTACATAAAGCACTGTCACCAGCTGCTCCTGCGGTTTTTCCGGATGGGGCGTCTGAAACACTTCCATGGATTCGTTGTATCCCACTTCGATTTCGGTCAGCTCATTGAGCACCGGAATAAGTACCGTCATGGTCAGAAGCACCAGAATGACACCTCCGGCTGTGATTATTGTTTTTTTCACGGATGATTTTTTACCCACCTGTTTCACCTCTGTATTTTTTTACTACCTCCATAATAACCGAAAGTCAAAAAAATTACTACTATAAAAAGAAGGAAATACACTTTTATTTTTATTGGGATTTTCCGAAAAATATGGTACAATGTCCGCAAAGGGCGGAGAGGAATGTAGCAAATCTTTGATTTGCGAATCTGCGCCCTTTGCCAGAGAAAATATGGTACAATGTGAAAAAAAGAAAGGATTTTCCCATGAAACGAAAAACAGTTCTTGTTACCGGCTCCGCCCGTGGTATTGGACGTGCCATTGCCCTTGCCTTTGCAAAAAATGGATATGATGTTATTGTAAACTGTGTCAGAAGCATCGAGGCACTTTCTGATTTAGAGGAAGAGATTCTCGCCTGTGGTGTCCGAAGCCGCTCTTTTATTGGAAATGTCGGTGATGCCTCCTTTGTCCGCCGGATGTTTGAAACCATTGCAAAAGAATCCGGCACTCTGGATGTTCTTGTGAACAATGCCGGGATTTCTTATGTCGGTCTGCTTACTGACATGACCGCAGAGGACTGGCAGACTATACTGGATACGAACCTGTCCTCCGTGTTTTACTGTTCTTCCCAGGCGATTCCTCTGATGCTGAAAGAGCATAAAGGGCGCATTATCAATATCTCCTCCATGTGGGGAACCAGTGGTGCCTCCTGTGAAGTAGCCTACTCTGCCACCAAAGGGGGAATGAACGCTTTTACAAAAGCACTTGCAAAAGAGCTGGCTCCCAGCGGTATTACCGTCAACGCCATTGCCTGCGGTGTCATTGATACTGAAATGAACCACTGTTTTTCCGAAGAAGAACGTGCTGCCCTGGCAGAGGAAATTCCGGCCGGACGCTTCGGCACAGCCGAAGAAGTGGCACAGCTGGCACTCCAGCTGGCAGAAGGACCGGACTATCTTACCGGACAGATTATTGGTCTGGACGGAGGATATTTATAAAATTCTCTTACCGTATACGCAGACACCAGAAGGAGTCGGAAAAGAACGGTTTTCCGACTCCTTCTGGTGTTCTTTTTTATTCTCTTGTCATCTCCTGGACTTCTCCCGAATCATTTATTTTTGTGTTATTCTCCCGTAATACTTTTATTTCACTGCCGAACCCACAATTCCTGCCGCCAGCATTAAAATCAGATAAATCATATTCTTCTCCTTCTATTCTCCCAATCCGGCTCCAACTGTTCCAATGAAACAATAAAACAATATATTTACTACTGCCGCTGCCAGAAGCACTCCCTGATACAGCAGAATATTTCCTGCTCCAAACAACGGAGCCCCTGCCAGCTGCACCACCAGGGCAATTACCCAGCGGACCGCCACATATTCACCCATAATTTTTATCTTACTGAGCAGAAATGCAGATTTCCGTATCGGAAAGTATACTGCCCGGCGGATTCTCCGGGCTGCCTTGTAATTTGCATTTGTCTCCCAGAACAGTGGACCTGCCACCAGCCCGACTAACAGACTCGCTGCAAAAATCGCAACGCCAATACAGCCCTCTACTGGCATTAACCCAACAAACAGTTCCACCCCTACCATAAAAAACATTACTACCAGTAAAAACATCCGGTATCCCCCGGATACCATCACACGGTCAAAGGCTTCCTCCGGTGTTTTGTATTCTCTATCTGTCTGCTTTATAACATTCATCCTTCTGCCGCTCCTTTCCTTCCACCAGTTTATCATAATGGTATATGACATCTTCCAGCCGCACCGTACCATGCCCTGCTGCCTCTCCATGCAGACGGCGCATATAATTCTGGTACTTCTCATAAAGTTCTTCCTTCGATTCAAAAAACTTCATCCGTCCGCCTTCCATGAACGCCACATAATCTGCCACTTTATCCAGGTCCTCGGTTACATGGGTGGAAATAATCACAGAGACCATTTCCTGTTCCACTGCTTCCTGCAGCAGGTAGTAAAATTCCTTGCGGAATACCACATCCAGTCCACCGGTTGCTTCATCCATCAGCAAAAGCTTTGGCTTGTAAGCCAGAGCAAATGCCAATTGGAATTTCATCCGCATACCTCTGGACAGATTCCGGTAGGTGGTTCCTTTTCCCAGTTCAAACTTTCTTAAATACTTTTCAAACGCCTCCTGGGAAAATTTTTCATAATACGCGCCCAGCAGTTTTCCGTTCTTCTCCAGTGACCAGTCCTCCAGAAATGGCATTTCCTCCATTAGTACACCCATTTCCTGCTTCGCCTGTACCGGATGTTTCCCTGCGTCTATCCCCGCAATCGTGACGCTGCCGCTGGCTGCGGTTTCCGGATGCAGCAGCTGTTTTATTAATGTTGTTTTACCCGCACCATTTCTCCCGGTCAGTCCAAGAATATATCCCGGCTCCAAAGAAAAGGTAACCTCATTTAATGCAAAAGAATGATATTTTTTACTGATTCCATTTACCTTTAATAATGCTTCTTCCATTTTGCCTCATTTCTGCCGTGCTTACCTTCCGGCGGTTCCTTTATATCATAAGTTTTTGGATGCATGGTACTAATTTCCTTACATATTATGTTTCCTCATACAGCAGCTCCAACATATCCACAATGTCCTCTTTGGAAAGCTCTGCTGCCTTGCAGTCCCGGATTAACTCGCTCATCCGCTTCTCCAGGTCCTGGATTTTTTTCTCCTTTAACATTTCCAGCTTCCGGTTGCAGACAAAAAACCCACGACCCGGCACGGAATAAACCAGTCCCTGCGCCTCCAGTTCCTCATACGCCCGTTTGGTCGTAATGACACTAATCTGTAAATCCTTCGCCAGACCCCGGATGGAGGGCAGTGCCTCCTCCGGTTTTATTTCCTGCCGTAAAATCGCGTCCTTTATCTGCTGTTCTATCTGCTCATAAATTGCCGCATTACTATGTTCTGATATAAAAATTTTCATTTATTACCTCTCTTTCACATGCTGTCTTCCTTCTTCTGACGGATTACAGAGTTACTCCTCCGGTGTAAACAGCGTTGTTCTCTGGTCCAGATTGCCATATATGCTTCTGCGGTGCACCTTCGTATATTCCTCAATTTTTACCCAGCGCATGACATCCGCCCGGAAAATAAACATTACTGCATACGCACCTAACACAACCATCATTTTCGTTCCAACATTCTCATTATAATCCATAAACATTGCAACAACTATTCCGACAAGCAGCAGAACAACACAATATACCCCATAAATGGCAAAACGGATTTTTCTGGCTCTCGGAAGCCCGGATTCCATGAGACTGACTTTTTCCGGCTTACAGTAACCACACAGTGTCGCAAGAAACATTCCTTCCAGCGTTACCAGTAAAAATGTTGTCATAATAATCCCACGCTCCAGGAAAATTTCAACACCGAATGCCTGCAATAAAAGTCCGGTTGCCAGGGAAATTACCATAATCCATGCTGTCAGCAGATTGGTCCGGTATACCAGATAATATACAATATCCTTCGTGGACAGCGGCAGGAAATGAAACTGCTTTTCTACACGCGCCTCCACCAGCATCAGTAACCACATGGTCATATAATAATACGCTCCTATATTTACCGTATCCACTTTTTTCAAATACGGAAGCAGTAAAAATCCCAGATACAGAAACACCAGCAGCAGACATTTCCAACTGCATATCACATCCCTTACATCCGCCCAGAGCATTCTGCCCGCCATTTTTCTAAGATTCTTTTTATTTTTTCTGTTTTGTTCCAGTTTATCTGTCCAATCCATATCGTTCCTCCTGTTCCGGCTGTCCACAACCCTCCAGCCACCTGATTTTAAACCTCTGCGCTGATGGGAGTTGTCTTATCCCCGCTGCACATTGGCATACTTTGAAATGTTTTTCTTATCTCCATATAAATAGCACAACAGCTGTTCAATATCCGGCGTTTCTACCTTATCCGCCAGCCGGAATGGTCCATTCTCCGCCAGCACCAGCCCTTCGCTGTAATTCTCCCGGTCAATTCTTCCAATCAGCTGGCTTTTCATATAGTCCAGCTGGTTTTTGCTGCCTTTTACCACACGGTATCTGGAAAGCAGGGCATCCTTTTCTTCAAAGAACGTCTGACTTCCCTTTTCCAGAAAAAGCAGATAATCTGCCATCCGGTCCAGCTCCTCCGTTAAATGGGTCGTCCAGATAATGTTGCGTTTTCCGGATTCCATATACTCTCCCATCAGTTCATACAAGTCTTTTCTGGCAAAACTGTCCAGGGACGCTGTTGGTTCATCCAGAAACAATACGTTGGAATCATAGCTGAAGGCAAATGCCATCTGCAGCTTCAGCTTCATTCCGGCGGATAATTTTTTCACCTTCTTGTTTTCCGGAATTTCCAGCCGTTTCAGCAGTTCCTCATACCGTTTTTCATCAAACTCCCGGTACAACGGTCCATATACCGCTCCGATGTCCTTTGCATTCAGCGTTTCATTGAACGGACAATCTTCCATGACAAACGCACACTGGCGCCGGTATTCCTGCCGTTCCTCACCATCTCTTCCCGCTTTCTTTCCATTAATACAAATGCTTCCACCATCCAGACACTCTCCAAATAACATCGTCTGAAACAAGGTACTCTTACCGGAACCATTACGGCCAACCACGCCAAGAATGTACCCCTCCGGCAGGTCAAAATTTATTTCTCCAAGGGTAAAACCATCCCGTTTCTTTTTATACTGCTCTACTTTTACTCCCATCCTTACCCTTCCTTTCTGAATTATCATCAGATACTTCTGTTTTTTTATGATAAGTACCTGACTGTGTATACTTTATATCGTTACTGTGTATCAACCGTTTATAAACTGTATATATTATATATACACAGTTTATGTACAAATGTCAATAGTTTTTTTAAAAAAGATAAAAGTTATTCTCCCCCTTTCCTTTTCTTTACCGAAACTAAGTGGACACCTATAAAAGAATCAGATAATATATAATTAAATGTAAAAATATTTCTACTATATTTTCCAAATAATTTTTACATACAGAAAGGAGACGTTATGACAATTTCATTGGCTGAATTTCTTTCCCAATTAGTATCCAGTCCTGTACTTGCTATTACCGTAGCACTAACCCTTGGCGTAGTTCTTGTCAACGGGTGGACCGATGCACCAAACGCCATTGCGACCTGTGTATCAACAAAGGCAATCTCTCCAAAGGCAGCCATTCTGATGGCGGCAGTATTTAATTTCTTAGGAGTTCTTGTGATGACCATGGTGAATGCCAGTGTCGCAGCTACCATTTACAAAATGGTTGATTTTGGTGGAAATTCCGGTGATGCGCTGGTCGCATTGTGTGCGGCATTGTTTGCGATAGTCACCTGGGCAACCGCAGCCTGGTGGTTCGGAATTCCAACAAGCGAAAGCCATGCTTTAATTGCCGGCATTTCCGGTGCGGCAATTGCGCTTCACGGCGGTCTTGGCGGTATCAACGGCAGCGAATGGGTCAAAGTAGTCTACGGTCTGGGAATGTCTACTGTGCTGGGCTTTGGTCTTGGATGGATTACTGTAAAAACAGTGGAACGGATTTGCAGGAACATGGACCGTCGTAAGACACAGACCTTTTTCAAGGGCAGCCAGATTGCCGGCGGTGCAGCAATGGCCTTCATGCATGGAGCCCAGGATGGTCAGAAGTTCATGGGCGTATTTATGTTAGGTATCTTTTTAGTAAACGGCCAGGCAGATGTCAACAATTTCCAGATTCCTATCTGGTTAATGGTTCTTTGCAGTGCAGTCATGGCACTTGGTACCTCCATCGGCGGTTACCGCAT
The DNA here is from genome assembly GCA_017938285.1 of Lachnospiraceae bacterium. Lineage (GTDB taxonomy): Bacteria > Bacillota > Clostridia > Lachnospirales > Lachnospiraceae > SIG299. The sequence goes on from JAGBBW010000094.1 coordinate 8,374, forward strand.
TATCAAAGCAGTCGGTATGGATATGGTTAAATTAGAAAAATACCAGGGATTTTCTGCCGATTTAGCCGGAGCAGGCTGTCTGCTGTTGTCCTCCGTAACAGGTATTCCTGTTTCTACCACCCATACCAAAACAGTAGCTATCATGGGCGTAGGTGCGGCGCGCCGTATTTCCAGTGTAAACTGGGGAGTGGTAAAAGAAATGGTGCTTACCTGGGTACTTACCTTCCCAGAATGCGGTCTGATTGGATTTCTGATGGCAAAATTATTTATGTGGCTCTTTTAAGAGATGAAAGGAGAATATAACATGCCAAAAAAAGATAGCAACTATTATTTTGATGCGTTTGCAAAAGGAATTTCCTATGCAAATGAGGCAGCTGCGCTTTTACAGAATATTTCTGAAAATTTTGATGCTTCCAAAATTAAAGCACAACTTGATGAAATGCATAAAATCGAGCATACCGCAGACGGTGTAAAGCATGAAATGATGGAACGCCTGGTGAAAGAATTCCTGCCGCCTATTGAGCGCGAAGATATTGTAGAACTGGCACACACCATTGACGAAGTCACCGATTTAATTGAAGATGTACTGTTAAGAATTTATATGTACAATGTTACTGCACTGCGTCCGGATGTCAAAGAATTTACAAAGCTTATTACCCGCTGCTGTGCAGACCTGATGGAAGTATCCCGTGAGCTGCACAATTACCGCAAGCCGACAGCATTACTGTCAAAGGTGACCGAGGTTAATACGCTGGAGGAAGATGGCGACCGTCTGTACTTAGAGGCAACACGCCGCCTGTATACCGAAGAAAAAGATCCGGTAGCCGTTCTTGTATGGACAAATATTTATGACCGTCTGGAAAAATGCTTTGATGGCTGTGAGAAGGTCGTGGATATGGTAGAACTGATTATTATGAAGAATAGTTAATTATTTACAGTGGTCCGGTTGTGCCGAACACAGAGAAGAAAAGCTTTCCCTATGTTCGCCGCAACCGGATTCCAGTTTTTATCATAACCAGCCATATAAAGTGTCAGTACTTATGAAATTTATTGAGTTTCCGTATTTTGCAACAAAATAATCATTCTTCTGCAATTCTGTAAAGCATACACGGACGTCCTCCTGTTTCATAATTCATTTCACCGGTAACCATTCCTGCCTCGGCAAGATAATTCATATACCTCCGGACAGTAACTCCGGTCAGCCCCGTCTTTTCCGCTATGGCATCGCCAGTTAACCACACCAATTTATCTTCCTTCAAATGCTCCACAATTAGCTGCAATGTTTTCTCCTGGATTCCCTTTGGGTGAATATCCTCGCTTTTCTTCCGTGAAGCATCAATAATAAAATCAATGTTCTTTTGATTCAGTGTTTCCAGATCCTTCAGGGCCTCCATCTGGACAATGAATTTATCCAGCGCCATCCGAAACCGGTCAAAGGTAAAGGGTTTCACCAGATAATCCACTACTCCAAGATGAAGAGCTTCCTCTAAAGACTCCTTGTCATTTGCCGCTGTTACCATAATAGCCTCCACCGGAATCTTGTTTTTCCTAATCTGGCGCAGGGTTTCAAACCCGTCTGCATAGGGCATGAACACATCCAGAATAATCAAATCCACCGGATTGCTTTTCAAAAACTCCAAAGCACTCCTGCCATCCTTGCATTTTTCAACCACCGTAAAATTTTTATTCCGACTGATATACTGCTCATTTATCATGGCCACCATCGGATCATCTTCCACAATCAATACCTTGTACATACTCATCCCCACGTTCGTCACCTCCCTGCTTGTTCTCTGTAAAACTAACAGAAAACGATGTTCCAATACCCTCCTGGGTCTCCACCAGAATCGTTCCGCCCAGTCCCTCCACCAGCGTCTTCACCTGATACAATCCGGTACCTCTTCCTTCTCCCTTTGTGGAATACCCATTCTCAAAAACATGCTCCAGATGTTCCTGTCCTATCCCGGCTCCGGTATCGTCTGCCGTAATCAACACTGCTCCCGGACGGGAATAAATACCAAACAGCAACTCCTTTGGCTCCCCATTCCTATTGTCCTGTTCATTCATGGCATCAAACCCATTGTCAATCAGGTTTCCAATAATGGTTACCAGCGCTTCTGCCGGCAAGGACATCGCCCCACTGGAATAATAACATCCCTCCCGTAGAACAAACTTCACATTCAGCTCGGAGGCTCTTGCCACCTTGCCAATCAACAGAGCCGCCACCGCAGGCTCATTTACCGTATTCATAATTTTACTAATGGTCGCCCGCTGTACCATGCTGATATTTTCTATATAAGAAGTAGCCTCCTCATACATTTCCATCTGAATCAGCCCAAGAATCACATGCAGCTTATTCGTAAAATCATGGTTATTGGCACGCATGGAATCCACCAGATAACGGGTTCCTGTCAGGTCTTCCATCAGCTTTGTATACTCTGTCCGGTTATGCAGAATTCCTACGGCACCTGCCACTGTTCCCCCTTCTTTTATCGGAATCCTGTCAATCAGGATATCTGCTTTGCCAATACTGCGTTCCTGGATGTTAAATTCCTTCTCCCCTGTTTCCAGAGTATGCCGGAGCAGTTCTACATTGCAGACACTTTTTAACGGTTTTCCAACGATAGTTTCCTCCCTTCCCTGTTCACCACAAAGCATTACGGCTGCCGCCTGATTGGCAAACTGTATCGTCTGCTCATTGTCAATGGCAATGATTCCTTCATCCAGCGATTCCAGAATGTTATCACGAATCTGGTACATCGCAGAAAATACATCCGGCTCATAACCAAGCAGGCTCTCTTTAATTTTTCCGGACAATTCTGACGAAATCATAAGCTCCATTAAAATGGCCGCCATTGTAATCAGGAAAAAAATAAAAAAGGTCTGAAAGGTTTCCTCCCGGATATTTTCTCTCAGCATGATGGCCATAACAAAACCGGTATACTCCCCCTCCACATTGTAAACAGCAGCATATGCCCTTCTCTGCGTGCCGGATGGTCCGCTGTCATCCGCTGCATAATATTCTTTCCCACCATGTCCAAACTTCGGAATCGTACCATCATAAACGGTGCCAATCAAGTCATGATTCGTATGATACAGCCGGACACTCTCGTTAGTGACAACCGAAATAACATCAATATCCTCCAGGGAATCCTGCAAAGAATCCAGATATTCCTTTAATACCGTCAAATCTTCCCCATACTCTTCCTGTCTTCCTGTCAATATCGGGGAACCTGCAATCGTCTGGGCGACATTTTGAAGATTCTCATCCCGTTTCTGCGTTTCAAACTGTATATTAATCAGTGTTCCGGCAATTCCCAGAAACAACGCCAACGTAACAATCAAAATCAGCTGAGCACGAAAAAAATTCTTCTGTATACTTTTTAGTGTTATATTGTGCTGTGCCATTACTTTTTTTCTCTTCATTTTCTACACTATCCCTCTGTTTATCACACTCTGTACTATAACGGTACTTCTCTCTTCTCCGCTATTTGCCCAACATTCTACCATAAGAAACTATCAAATACAATTTCATTTCTTTCCAAAACGACTTTTGAAAGTAAAAAAAATAAATCTGTTTTCAAAATAAATTTCATAATTTTCTTAAAATTGCCTTCTGGTTCCGTACATGCTATCCTATGTCCAACAAAAAGCAAAGGAGATTTTTTCATATGGGTTCTATGTTTGAAACAATCATGTTAATTTGTTTTGGTCTGTCCTGGCCACTGAATGTCATCAAGGCATACAAAGCAAGAACAACCAAGGGAACCAGCCTTCCCTTTATTCTTTTAATTATTTTTGGCTACGTTTCCGGTATTACCGCAAAGCTGGTTACTGACCAGATTAATTATGTTCTGGCAGTTTATCTGATTAATCTGGTTATTGTATCCCTGAACGTTATTGTCTATTTCAGGAACAAAGCTCTGGATAAAAACGCAGCCTTAACCGGAAATCCAGCGTAACACACTGCAAATTGGAGGAATATGAAATGTCTGAACATGAAATCAAGAAATATCTGGCACTAAATGAACTGGCAGAGTCCAACGGCATTATTATTATTGGTGGTACAGAGGATAAGGATATTCCACTCTGTGAATTAAAACAGGCCTTTGAATTGAATTCCAACTTATATAACCGAAGCATTACCAATCTTTCCATCAACCACGCCATGGAGGTTTATGACTCCTGTGTTGTCAGCCTGAAACCAGACTTCGTTTTATTGCACCTGGGTGCTGCCGATTTAGACTTTTTTCAGTCAAATCCATCTGCGTTTGACCAGAAATACAGGGAACTGATTCGTCATATTCGAAGCCTGAATCAAAAATGCAGCATTGCTATTATTTCGCTGAGAAATCCAAAACAGCAAAATACTATTTCCGAACTGAATAAACACCTGAGCTATATTGCAGACTCAGAGCACTGCGAATATGAAGATATTACAAGGCGGGTGTGGAATCCAAAAGAAACGAAAGATATTGTATCTTTTGTCTACTCCACCGGTTTTGTCCGTCCATTACGCAGCCAGCGGTCCATTTACGATCTGGTTAAAATTTTGTTCTGTTCCACGCCATTACCGGCCTGATTCATAAAATATACTTTTTCCCTGCTATTTCCCCATGGTTCCGGATAATATCTTAATCACAGTCTCATAATTCTCCGGCTCATGGGGAAAGGTACAGTCTTCACATGATTTTACTTCCACACCCTTCCACGAAATCTTTTTATAGTTTCCCGGACAATGTTCCAGATGATATAATGGACAATAACAAAACAGACAATTAATGCACTCCGTCTTCTCATGGCATGGATAATATGCGCATGCTTTATTTTCAAAAAATTTATATGAATTTTCCATCTGTACCTCCTGTTGTTCCCACATCACTTTTCGCCCGCTACATACACGTCTAACTCCTGTCAGCCTACAGCCCTCTCTCTCTTCACACATCTTATCATAAAAAAATAAACAATCTCTGGTTTCTTTATTAAAAGACTATAAACCCCTTGAAATTGCACTTTTTACACCATAAAATAAAAGAAACCTGCTGTTTGTCAAAATGAACAGTAAAAAAATGTGCCCGATTGCACAAAGAACGGAGAAAACATATCATGAGCAAAGTCATCGGAATCGATTTAGGAACCACCAACAGCTGTGTTGCCGTTGTCGAAAACGGCGAACCTGTCATTATTACCAATGAAATGGGGCAGCGCACCACCCCAAGTATCGTTGCCTTCACCAAAGCAGGCGAACGCTTAGTCGGAGAAGTTGCCAGACGCCAGCTTGCCACTAACGCCGAGCGTACCATTTCTTCTGTCAAGCGCCATATGGGTACTGACTGGTACAAAATGATTGACGGAAAGGAATACAAGCCCCAGACCATCAGTGCCATGGTACTTGCAGGCTTAAAGAAAAGTGCGGAAAGCTTCCTCGGCGAACCGGTTACCGATGCCGTAATTACCGTTCCGGCTTACTTTAACGAAGCCCAGCGCCAGGCCACCAAGGATGCCGGACGAATTGCCGGGTTAAATGTCCTCCGTATTATTAATGAACCGACCAGTGCTGCCCTGTCCTACGGTCTGGACCATGGGGATGCCCAAAAGCTCATGGTTTATGACTTAGGCGGCGGTACTTTTGATGTTTCTGTCATTGAAATTGCAGACGGTGTTATCGAAGTTCTGGCAACTGCCGGTGACAATCACTTAGGCGGCGACGATTTTGACGCACGAATTGCCACCTGGATGGTGCAGGAATTTAAAAGCCAGCACCGTATTGACCTGTCCAAGGACATTACCGCCTATTACCGTATCAAAGAAGCGGCAGAAAAAGCAAAAAAAGAGCTTTCCACCGCAGAAACCACCAATATCAACCTGCCGTTCCTGACCCAGATTAAGGGCGAACCGGTTCACCTCGACATGAACCTGACCCGTGCCAAATTTGAGGAATTGGTTCATGACTTAATCAACCGTACCGTGGGTCCGGTGCAACAGGCCCTGTCTGATGCCGGAGTTTCCACAAACGAACTGTCCCGGGTTCTTCTGGTAGGCGGCTCCACCCGCATTCCGGCTGTTCAGGCAAAGGTACGCCAGCTCACAGGAAAAGAACCTTCCCGGAACATTAACCCGGATGAATGCGTGGCTTTAGGTGCGGCCGTTCTTGGCAGTACCTTGCAGGGAAATGCCCTGATTGCCAAGGGCACCGGAAAGGACCTGTTGCTTTTAGATGTTACCCCGATGAGTCTCTCCATCGAAACCGTGGGCGGCGTTGCCACCAGACTCATTGAGCGCAACACTACCATTCCGACCCGCTACGCCAAAGTATTCTCCACTGCTGCTCCTTACCAGAGCAACGTTGACATCCGCGTCCTTCAGGGCGAGCGTCCGATGGCAGCGGATAACAAACTGATTGGTAACTTCCGTCTGAAGGGAATCCGCAAGGCTCCTGCCGGAGTACCGCAGATTGAAGTGACCTTCGACATTGATGCCAACGGTATTTTAAAGGTATCCGCCAAAGACCTGGACACCATGAAGGAACAGTCCATTACCATCACAGCCTCCGACCGTATGTCTGATATGGAAGTAGAACAGGCTATGCGGGACGCAGCAGAATATGCAGGCCTTGACGCTCTCCGTGTGGAAGCACTGGAAGTTTCCAGAGAAGCCCAGACTACCTGGTCCAAATCCCAGCAGCTCCTGAAGGACGAAGGAAAAACCATGGACAAGTCAAAGAAAAAGCAGCTCAAAAAAGATGCGGATGCCCTTCAAAAGACCCTTTCCAAACTTCGGGTGGACAAGGTAACACCGGAGCAGATTGCAAATATCCGGCAGGCGAAGGCGCAGTTGGAGCAGACGATGGGCTGATATCAAATGAATGTAAATTACGGAGGCGGATGATATGAAAATAGAACTACAACCAGATGGAATCTGGTATCATGGCTCGAATAAAATTTTTTCAGAATTAAGAACAAATAGTACGATTACACAATGGAAAGAACTTGCAGAAGCATTTTCCCATCAGCCAGACAGCTTAGGCTATGATGATAATGGTGTAATTCGTCATAATGGAACAGAAAAAGGATATTTGTATATCGTTGACGAACCTGTTACAATAGACATCGACATCTACCAGCATCCAAAAACAACGATGGACAAAAACGCAGAATTTTTAACCAGAAAGCCTTTAAAAGTAAAACTGATCTGTGAATTATAATTTTTTTACTCCCTGGGGTATCAGTATGATTTTTTTCTCTGATACCCCTCAAAACCAGGCTTACCATGTTTTTTTGTCCTCTCTCCTGGTACTACTGCTTTAATTTCCGTTTCCCGGTAAACTCCTTCGATACAATTTTAAAAACACACACTGACTCCGCCTGTGCTTCTGTAAATTCCACCCTTCTGCCCGACTGATGTTCAAACATCCGCCCCAGCGCATAGCACTTTTCCTGGGAATCCTCCACAAATTCTGCCCTTCCGTTTCCAATTACACTGGAATAATAGTAACCGGAATTGCAGGGAATTTCTGCATGCAGCGGCTCTCCTTCTGAGAAAACAGAAAAACAGACCTGATTATTTTTCTTTAAAAGTTCCAGCTTCTTTCCCTCTTTGGCACAATGAAAATAAAGCACCAGACTCTCGTCTTTATACTCACAGCCATAGCTTAGCGGAACTACATAAGGCATACCATGGTCCACCATCGCCAGACTGGCCGTTTTGCACTGGTTTAATATACCCATAATTTCATTAATATCTGTAACTTCCCTGTCTTTTCGTCTCATTGTTTTTCTCCTATCAAAGTAGTTATTTTTTAGTTTTCCAGTCCTCCACAAACGGAAACCCCATCTCCTTTTTATTCAAAATCTGCCCTTCCCAAATTAATGTCTGCTTTCCTTGCCTGACTGCACAAATCCCGCACCTGTAACGTATAACTCTTCCCATCCTTCACAAAATGTGTTCCACACTGTCTAAAATCAAAGCAAACCTTCTTTGCCCTGCATTGCTCCCGGATGTCAAGCACCCAGTCATAATCAAGCGGTCTTGCATTCTTATCCGACTCCCCACCGACCACAACCAGGTCGATATTGTCCAGATAAGCCGAAATATCCATTCGTTCTATCATAGGCTGGCACACAATATTCTTATGCTTTATCGGAAGCTCACGAAAAATGTTCAGACGGTAATCCGCCCGGTCCTGATTCTCCACCGTGCAGCTCACCACCACATTATCATAGCCATCGCCCCAGTCCGCAGGTATACAATCCAGAAAACGCTCTATCCTCTTTGTCAAAAACAAAAACGTTAAATCAGAGCGTTCCTTTATCATCTGCCAGCAGTCCTTTCGCCATTCATCTGCTTCCTCAATTAAAAAGTCGGAGGAAAAACACACATACACCAACTGTCCGGGTTTCATTTTGTATTCACCTTTTTTGTCCTTCCGGACTGGTGCGTCAAACTTGTCCGTTTTCGTAATCTGGTTTGTGTCAGTTCCCCGTTTTGCGTCTCCTTTATGGGTATAGCAGAACTTACAGCCTTCACTATATTTGTGGCAGCCATGCCACGGATCCCATCTCGCCATTGTTTCTTCTCCTGATTCCTGATTTTTTGTAATTATTGCATTATTCTGCTGTTTCTGCATTTACAGCGTATACTGTCTTTTCTTCGAACTTTTTCCTAAGTTCTTCTGGGTTTCCTAAGATCAGTTCCTCTTTCTGTAAAAGCAATACCTGATTTTCATACACCAGAGCAAACAAATCTTTTGTTTCAAAAGTATATTCCAGATGTTCATAAACAATTTTCTTTTCCTCTGTTTCAATGCCACTTAAAACAAGCTCTGTATCAGAAAACCGAATCCGCAGCTTTTGGTTCTCCATGCCAGTATTCAACTGCTCCAGCAGCATTTTTGCTTTTTTCTCAAAAATATCCTGTTTATTACTATCCCTGCGCAGGTACAAGACACCAAGCAACATAGAAAATACTCCTGCAATCAGCGGTCCCATCAGCTCCTGAGGCTGCATGATTCCCGGTGCAAAGAGGAACACTCCCATGACCAGAAACAAGCCGCCCCATAACTTTTTCCGTGCCTTTCGTCTTTTTTGCACTGCTTCCGGTGCACGCCCCACACCGTTCATTTTATCTGTAATCTTCCAAAGAGCGGGCAGCTTTTTTCTGGAATTCTGCTGCGTCATCTGCTCCAGTATCCAGGCGGTCTGGAGGGAGAGTTCTTCCACATTGTAGGGTTTCATAAAGAAAATAAAATTCTGGTATGCCATAAGTCAGCCTGCCTTTCGTTTTCCTGTTGTACATTTTACCATACTTTTCTTTTCTGAACAATCCACCTTGAGCACAAACTCTACATTTCCTCCGGGCATTCCATTCCCAATAATCCACAGGCTTCCTTTAACACCTTCTGTACCGCCTCCACCAGCACCAGCCGCGCCTGTTTTTCTTCCTTCTCTGCACTCAGAATCGGACATTCATGGTAAAATTTATTAAACGCACTGGCAACAGAAATAATGTACCGGGCCACAACGGAAGGCTCATACCGTTCCACTGCTCCCAACACCGCATCCTCGTAGCCAGCCAGTGTTTTCACAAGGGCATAGCTGGTATCCTCGGTCAAAAGATTATATTCCAAATTCTTTTTCTTCCCATCTGCCCACTGTTCTTTCGCTGTACCGCCTGTCTCCTCTTCCCTGCTCTGCTTCTTTTCCTCTTCACTCTTCCGCAAAATACTTTTCGCCCGGGCATAAGTATACTGCACATAAGGCCCCGTTGTTCCCTCAAAGCTCAGCACATCCTCCCAGTTAAAATCCACATTTTTGATTCGCTGATTGAAAAGGTCGTGAAAAATTACAGCCCCGACTCCTACCATCTTTGCCGTTTCTTCTTTGTTTTTCAATTCTGGATTTTTACTCTGAATAGCCGCCATGGCCCGTTCCATGGCCTCCTTCAAAATATCCTCCGCATAAATAATATTGCCGGACCGGGTAGAAAGCTTTGCCCCTGCCAGACTTACCAGACCATACGGCACATGTACCAGGGAATCCGCAAACTCATATCCCATTACCTTAATTGCCGTAAATACCTGCTTAAAATGCAGTGTCTGCTCCAGTCCGGTCACATACAGGCATTTTTCAAAATCGTAGGTTTTCTTCCGGTACAGCACTGCAGCAATGTCCCTGGAATGATAAATAGAACCACCGTCACGCTTCGTAATCAGACAGGGCGGCATATCATACTCCTCCAGACTGATAATGTTTGCCCCCTGACTTTCCTCAAGTAACTTCTTTTCCTTTAACTCCTCCACCAGTGCCGGAACCTTGTCACGGTAAAAACTCTCTCCCAGGTAAGAATCAAAGGAAATACCTAACAGCTGGTACACCCGTTCAAACTCCACCATGCTGATTTCTTTGAACCAGTTCCAGATATCCAGTGCCTCTTCATTATTTTGCTCCATTTTCACAAACCAGCTCCGGGCTTCTTCCAAAAGATCCTTGTCCTGCTCCGCCTCGTTATTAAACTTTACATAAATCCGCAGCAGCTCCTCAATGCCCTTTTCTTCCACCGCTTCCTTGCTGCTCCACCGCTTGTACGCCACAATCAGTTTACCAAACTGGGTACCCCAGTCCCCCAGATGATTGATTCGTACCACCCGATAGCCCAGCTTCTCATAAATCTTGTACAGAGAATTTCCAATGACTGTGGTCCGCAGATGTCCCACATGGAAATTCTTTGCGATGTTTGGGGAAGAATAGTCCATGCAGATTGTCTTTCCCTTCCCTGTGTGCTTAACGCCACAGTTTTCCTGGCTGACCACTGTAAGACACTGTTTTACATAGGCTGCCCGGTCAAGAAACATATTGCAGTAGCCATTCACCGCTTCTACCCTGGCAATTCCAAGCGCCTCTTTGTCCGCCTCCAGGCTTGTTTTCAGTTCCTCTGCAATCAGCTTCGGACTTTTCCGCAATACCTTTGCAAAAGTATAGCAGGGCAGGGCGAAATCCCCCATGGCGTCATCCGGTGGCGTTTCCAGAAGCCCCCATATCTGGTCACTGGTAGTTCCTTCTAACAGTTTTGTCAGATAGTTACAGATTGTTTGTTTCATAATCATTCTCCTTCCTCATTTCTGCGTAAGCAGGTAATAAAAAAAGAACCGCAACAAACTGGCACCATGCCAAATCTATTACGGTTCTGCTATGATTTCTTTATAAACAGCACCGCACGAAAACAAGACGTACTCTCTTGCAGCCATGCGGTAAAATTTCATGGACTACAAGAACTTACGTCTTACTCTGCGTCTTAATCTTAAGCTGTTTACACAAGATACTTTCATGTTATTTCCCTCTCTTTGGAATATGCAATGTACTTTATCATATTTGAAGTCGAAATGCAAGCATAATTTTGTGCTGATATTTTTCTACTTTTTTACCAATTCATGTTATCTAAATTCCTTTTAAACAAAAATCAATCAGGTTCATATGAATAATCCCATCTCTGGAAATCGGTATTTTATCCATGGAAACTACATACTTTGGATAATTATCCAACACACTGTCATACGCTCCAAATTCACGCATTTCTCGTTTTACCATATCTTCACCTTTTTTATTATTATCATATCATGTTTTTTAACGACTTTCAACAAAATTAAATAGGTTTAATTTTGTTCTTATCATTCAATTCAAAATTAAATCCATTTAATTTTCCTAACATAAGGTATCCTATATCCTCTTTAAATTGGAAGTACACTCATAAATTTTAACACTGCCGTTTTACTATTTGCAACTCATATCCTAACGCCTGAAGTATGTTACAAAATATCCGCAGAGAGGGACTATTTTCTCTTTTCTCAATCCGCGAAATCACCTGCTGCCTGCTCCCGGTCAATTCTGCCAGTTGGCTCTGCGTCATTTTTTCTTTCTTCCTGATACATATCATCTCTCCAATCAGGCGATATTCTTCACGACTATCTTCCCATAATTGTTCAAACTCTTTTGAGGTACTTTTTCTTTTTTTAATTTCTTCCTGTACATTTAACTGTTCAAAAGGCATTCTGCTCTCCTCCCAGACTAAATAAAACTTTTTCCCAACATTTTTCCAAGCTCTTTTGCCCGTCTAATTACAACTTTCTTATCCGTCTTTTCTGTCCGATTTTTTTGTTTACGGCATGCGTGCAGTAAATATATATCCTCTTCCTCTACCGTAACATAAAAAATCCTGTTATGTTTTTGAAAATAGACCTCATAGATTTTCTTTTCCCACTGCTTAAATATTATTTTCTCTAACTCTCCATTTTCCATACATTCCAGTACGGAAAAGGCATCTACCCGTTCCGGTTCTGTTAATGAATCGATATACTCCATTATCAAATCCCTACCGGAAGAAGATTTATAAGTGTGTAAATTCATGTCCCTCCTTTCTATCTCTCCTCTCTCATAATACAACTTATTCGTTGTATTGTCAAGTAAAAACAAAGCGTTTCTGACCATATACAGCCAAAAACACTATATTTTTTCTTGATACTATTCTGCTTTTTTCTTCGCCCCGATTTCCACACACCTGTTCTGCCAGCCTGCTCTAAATCCTCACGCCCGCTTCTGGCAATGCTCGCAAAAGTACACCGTACCACCCATATACGCCGCCTTGTGGATTTCATACCCGCACCGCATACATGGCTCATGCAGGGAATTTTTGCTCAGCTGTGTCACATAACCGCCTTTCTCCCCAAACAGCGTTTTCTCTGTATTCCTTCCGCCACCGTCGCACATTTCCCGCAGAATCTTCCGTACCGAAGTATACAGTGTCTGAACATCCTCCTCCGTGGCATTTGCCATATCAAACCGCGGGTTAATTCCCGCGTCCCACAAAATATCCTGCAGCACACCGTTACCCAGCCCCGGAATGCGCTGCTCCGTGGCAAGAAATGCCTTAGCAGAGAGTTTCTTTCCGTTTGCCGGATAAAGGCTTTTGAAATACTCATAAGAAAACTCTTCTGTCAGTGGATCAGGCTTTGTACTGGAAGAAATATAATATCCTTCCTCACATTGCCCCTTCGGGAATACCATCAGAAAACCATACATCTGAATGGACACAAACATCGCCGTATCATCATCAAAATAAACCGCCAGCTGGTGATTCTTCGGGAACTTTTTCTTATCCTCATAATACTTCGGATAGGACCCATCCGAAAGAAGAAGCATGCTGTCCTCTGTGTCAATTTCCAAAATACCGCCCTGATGTCTGGCTGCTTCTATGGTCTGACCCTCCAGCAGTTCTTCAAAACCGTCCTGTCCACACTTCACCCAGGCAAACCTGTGGGGCGTATGCAGAAGCTCAATGTAACTGATAATTTTCCCTTTTAAATGCTCGTTTATCTGATTTGCAATAGTATAACTTTCTGGTAATTCTAACATACGCCCCTCCTGAATTTGTTTTTCTTTACTTCTTCCAGCGTTCCAGTGTTGGAAGGAATTTTCCAAGCTGTTCCTTTGCTTCTTCCAGTGTCTTACATCTGCCATCCTTTACTTCAATCGGCGCACAAATATCAATCATTTCCTCCAGCGTGCACTCGCCAAGCTCACCATCCTGAAAGCAGTAGCAGCACCACTTGTCATTCTTTGTACCGTCTGCATTTTTTGAAATATGTTCCTCCTGTAACAGCGGCATACCGCAGCTCTGGCATATCTTTACCTTTGACCAGTCCATTTCCTTTGTGTTTGTTTCCATGTCCATTTCCTCCCATTATGATGATTCTGTCTCCGGGATATCGGTGAATTTCCCTGTCTGTTATATGTTCCAGATATCGTTCCATTTCGAACCGATTTCCCATTGCCGACTATATCCTACCAGAGAAAAACTGACACCTGTATGTCATATTTAAAATTTTACGTAACGATTCCGTACCTTCATAGTTATAATTTTACTCATAATTTCCCAGCATTTTTCGAATCCGCTTCTGCACTTCCACCCGGACACTCTCTGGTTCCAGCACCTTTGCCGATGGTCCAAACCATAGAATCAGGCTGTATACCCACTCATCCAGCGGATAGGCACAATGAACAAGATAATTTCCATCTTCCAGAACTTCCAGTTCCGATTCATCAAAACGGTCAAAAATCCGGTAAGCTTCTTTTTTATCAATCCAGAGTATCAGGGGAGTAACCGGAAACTTTCCTGCCGCAGCCGCTTCTGCTGATTCCAGTAAAAGTGGCTGCTCTTCTTCCTCTGGCTCCTTTTTTGGCACAAAGCTCTCCTCCGACACCACCAGTCTCTGCATCCGGAATAATTTAAACGTCCGGAACTCCTGACGTTCCCTGCAATAGGCCCGCAGATACCAGGTATATTCCTTAAACTGAAGCTGCACCGGTTCCACCGTCCGGCGGCTCATCGGACGGTTCTGTCCATAATAATCAAAACTGACTACATGCCGGGTCAGAATTGCTTTCTTTATATCCTCATACATCTGTTTCCTGAGTCCACTCCAATCCGACAAGTCAATATTTACCCAGGGAACCGGCTCTGCCTGAAAAAACTCGCCAAGCTTTTTCAAGGTCTCCTGCTCCTCCACTACTTCTGCTTCCTGAAAGCCAACAAGCGCAGAAAGAATTTCCTGCTGCTCTTTCCTCGTCAGAAGCAGCTTGTTCAATACAAACTCCTCCGTCAGGCTGATGCCGCCATTTTTTCCTTTTTTACAGTACACCGGAATTCCTGCCATACTCAGTGCCTCAATATCACGGTATATCGTTCTTACAGAAACTTCAAACCGCTCTGCCAGTTCTCCTGCCGTTACAGTTCCTTTATTCATCAGAATATAAATAATTCCAAGCAGCCGTTCCATCCTGATTCTTCCTTTCACCGTTTCCTTCCATACTTCTCTTTCCTGCTATCCTTCCCTATATTCCAAGGAAGTACCGACTAATTCATTGCTTTCTTAGAAGACTCCGGCAGATCGCATGAATTTGAGAATGCAAAAAAGACCTTTGCTTTTTTGCAAAAGTCCTTTCTGTTTTTTACTAAATTCCTTTTAATTCTCTGCCATAATACGTCAGTGCCATTGCTCCCGGACCAGTGTGCGCACCAATCACCGGACCAATATCGCCAAAAATAATTTTCTTTGGATGAAACTCCCGTTCTACCAGTTCTGCCAGTGCTTTTGCTTCCTCTATGCAGTCGCTGTGGGAAATCCCGACATATCCAAATTCTTCCAAGTCAGCAGATGCTTTCATCTTACTGAACAATTCCGTAATAGAAGCTTTACGTCCCCTCACCTTACCAACACTCTGCAGTTTTCCTGCCATGTCCATAATGATAATCGGCTTAATCTGCAGCACCGATCCGGCAATTGCTGTTGTTGCGCTGATTCTGCCACCTCTCTTTAAAAAGAACAGGTTTTCCACCGTAATCTGATGGTGGATATGATCTTTGACAGCATCCACCTTTTCTATAATTTCCTCCATGGAACAGCCTTCTTCCCGAAGCTGCGCTGCATAATATACCAGAAGTCCCTGACCTCCGGTAGCTGCAAACGTATCTGTATGCAGAATTTTTCTCTCCGGAAACTCGTCCTTCAATTCATTAATCACCATGACACCATTATTATAGGTTGCAGACAAGCCGGAAGAAAATCCTACATATAAAATATCCTTTCCTTCCTGCAGGCATGCTCTCATATGCTCTTCAAAATGTCCCAGTGTCACAGCAGATGTTTTGATATTGGCACCATTTCTTAATAAATCATAGCACTTCTTTACTTCAATATCCCGGTTCAGTACCGGTGGCTGGTCGTCTACAATTACCTCCAGCTGCATCACATGCAGATTAAACTGCTGCACATATTCCTGTGGTAAATCACAGGACGAATCTGTGAAAATCTCAAATGTTCTCATAACTACACTCCCTATTCTCTTTATTCCCGGGAATTTGCATTCACGCATTCCTCTATCCTGTCATGCACCATAGCCGCCAGTTCCGGCGTCTTCATTTCTTTATACTCATCATACGGAATTGGTTTCAGATAGTGAATCTGCATACTGACCGGCTTACTTCCTTTTTCATCAAAGACTTTGTAGCAGTCAATCAATGCCACTGGTACAATCGGGCACTTTGCCTTTGTGGCAATTTTAAAACTCCCTGCATGAAATTCTATCATCTGATTCCCATTTTTGCTCCTGGTACCTTCTGGAAAAATCAGATAATTACGGCCTTTCTTCACTTCCTCTGCCGTGGCTGTAATTACCTCCATCGACTGCCTGACATCCTCCCGGTCCATCGGAAACGACTTTGTACAGGCAATCACCTGTTTCAGAAAAGGTATATCTTTTAATTCTTTTTTTAATACCGCTGCCAATGGCTGCTCACAGGTAGCCGGAATTGCCAGGATATCAAACATTCCCTGATGGTTGGAATATATCATAAACCCATTTTCTTTTGGAATATTTTCCTCACCATATACCTTAAGATTTACATTTCCAGATTTTACTGCCGTTTTAAAAATATACTGAATATGACGATACTTTTCCAGTTCCGGATATTTTTCCGTATGTTTTGCATAATGACAAAGTTTTAAATATGCCGGAGGAACTTTAAAAAAATTTCTAAGGCACATCAGCACGATTCGATTCATATCCTTTATTTCCTCTCATTTAGCTTTTTGATTTATCTTTTGGGACGGCAGGAACAGCCAATCCCCAACGCACCCTCTCCTGTATGACAGGAAACTCCCATGGTAAGATTATCGCACATTACCTCCATTCCTGGAAAATATGCTTTGATTTCTTCCACCCATGCCTTTGTTGTCTCTTCATCTGCACTGGAAGCCGCCATCAGGTAAAGTTCATTTTGTTCAACTGCAGTCCGGAACCTTGTTTCCAGTTCCTGCTTCATTGTTTCCAGCATTTCTGCCTTTGCTTTTTTCATGCCCCGGCATTTTTTGTAAGTATCCAGCATCCCGACTCCCAGACGAAGCACCGGTTTTATATTTAACAGGGTCCCCAGTGCTGCAGTTGTGGCAGTAATCCGGCCACCTTTCTTTAAATATTCCAGTGTCTCCACTGCAATATAAATAGTCATGTTTTCTTTGTCTGCTTCCAGAATTTCTTTTATCTGTTCCGCACTGTAACCTTCCTCTGCCAGCTCCATGGCATCCAGGATGGACCGGTGAAGAGGTGTGGCAATACGACCAATATCTGCTACAAATACCCTGCCTGCAAATTCCTCCTCCCCTGCCAGCATCATTGCTGTATGACAGGACCCGGAAAGACCACTGCTCATTGGAATATATACCAGACTTTCATATTCCTGCAGACATTCCCTCCATAACTCTGTCACGTTTTCCGGCGATGGCTGAGAAGTCGATACCGTTTCTCCTGCCGTCAAACGCTGGAAAAACTCTTCCCTGGTAATAGACACTTCTTCGTAATAACATTCTTCTCCAAAATAAAACGGCATAGGAAGCACTTTAATACCTAGTTTTTCTGCTTCCACCGGTAAAATACCACTCTGGCTGTCTGTCGCTATTCCAACTCTTCTCATATATCTTTCCTCTCTGAATCATCAGAATTTGTAACTGTTTCTTTTCTGCATGTTACGTGTCAGCACACTGGTTACTGTCTTATTATAGTATACAACTGGTAGGTTTGTAAATTTCTTTTTCTGTTCACAATAAAATCTTTTTCCCGGAAACCGTAACATAGTATATCCTGCCGCTAATAAAAAAAATATTTTGGAATCGTGCGTTTGTTTATTTTCATTTACCGTATTGACGCTTTTCTGATTATGTTTTATACTGTTATCTACTAACCTATTCTACTTTTTAAGGAGGCAGTCCTATGTTTACAGTTATCAGAGGCGGTTGTTTTTCCAGACATTCTTCCGATTTTGTCATGCAACGTCCTAACGGATTGCCTTATTATGTACTGCTTATTATCAAATCCTGCTCAGAAATTACGATTAATGGCAGACAACAGACATGCCGGCCAGACAGTTTCCTGCTCATCCGTCCAAACACACCATATTCCTACAAAAACCCAAATGGAGAATACATTGACGACTGGCTCCATTTCCACTGCCAGCCGGAAGACATGGAAATTCTGGAGGAAGGTATGTTCCACCAAAGCTTTCCTATCTGCAACACCAGACTGCTGACCACTTATATCCAGCAGATTTTATGGGAAAATAATTTTTCTGAACAGGACGAAAAAGAATACTATGTAGACTCCCTGTTCCGGATATTACTGCGGCATGTCTGCAGTGACTTTCATTCCGATGCCGTTCCAGACTATAATCCTTATCAGTACAAGCTGCAGAAAATACGGCTGGAGCTGTCTGCCGCCCCCTATAAAAAGTATTCTGCGGGCGAATTTGCCGAACAGCTAAAAATCAGTACTTCTTATTTCCAGTCCCTGTACAAAACACTGTTTGGGATTCCATTCCAGGCGGATATTATCAATATGCGGGTGGACTATGCCAAAGAACTGATTCTCTGTACAGACATACCGTTAGAGCAGATTGCCTATTCCTGCGGCTATACAAACGAAGTGCATTTTTACCGGCAGTTTTTATCAAAAACAGGTATGACACCAGGAGATTACCGGAAAATTTATTCCTCATAAAACAAAAGCATGGAACCAGGTTTTTCAACCAATTCCATGCTTTTTATTTTATTACCAGAGCTATACCATTTCCTTACTTTTCCAGTTCAGAAGTACAATGAGGACATCTGGTT
The DNA here is from genome assembly GCA_017938285.1 of Lachnospiraceae bacterium. Taxonomy (GTDB): domain Bacteria; phylum Bacillota; class Clostridia; order Lachnospirales; family Lachnospiraceae; genus SIG299. Next base: position 27,086 of record JAGBBW010000094.1, read on the forward strand.
GCCTCAATACTGATTTCTGACTTACAGAACGGACAGGTTTTTGTTGCAGGTGCTTTTGGTGCCTCCGGTTCCTTGTTCGCATTACGTAACTTGTTTACCCAGCGAACAAACAGGAACACAATAAACGCCATGATTAAGAAGTCCAGCAGACCTGCTAAAAATGCTCCATACTTAAAACATGCTGCACCTGCTTCCTCTGCTGCTGCCAATGATTCATAGTTCTTTCCATCCAACGCAATAAACAGCTTTGCAAAGTCAATCTTTCCAGTAAAAATACCAAGCAGTACTAGTACAAATTCAAAAATCCTCAGCGTAGCCCGCTACGCCTACGTTTTTCGAATTGCACTCTGAAAGAAATCTTCTGCGTATTTAGTCCAGTTATTAAGAAACCGATGTATTAATAATTTCTACCACAGCTATGTCCTTCTTCTCCATGGTTTCCACAGCCATGTTCTCCGCAGGTTCCATGATGATCCCCATGTCCGTGATGGTCACATTTTACATCCGGATTATAGTTTAAACTGTTCTGAACCAGTGCCTCTACCGCTGCATCCGCACTTCCTGTCACGCCGCCGTATAACTTAATTCCGGCTGCTGCCAGTGCCATCTGGGCTCCACCGCCAATGCCGCCACAAATCAGCACGTCCACCTTATGTTCTGCCAGAAATCCAGCCAGCGCACCATGTCCGCTGCCATTGGTATCCACAATCCGGCTGGCTGTGACTGTATTATTTTCCACATCATACAGCTTAAACTGTTCCGTGTGCCCAAAATGCTGAAATACCTCTCCATTGTCATATGTAACTGCAATTCTCATCTGAATATTACCTCCTTCGTCCTCAACCCGGTACGGAACTCCACAGCAGTGCCTTCTGTGACAGTTTTCTTTCGTTTCACAGAAAAAAACATCTCCACCTTCTATTCTGAGTTCTCCTGCCTGGACCAGTGCCCGTGCCAGCTTTTCCCTGGCACTTTTATAAACAGCCTGTACTGTTGTTCTGGCTATCCCCATCTGGGCGGCACACTGTCCCTGCTCCAGTCCTTCATAATCCATCAGACGGATACATTCATATTCGTCCAGAGACAGCACAATCACTTCCTTGGACTGTAACTGCTCCGGACGAAATCTGCTGCACTTCGGCCTTCCACATATTTTCCGTTTTTTACAAGGTCTTGGCATCGTTTTTCTCCTTTTATTGTACCTCTAGTATACCTGTATTATTGACATATGTCAATAAACTTTTTTCCCCTCTTCTTTTTTTACGCACAATCACCTTAAAGTTACTGTTCACACATATCTTTCTTCCAAAGTCCGTGAAGGTTACAGTATTCATACACATTCCGCAGCTTATCGCCTTCTGTCAGTAAAAATTCTGCCTTTGGCTGATCTTCCGGTGTCAGTTTTACTTTCTGACATCCTTTCTCTGTTTCCATTACAATCCATTCAATATGGTGTTCCTCTGTCATCGGGTGTTCTACAGACCCAATCTGCACCAATACACGATTTTGTTCCACTGTTACTGCCGGAACATGTTTTTCTGCTGCACCATCCGAAGTTCCCGGCACCAGTTCCTTCATTTTGGAACCACAGCACATAACCGGTACACCGGACTCTTTTACATACTCAATGATATTGCCGCATTGTCCACACACATAAAACTTCATCATTATTCCCTCCAATTCTTTTTTTATAGTATATAGTTCTTAGTGAAAAAAATTCCCGGAAGTAATACCCGCAATATCAAATATCTTCCTCCTCTTCTGTACCATTTTTTTCTTCTCTTTGTTTTAATATCCTATTAATCTCGTCCGATGTTTTTTTATCTACCTGGAATACCACGACTGCCACAATCAGAAAAACAATTCCTATGGCAATCAGCATTCCCACGACCATTGGCAGACTGTTACGGTCAAACCACTGAAAAAAAGAACCAAATCCCAGCACTACCATATTCACATAAAGATAACAGCCAGCCCAGCGGAGCCAGAATTCCAGCCTGCCTAACATCCGGTTCTTTTTTGTGGCAAATATAATATTACTGAGGGAACCTAAAAACGATACCAACAGTATCTGCCACAGTACCGCAACACTTATCTGGGCATCTATTCCCCAGAAAAAAGAAATATACCCGGCAGTCACAACCAGCACCAGAACAGTGATTATAAAAAAATAATGGATGGTTCCTTTTAATAACTCTGCTATATTCTTCATCTTTCTCACCTCTGCAATCCCAGTACTTCTTTTAACACCGTTACATACTGTCTGGAAATAATGACTTTTTCTCCATTTTTCAGCCGCGCTTCAAACCGTCCCCCCAGTCCCGGTGCAAGACTGCCAATTTTATTCAGATTCAGAATACAGGACTTGCTGACCCGGATAAAATCCTTTTTGGGCAGTTGTTCTTCAAGTTCATATAACCTGCTTTTAATTTCATATACTTTTGTCTTTCCATAAACAAATACTTTCTGGTCCACATACTCAAAATAGTAGACATCTGACGGCTCCATCAGATGAATATCTCCATTCTGGTACACCTTCAGCTTATGCACCAGCTTTGTACTCTCCTCCATGCCCGGATTCTTCAATTCATTAATTAATTCCACAACCTTCGATTCCAGCGTTGCACACTTTACAATAAGTTCCTCTTCTTCTCCTGGAAGCAAATCCATAATTGTAACTTTCATCGTTCCTCCCTGCGTTTTTACTCCAGACTGCTATGCTTTCTTCCAGCCAGAGCAATGGCGATCAATACTATTATACCACAACCTGCAAGAAAAAGAAGCTGAACTTCTGTAGAAAGTACCGTATCCTGCATTACAATATCAATTCCCATAACTTCACGGTAAACCTTTACTACCTCTTCCGGTACTCCGGCAAAAGCCTGTTCCAATGCATCCATACACATAAACTTCCGCATGATGGATGCCGCATGCAGGATTGGCAGACACTTTAACACTCCTGTTACTCCCTCCGGCAGACTGCCCACCGGAATATAAACCGCACCAAGGAAACCGACAAAAGTACCAACAATCGTGGCCAGACCTCCCCAGGCACTGCTGCTCTTTACAAAAAGCGCCAGCAGATACATCAATACAGAAAATAAAATTACATTTACCAGGGTTCCTACCAGCACCTTGCCTATAGTAGGAAGTGTCAGCACTTCACCGCCCATACACCAGATGAAACCCATATAAAGCACAAAAACCAGAGTACATAAAACAAATCCAACAATAATTGCAGACAAAATATACGACAGTGCTACTGTAAGTCTGCTGACCGGTGCAGTATAAAAGCTTTTCAGCTTATTCCCTACACGGTCTGTTACCAAAGTGCCCACTACGGTTAATGTCACTGTCATGGAATTTACAACCATGAGTCCTGCCAGTGTCCAGTACTGTACCAGCATATCTGCATTTTTTAAATCTGTGGCACTGTCCCTTGCTCCTCCATAAAGCTCCTGCAGCTCCGTTACATAATTCACATTCATGTCTCCTAAAAAGAAAAACATCAGCATTAAGACAATCATCATGGATAACATGGAAAAAAACACTGCACTTTTATCCTTTATGTACACCAGGATGTTTCTTTTTGTTAAATGAAATAACTGATTCATAACATTCTCCTCTTTTCTATCCTATTCTTTTTTTGACTTTCACTTGTGGGTTTATTCCCTTTACTCTCTCGTTATATTCAGGAATACGTCATCCATCGTTCCCTGAATCACCTCAAATCCGGTAATACACTCCTTTACCAGTTCCAGAACCGGAAGTGCCTCCATGGTAGAAGACAGATAAATACGCAGTCCTGCGTCTTTGCGCTTACTTTTTATTCCCCGTTCCAGTAATAACCGCTGCAGTTGTTCTTCTTTCCCTGCTTCCGGCACCAGCAGCAGTTTATCCCTCGCAAACTGTTCTTTTAATTCAAACGGAGTTCCATACTGCACCAGTCGTCCCTTCTGCATAATGCCGATGTGATTTGCTTTTGCTGCTTCTTCCATGTAGTGGGTTGTTAAAAATACCGTCATGCCAAGTTCCTTACGCAGCCTGTGAATGCTTTCCCATACACTTTGTCTGGAAGCCGGGTCCAGTCCGGTTGTCGGCTCATCCAGAAACAGGATTTCCGGGGTATGCAGCAGTGCCCTTGCAATTTCACACCGGCGCTTCTGTCCACCGGACAGCTTTCCATAGCGGCGGTTCATCAGGTCCTTCAACTCAAGAATTTCACAGACCTTCTCCAGATTTTCCATCTGCTTCTGTCTGTTTCCTTCATATAACGCTCCCCGGCTTACCAGATTCTGCTTCACCGTCAGTATTTCATCCAGACAATTGTCCTGATATACCACTCCAATACTACGCTTAATCTGATTATCTTCCTTGCCAAGTCTGCTGCCTGCTATAACCGCTTCTCCCGAAGTAACCTTTAACAGCGTACAAAGCATGTTGATGGTTGTTGTTTTCCCGGCACCATTTTCGCCAAGAAATCCAAACAGTTCTCCCTTTTCGACTGAAAAACTGATATCGTTTACTGCTGTTATTTCTTTAAATTTTTTGGTCAGATGGGTGACCTTGATAATCTCCTGCATTGACTTTTCCTCCTGTATTACATCTCCCTGTATACTTGTTCAGGTCCTGTTTGTTACCCTCCTCATGGATTCTGCTAGACCATTTCAGGGATTTCTTTTTGATTTCCTTTGTTGAATGCAGTATACCTGAAAAATTCCACTGACTCAATAGGAGGCATGGTAAGTTGCATGAGAAGGAACGTAAGTTGCAGCATAGGGATGGCAAGATACACAGAACAGATACAAAAATGCAATATTGGCACAGGTTCTCCCTTCATTACAGATACCTGTACCAATACTGCATTTTTAATTCATACTTATGCGGACCATCTTCTATTGTCCTCTAATACTTAAACTTCCTGCTTCTTTTCCTGCTGCTGCAAATAAAACATCGCTTTCTGGGTTTCGATTTCTGCTCGAAGCTCTTCTTCTGTTGGCAAATATAATTTGTACTTTGACGCAAATAACTGCTCATTTCCAATTTATAAAAAGAATAAAAGCTATACAAATTTGTTTTTGTAAATCCTTTTCCATAAACTTCCGATAATTACTTAGCCAATTTTTGGATTACGCCAGCACCATACTCTGCCCGGTTTTCTCCCTGTAATTCTTCCTCCGCAATCCGATACCCAATCAGCCAGTTTCTCTGAAGCAGTACCGTATTCACCGCCTGATACGCCTGTTTCTGGGATGTTTCAATAATATTCTGCATATTATTCCCTGTTCTGTTCTCCATGCCGTCACCTCCGCAAAAACAAGCTGTTTACTCCTTCCATCATACACCAGAATCTCCATTTATTCCATTTGTTTTTTCGCATTCTCCAGAAATTCTGCCACACTCATGCTTCCCATATCGCCGCCGTCACGCTTTCGGACTGCAATCATGCCGTCTTCCTGCTCCTTTTGTCCCACAATCACCATATACGGCACTTTGTCCAACTGCGCCTCTCTGATTTTGTAACCGATTTTTTCTGCCCGGTAATCAATCTCGCAGCGAAGTCCCACTGCTTTCAACTTAGCCGAAACATCCTCCGCATACGGTACAAAACGGTCTGCAATCGGTAGAATCTTCACTTGCACCGGTGCCAGCCACAATGGGAATTTTCCGGCATAATGCTCAATCAGAATGCCGATAAACCGCTCGATGGAACCGAACACTACCCGGTGAATCATAATCGGACGGTGTTCCATGCCATCCTGACCCACATATTTGATGTCAAACCTCTGTGGTAATTGAAAATCCAATTGAATCGTGCCACACTGCCACGTTCTTCCCAAGGAATCCTTCAAGTGAAAGTCTAACTTTGGACCATAAAAAGCACCATCTCCCTCGTTAATGCTGTACGGTATATTCATGGCATCCATGGCATTTTTCAGTGCATTCGTTGCCAGCTCCCATTCTTCCTCCGTACCAATGCTGTTCTCCGGTCTCGTGGAAACCTCTACGGAGTATTCAAATCCAAATTGGGAATATACCTCATCAATCAGCCGTGCCACCTTCTGGATTTCCGGGATAATCTGTTCCTCCGTCATAAAAATGTGGGCATCGTCCTGTGTAAGGGCACGAACCCGCATAAGACCATGCAACGTACCGGATTTTTCATTGCGATGTACCAGCCCAAGCTCGGCAAGACGCAGCGGCAATTCCCGGTAAGACCTTGGCTGGGATTTATAAATCAGCATTCCTCCCGGACAGCTCATCGGCTTAATTGCAAAATCCACCTCATCAATCACCGTCGTGTACATATTTTCCCGGTAATGCCCCCAGTGGCCGGATGTTTCCCATAGCCCGCGGTCCAGCATAATCGGTGTGGAAATTTCCTGATAGCCTTCCCTCACATGAATCCTGCGCCAGTAATCAATCAGCAAATTTTTCAAAATCATGCCCTTTGGCAGAAATACCGGAAAACCCGGTCCTTCTTCAAACATCGTAAACAGCCCAAGCTCCCTGCCAAGCTTTCTGTGGTCGCGAAGCTTTGCTTCTTCTAACAGCTTCAAATACGTTTCCAGTTCTGACGCCTTTGGAAAAGAAATACCATAAATTCTCGTCAGCATTTTACTTTTCTCATCGCCACGCCAGTAGGCTCCTGCCACGGACAACAATTTAAAAGCCTTGATGTGGCATGTATTGGAAATATGTGGTCCTGCACAAAACTCCACATAGTCCCCCTGCTTGTAAAAGGAAATCTCCTCATTCTCCGGAAGATTTTCTATCATCTCCACCTTGTACACCTCGTCCCGCTCCTTCATGTAAGCAATGGCGTCCTCCCGGCTCATTTCATACGCCTGTACCGTCAGCGTTTCCTTCACAATTTTCCGCATTTCCAGTTCCACTTCCTGCAAGTGTTCCTCGCCAAAGGCAAAGGAAAATTCAAAATCATAGTAAAATCCTTTTTCAATGGCCGGACCAATGGCACATTTCGTTTCCGGGTACAAACGCTTTACTGCCTGGGCAAGCACATGGGCGGACGTGTGCCAGAATGCTTCCTTTACCCAGCTTTCCTCAAAACTTCCTTCTCTGATTTCGTTGTTTCTGCAAATTACTTTCATTCTCATGCTCCTTTCTGAGGGATGCCATCTTCTGCTATCTTGCTGTTCACAGTCTTTCTGGATTTTTTTAATTTTCAGGCTCTTGCCTCATAAACCTCGAACAGTTCGAATAACAGCCTTATTACAACACCTCATAACAAATTGATAGTTCGCTGCTAACATAAGAAAGGATTTGCATTGCAGGTACTTTTCCTGTAATACAAAAAGCACCCAAAGCTTTGCATATTTCATGCATAGCTAAGGGTGCAGTAATCGCACGGTTCCACCTTGACTTTTCACTTCAGATTCCATCAAATCCTATCCTTTAACGCAGGCTTACGGTAACACTTACTGGTATCATTAGCGACACACTTCGGCGTTACAGCTCTGGAATGGTTTTCATTTAGCTTTCACATAAGGAACTTCCACCAAATGTTCCTCTCTCTGGATGCTTCCGATAAACTACTCTTTCCGTCTTCGCTTTTCTTATGTTGTTTTAAGAGTATACGATATTTTTGAAAATGTCAAGAGGCATTTTACACCGTTATCTCCTCATAAATATCCTCAATCGACTCCACAAAATGCTCCTTATCAAAGGATTCTGCAATCTTCTCGCTCTGGGCTCCTGCCTTTTTGCGCCACTCCGGGTTCTCCATAATCAGACGTAGTTTCTCCAAAAACTCCGCCTCTGTAGAATATTCATAACCGTTGACGCCCTCTTTGATAACATCCTTGAGGCATGGGTCCTCCCGGCAAAGCAGTGGCAGTCCGTTGGCGGCTGCTTCAATATAGGTCAGCCCCTGGGTTTCACTGGTAGAAGCACTGACAAACACATCTGCCAACTGATAATACTTCTGTACCTCCGATGGGTTCACCATTCCGGTAAACACCATGTGCTCTGCAATGCCAAGCTTCTTTGCCATCTGCTCTAAATGTGACTTATCCGGTCCGTCACCTACAATCATAAAGGTCAGATCCGGTTCTTCTTTTACCGCCACAGCAAAGAACTCCAGTAACTCTTCCAGATTCTTTTCCGTACCGAGACGTCCCAGATTTAGTAATACATGGTTCTGCTCCGGAATTCCAAGCTCCTGACGCTTTTTCTGACGCTCCTCTGCGCTTACCCGGTAATGGTGCTGCTCTAAGGAAATTCCGGTTGGAACTACCTGAATGTCTGTCTTTATGCCATAGCCACGCAAGGCAGCTTCCACCTTGCTGGTAGGAGCAATCACCATCTTTACCTTCTTTAAGCGCATACGGGACAGCTGGCGGACAAACTGTTTTCCAATAAATTTGCTTGGCGTCAGATAAGTCACATACTGTTCATACAAAGTGTGGTACGTATGTACAATCGGTGCTCCTGTCAGTTTAGCAATGCGCTTCGCAAACTGGAAGCTGAAAAATTCACACTGGCTGTGCACCACGTCCGGTTTCCAGTCAATCAACTCTTTAATCAGACGGTTCCGGTAGGATATCGGCATACGCACATCCGGGTATACAAAACCAATCGGAATGGATTTGATATAATAAACCGGACCCTCCTTATAGCTTTCTCTATCACCTGACAACGTCAGGATACGGACATCATGTCCTTTTTCTTTTAATTCATCATGCAGGTTTCGAACCGAAGTTACAACACCGTTTGTTGATGTTGTAAACAAATCTGTTGTAATTAAAATCTTCATCAGTTGCATTCCTCCTTTGCGGTGACATACATCTGCGTACATTCTAACTCATTCTTTCAAAAATTGCATTAGAAAAAGATTAAAAAGTTTATTAAAATTAATTTTTCATAAAAAATAAAGCGGACAAACTCTCTTCTGTTCCTGTATCACCTGGTCAGAAAAGACTTTTCCACTTTATTTCTTTGTTTATTCCATATGATCCAGCAGTTCCTGGTAAAATCTGGAGTAATCTTCTCTTCTTTCCCCGGTAAAACGGATAGCCGAAGACGGATGACAGTTTAAAACACCGGTCAGCAGATATGGAATATCATACCCCCATACATTTCCCTTTTCTTTTTCTGCCTTTATATACTTCTGCACAAAATCCATGACCGGAACCAGATTATATCTTGGATTTCTAAGAAATGCCAGTAAAGATTCCATGTAGCAGTTTCCGGCACCACGACCCATGCCGCTGACAGTAGCATCCAGTAAGCTTGCACCATTCGTCAGAGCCTCAATCGTATTGGCAAACGCCAGCTGCTGATTGTTGTGGGCATGAACACCGATTCTCTTTCCATGCTTTTCTGCAATGTTCATATACATGTCAGTCAGACGGCGTACCTGCTCCGGATAAAATGCTCCAAAACTGTCCACCAGGTAAATGACATCCACATCACTTTCTGCCAGAATCTCCAGACCTTTTTCCAGTTCCTCTTCACGTACCTTGGAAATTGCCATGATATTCACCGTTGTTTCATAACCCTTGTCATGGGCATCCTGAATCATTTCAATAGCCGTCGGAATCTGATGAATATAGGTTGCTGTACGCACCAGGTCAATGACGCTGTCCGACTTCTTTAAAATATCATTTTTGTAATCGGTTCTTCCCACATCGGTCATAACCGCAATCTTTAAATCAAAATCATTATTACCTACAACAGCACGGATATCCTCCTCGTCACAGAATTTCCATTTACCGTACTCTTCTTTACTGAAAATTTCCTTGGAAGCCTTGTAACCAAACTCCATATAATCCACACCTGCTTTGATGTTTGTGCGGTATAAATCCTTGACAAATTCATCCGAAAAAGAAAAATTATTTACAAGACCACCATCACGCAGGGTACAGTCAACGACCTTAATATCCGGTCTGAATGCAATTAAGTTACCATTATTTCTTTCCATTTGATTTTCCTCCAGGCATTTATGATATTCTGATGTAACTTCTTCCATAAGCGTACTGTTACATCCTGTTTTCTATCTCTGTTCCATCTTTTCATAAAGCGCTCGTTTTTGTCACTTTAAACCGTTGCGCTTTAAACTGTTAAAGTACATATATTATCATAAACCCTTGAAAAGAAATTGTCAATACCATAAATCATTTTTTCGATGTACGTTTCTGGAATTCTTTCTCAAACTGTGCTAAATCCTGTCCTGCCAGTGCACGTTCCAGCAGTACCGGCAGCATCTGCGGATTGCAGGCAAAGCAAGGGATTCCCATTGCCGCCACCTTCTGTGCCATCTGTGCGTCATAATACGGCTTACCTCCTTCTGCCAGGGCAAGCAGACAGATTACTGTAACTCCTGCTCCCTTCATTTCTTCCAGACGGCGCAGCATGGCTGCCCGGTTACCGCCTTCCTCCAAATCAGAAACAAGAAAGAACAGCGTTTTCCGTGGATTTTCAATAAACTGTTCACAGTAAGCAATAGACTGGTCGATATTGGTGCCACCGCCCAACTGGAAACCAAACAGTAAATCCACCGGATCATCACTTTTTTCCGTCAGATCCACAATGTTGGTATCAAAAGCCACAATCCTTGTTTTCAGGCTGGACATACTGGCAAGAATGCAGCTGACAATGGAAGAATAAATCACCGATTCTCCCATGGAACCGCTCTGGTCAATATCCAGAATGACCGTCCACTTATTGGCCGCTGTGGTACTCGTCCGGTCAAAAAAGTAAAAATGCTCCGGAACAATCGTGCCCAGTTCCCTGTTGTAATTTTTTAAATTTCTTGAAATGGTCATTTTGTAATCAATGGCCGCTGCGGAAGGAATCGGGGAATGCTTCCGCTTATTGAGGGAGGCCGTCACCGCCCGCCGGATATCCTGCTCCAGAAGCTTGTTGATTTCCTCCACAATCTTTTTGATAAACGCCCGGACACTGTCCTTGGAGCGCTTTGGAATCTGCTCTTTCAGCATAAGGATGGTGGACGCCAGTCCCACATCCGGTTCCAGATTTTCCAACAGCTCCGGTTCAAACAGCAGTTGTTTCAAACCGCAGCGGCTCATGGCATCTCCCTGAATGACAGTTACCAGCTCTTTATCAAACAGACTCCGGACATCTCCCAGCCACTTGGAAATCTGTGGATTGGACGGACCATGTCCGCCCCCCGCACCAGGTGTACCATTTCCAAAACCACCAGATTCCCTGCGGTTGTAAATTGCCGCCAGCGCCTGGTCCATTAAGTCAAACTCTCCTTGAAGCGATTCTCCGCCCATGCCGGAAAACCGGTTCTGGCTCTCACTGCCAAGTATCAGTCTCCATCGCTGCATTTGTGTTTTTTCATCCATACTCTGCACCACCATTAAAAGTCAAAATCAAAGTCATCCAGACTTTCGATTATATTCTGCTCTGCTTCTCCCAGGGTACCGTTCAACACTTCGCTGACCTGCTGGCTGTTCGTTCCCCAGAGTTCTCCTAAGTTTTCTGCAATTTCATCTTTTTCCTTCGCAGAAAAATCAGCAAAGGCCCGGCGTAAAAATACAAGTGCACGCTTAAATTCCTCATCCTCCAGTGTGCCCAGATAATTATCCAGACTCTCCCATAAAGACAATCTGGCAATCAGGGCATAACGGTTTTTCATGGCAAGTCCTTCAAACCAGCCCGCTCCCAACTCTGCCGGAACTCCTATGGAAAGCCTTCTTCCTACTTCCAGACGCAGTTCCTGATTGTCCATTCTGCCGCGCTCCAATAAAACGGCTGCCGCAAAACCGGACAGTCTGGTATTCAAATCATCCCGGTGGGAAACTTCCGTCAGTGTCTGTATCCAGGTTTCCTCTTCCAGAAACTCATGGGCAAGGGCTGCACTGTTTATCATCTCCATGGCCTGAATCAGTTCCTTACTGGCAGCATCATCACAAATACATTCTCCCGGAAGAATCAGACAGGCACGATAATATATCTGCTGCAGAATCGGTATCAATGGCTCCGAATCCAGTCTGCGGATACTGCCATACTGAAGGACTGTGGACAGCCGGTGTGCTGTTTTTGCCAGCTCCACAATGGACGCTGCATCCACCGCCATAGCCTGTAACCCAGCAGTGGCATATACCATGGCTTCTGCCATGCCGCAGGTGAAAGCGTCCTCAATTACCTGGGCAATTTCACTGATTCCAGCCGCATGCTCTACCCGCTCCTTCAATGCAAAGGAGGCCGCCAGAAACACGGTATCCCCCTTTAATGCCGCCTCTACCAGTTCTATTTCTGCTTCCGGCGTCCAACGGATGACCCACTGCTCCGCCCAGGTAGCATTGTCCTGTTTCACTGCTGCAGTACGGGCAAAGGAAACCTGTAATACCCTGAGCTGATGTAAAAAGAACGAACGGTGCAAATCAAGGAACGCCGCCTTTTCCGTGGAAACCGTGCGGTTTTCTCTCAAATCAAGACTCAGGTCCTGTGCCGTAATATCCCGGTACTTCTCTAACTTCAGTTCCCGCAGCTTCCGGTAAAAATCTTCCTGAATACTGGTGTTGCTGACCCCCTCCGGCAGTGCACCAATGCGTGTACCGATTTCCGTGTCTGCGATTGCCAGACTAATTGACGGCAGACTTCCTTTTCCAAGACAGGTCACTGCTGCATCCCGTAAATCCCTCAGTGCCGGATATTTTCCTCCACGAAGTACCGCAAGGGAATTTGCCAGACGCACTGCCTCAATCACCTCTGCAGAAGACACCGGATTGCCGGATTTTCTCTGATACGCTGCAATTCTGGACAAATAGCACTCTGCCATGTACTGGTAGTCTCCACGTTTTACCGCTTCCCACAAAATACTGTAATAAGCCGGTGCACGGTTTCCCGCACCATAACCAGACCGTGTGGACAAACGGTAATCCGAGTACGGCATGAGCGTATGTTTTGCTTCCTTTCCTGGCAGAGACTTTACTTCTTCCTCCGTCATTGCCACCGCAGTCTCGTCCAGCAGACCTGCCACATGGTAAGCACCTGTTACTACGACAATTTCCTCTGGTGCAAAGCCTTCCTCCAGTGCCTCCTTTATTTTCCTGCGCATATAGGCCTCCCGCACCAGAAGCTCCGGCCAGTCCCGTTCCTGCCCCTCACTGAACGCCCGGATATGTTCTCCAAACACATTGGCACCCTGATGATACTCCTCTGTCTTCTCTGCATGCTCCAGTGTCCGCTCCCAGAAGGTATCATGCCCGTCTTCTCCTGCCTGCTTATCTAACAGATCATAGACGCTCATCCGCTCCTCTTCGCCCCTGGACTCGTTCTGCAGGTCGGAAGGAAGCGCCAGAAATACTTCCGACGGCAAATCCATAAACCGGCACTTCACCTTGTTTTCCTTACACCAGACAATGGCCTGATACTCCGGGGAATATTCCGCAAAAGGATATAAAATGGTACGGACCGGAGCCTCCTTTGTATACGCCAGAATAGCAATCGGTGTCCGGGTATCCGGATGGGTGATATACTCTATCTGGTCATCCAGGTCGCTGGGGCCTTCGATTAACACCAGTTTCGGCTGCTTTTCTGAAAGAAAGCGTGTCAGATGCCATGCTCCGGCAGGGGATAAATGCCTGATACCAAAAATATATGGCTGCTTCATTATACCAGCTCCTTACATGCCTTATATAAGCCGCTCCATGCTGCTCCACGCTTCTTCATCACATTCTCCAGGTATTCCTTCCAGGCAATGGCATCCTTTTCCTCTTCTTTAATGATGGCACCCTGCAGTCCTGCTGCCAGATCACCTTCGCTGATGGTTCCATTGCCAAAACTTCCTGCCAGTGCCATACTGTTGCAAAGCAGGGAAATCGCTTCTGCGGTGGATAACACACCACTGGTTCCCTTTACCTTCTGGCTCTTGTCGCAGGTTTCCCCGCACCGGAGCTCGCGGAAAATGGTGCACACCTTCTCTACCACATTATCCTCCGGCAGCTTTGCATTTAAGTCAAGACCTGCGGATAACTGTGCTACTCTCGTCTTTACAATCTCCATTTCTGATTCCAGATCCGCAGGAGCCGGCAGTACTACAATATTAAAACGTCGCTTCAGGGCCGCAGACATTTCATTGACACCCTTGTCTCTCGTATTCGCCGTGGCAATAATGGAAAATCCTTTTTTCGCCGGAACCTCCATATTCAGCTCCGGTACGGAAATTCTCTTTTCTGACAACAGGGAAATCAGCGCATCCTGCACCTCGGAAGCACAACGGGAAATTTCTTCCACTCTGGCAATGGTTCCGGTTTCCATGGCATGAAATACCGGACTCTTTAACATTGCTTCCTTCGATGGTCCCTGGGCAATCAGCATGGCATAATTCCAGGAATAGCGAATCTGTTCTTCTGTCGTTCCTGCCGTTCCCTGAATCACCTTCGTGGAATCTCCGTTGATTGCTGCTGTCAAATGCTCCGACAGCCAGCTCTTTGCCGTACCCGGTTTTCCAATCAAAAGCAGGGCACGGTCTGTCACCAGCGTGGCAATGGCAATCTCCACCAGACGCTCATGACCGATGTATTTTGGTGTAATTACCGTTTTTCCGGCCTTACCTCCACAAATATAAGTACGCACAGACCGTGGGGACATCTTCCATCCTGCCGGAACCGGGTCTGTTTCTGCTGCAATCAGCGCATCAATTTCTTTTTGGAACAACTGCTCTGCCGGCAGCCTTAAAATCTGTTCTTTCATTTTACTTTTTTCCTCCATTCTGGAACTATTCCATGCCTCATGTTATTCACACTCTCTGCCTGTTTTCCTTCACACTATCCACATACTGGGTAAAATACTGCTCATTCCAATTACGAATCTGCACCTTTCCTGCACTGACTAACTGGCGAAGCGCTTCTGCTTCTCCCTCAATGGCTGCCGCAGTTCCCGGCAGTTCCCGCAGACTGTAGTACATCTGCCAGGCCTCTATTCCCTTAGCACCGCCGTTCTTTGATACATAAGAGGTCAGCAGTCCTTCACAGGTTTCAAAGCCACATCTTCTGAGACCTTTCCAGTAGGTACGTCCATCCGTCACTACCTTCGCCTTTTTATAAAAATAATCTCCCAGCTTCTCACACAATTCCTTGTTTGCCGGATTGATAAAACTCATCAGCTCCTCATCCACTTCGGAATCCGAGTATTCCATTAAAATATCAGTAAATGCACCTGCAATATCCTGTGGTACCGGCTGAACATAACACTGCTTCTGCTCATCTGCTTCATCCCACACTTTTATCTTTAAACAGTATCCCCCTGCTTTTTCCTCATAGTTCAGGCAGGCCAGTACTTCCGCCAAAAGATGTCTTAAGTCACTGTTCTTCTTTGTTCCCAGCAGACTCTTTGGGAACAGCTGGCTTCTCAGCCATTCTGCGCAATCCTCCGTTCCCAGCAGTTTTGCTGTTGCCACCGCAGAAAAGTAGGCTGCATTTTTATTATGGGAATTCTTCGTTCCATACAATTCCTCTGCCAGCGCACACAAGGAAACATCTGCATTTCTCTGGATGGCTTCCTTTAATCTGGCAGCTACAATCTCTGGCATACGGCTTCCCTTAAAAGTCCTTGGGTCAATACGCCGCGCTGTGGAAAGCTCCCAAGGCAGAATTTCTTTCTTCCCTGATGGCTGATAGAAAATGTCCTCCACCTCATAGGCTTCCCGGAAGGCTTCACAAATAAATTCCCCTGTTTTTCCAGGAAGTGTCTTTAATGCAAGCCCCAGAAGCAATGTCTCCTCTTCTGTATGTACATTTTCCTCTTTGCCATACAATGGCTTCTTACAGCGTTCCAGCAGGCTCCGCAGACTTTCCGTTACCAGTCTGGCAGCCCATGCGGTGGTGGTCATGCTTAAAAAGCCCAGAGCTTCTGCCGGCTTTTTCTCATACATTTCCCGGAAATACTGTTCTGCCCTTGTATCTGACATACAGGCCAGGGCATACTGTGCCATCTTTTTGGCATTGCCCTTTTCCTTCTTCACCAGTTCTAACAGCAGTTCCACATTTTCTTCACTGTGACGCAACGCATAAATTAAGGCATTCTTTACCTCCTTTTCCGCTTCCGGCAGCATAGTTACAAAGAATGCATTGCAGGCCGCACCTGCCACCGCTTCCATGACCTGTACCCGGCGCACCATTTCTTTTTTCCCCTTCGGGTCAAAACCTTTTTGCAGCATAGGCACCAGTCCGGGACCTTCTTCCTTCAGCCATACTTCCACCTGCTCTGCCAGTTCAGCATAACCGGCACCCAGGGCCTGCACCATGGCAGATTTTACACGGTAATCCTGAAATAATTCCGGTTTTTCCTCATGGGTATCCAGCACATACTGATAGTGACCGTTCCCGGAGGTAGTCAGAGCTTCTACTAATGTTTTCACAACAGAATATGGCGCATTCGTAATAACGCTTCCCCAGCTGTCCACGGTAACCGGTGTAATTTCCCCTGTCACTGCCACCTGTCCCTGGGTACATAACAGGGCATCCACTAACGTAATCGTATCCAGCAGCAGCCCCTCCTTATTTTCACAGGAATCTGACAAAAGCGTCTCTGTCATCTGCCCAATTTTTGCAAACACCGGAGAAAGAGCCTCCATCGGTTTCATATCTTCTGCCGCCCGTTTCAGGCGGAAATCCTCAGAAATCAGATTTGTTCCGGCAATCATTGCAGTTCTCAGACGGCTGCGTAATTCATATATAGGTGTTAAATTCATAGTTTCCTCCATTCACTTCCGATACCACTTTTTAATATAACAATCTTACAATTTCTTTTTCCGTCACAATACTCAGTGGCTGCAGCTTCAGTCTCCGGTCTTCACTGTCATAATAAAAGGCACCAAGCAACACCTGGTTTTCCAGCAGTTTTCCGTCCGGAAGCAGTCCAATCCGGTCTACACTGGCCTCCAGATAAGGACAGTCTCCAAGCTGTATCGTTTCTCCGGCAGCATTTTTCAGCACATAATGTTCTCCGTTGGTTCCCAGCAGCTCATAGGAAACCAGACTAATATGTACCGGGTCTGCCAGGGCATTTTTAATCATATTCTTTACCGCCTTTGTCTCTGCTGCCAGAGAAGTAACCGCAAAACCCCGTACTGCCGCAATATCCTTTTCCTCCACCGAACGGATGGAAGAACCGTCCCAGCGGACTCTCTGGTTGCCCTGTCCCGGATAATAAAAGGCCATCGGCAGCTCCGCCACACCAAAAATCGTATCCTCCTGCTTCACATACTTTAACGCTTTCACCGGACGGTAATTATAAGTCATGGAAATTTTTCCTGTGGCAAGGTCTGCCCAGCAGCCGGTATCAATATACTCTTTTCTTGCCGCATCATAATTCACCCAGAACGCTAACTGCACCAGGCTTACCTTCTGTGCACAGCTTCCGATTTCCTCTAATTCTGTCAGCTTCCAGATGCCTCCCAGTTCCTCATACAGCTCATTGTCATCCTGGGACACATTGTCATTTTCAATTTTCTCTGTCAGGTACACTTTCGATTTTTTAATCAGTGTCCAGAACTTCTCCAACACATCAATGGCCGCTTCGTAATGCTCTTCTTTTTCATCCTTCTGGAATGCAGCAATTTCTAAAATCAATCCATTCAGCAGCCGCTGTGGTCCCGGCAGGTAATAGTCTCCTAACTGCTTGGACAACTGCTCATAGGTCTTTAATGTAGTTCCGCCCATGGTGCCAAGTCCGGCCTTTATCAAATCTGTTACCAGCTTTTCCGCTAATTCCAGACCTTCCAGCTGCTTTTTGATTTTCTTTACCTTTGCCGCCTTGGCACTCTTTGCTGACGCAGCTTTTTTCTTTGCTGCTTCCTCCTCTGTCAGACCATTTGCAGAATCACCGGCTTCTGCCTTTTCTGCTCTTGCCTGCTTTTTATCACGCTTTTTCTGAATATCCTCCGGAATCTCACAGACTCCAAAACTCTTTTTCGCACTAATCTCAAATAAAAGTGCCAGACCATGCTTACACGGAAACTGACGGCTCGGACAGGAGCAGCGACACACCGGAGACGCCGCATCCAGAAAATCCACGGATGTAATATAATTATTTTTTCCGCTTCCGGTACATTCTCCCAGGTAAAAGGTATCATCCGCCGAACATTCCAGACGGACAAAACCACCCTTCTGGGATATCTTCTTCGCATTGGCTACCGCAGACTGGTTCGGCGCCATGGCAACAATCTGCTGTTCTGTAATCTCTCGCATTTTTTGTAAAACCTCCATTTCCAACGATGTTGTTATCCTTTTATGTAAACTCTATTTTTCCCTGCATTTTATAACGCTTCCTTTTTTCACATTCGACACATGTAAAAAAAATCCCAAAAACTATTTTACCATATCTTTCCCGTTTTTTATATAAGAAAAAAGCAACAGGCGGACTACTTTTCTTCCGACTGCTGCTTTTTTACATCCTTATTCTGTTCCGTGACTATTCTTCTACTTCGCTGAATACGTCCTTGCCTACGCCACAAAGCGGGCATACAAAATCATCCGGCAGATCTTCAAACTTTGTACCCGGCTCAATACCATTCTCCGGGTCACCGGCTTCTTCATCATAAATCCAGTTGCATACGTCACACACATATTTCATGACAATTCCTCCTTGTTTTACCTAAATTTTCTTGTAACTATTCAGTACCTTCATAGTTACATTTTCTTTTCATTTTATCCAGAAACAAGACTTTCTATTCTGTCTATTTTTCTGCACAAAGCTCCTCTGCCAGTCTCTCCAGCTGTGCTTCATTTTCCTCATTCATGGCTGACATAATTTTTACCGTTGTCTCTGCAAAGGCAAGATTTTTGCTTTTTTCCAGCATATCCCTCATCACCTTCGCCGCCACCGGTGCCCAGCTTCCGTTTTCTACAAAAGCCACCTCACGGTTACTGTAGCCACGTTCGGTCAGATGATGGATAAATTCCCGCATAAATGGGAAAATTTCTCCATTATATGTGGTAGTAGCCAGTACCAGCTTACTGTACCGGAATGCATCTTCCACCGCTTCTGCCATATCACATCTTGCCAAATCATTGACAACCACTTTGCAGCCCTTTGCCTTCAATACCTCCTCCAGCTTAAGTACTGCCTTTTTTGTATTACCATAGATGGAAGTATACGCAATTACCACACCTTCCTCTTCCGGCTGATAGCCTGACCAGGTGTTGTAAAGGTCCAGATAGTACCCCAGATTTTCCGTTAATACCGGACCATGCAGCGGACAAATCATCTGAATATCCAGCCTCGCAGCCTTTTTTAATAAAGTCTGCACCGGTGCACCATATTTTCCAACAATGCCAAAATAATACCGTCTCGCTTCACAGGCCCAGTCCTCTTCTACATCAAGAGCCCCGAATTTTCCAAAACCATCGGCAGAGAACAGCACCTTGTCCGCACTGTCATAGGTTACAATCACTTCCGGCCAATGTACCATCGGTGCCATATAAAAGGTCAGTTCATGTTTTCCGAGAGAAAGACGGTCTCCTTCGCCCACCACCAGTCTGCGCTCCAAAAACTCCGTTCCAAAGAAATTTTTCATCATGGCAAACGCCTTGGCAGAAGCCACTACCACTGCCTCCGGATATGCTTTCATAAAACTCATGATATTTGCCGAATGGTCCGGCTCCATATGCTGTACTACCAGATAATCCGGCGTTCTTTCCCCGGCTGCTTTCCGGATATTGTTCAGCCACTCTTCTGTAAAACCAGCATCCACACTATCCATAATGGCAATTTTTTCATCCAGAATCGCATACGAATTGTATGACATGCCATTTGGCACATGATACTGTCCCTCAAACAACTCTGTTTCATGGTCATTCACGCCAATGTATAAAATGTCTCTTGTAACCGTCATCCCTTTTCCTCCATTCTGAGTCCTTTTTCAAGGCTGTATACAATTATTATTTCCAACGAATGTAATTTGAATACTTTTTTCATTGTGTCTTTTCCAACCATTCCAGAATAAAATTTTTTCTTGTCTGGTTATACTTAGTATACTATAATCAAACTGCATAATCTGTTGAAATTTCAACAAAAGGAGAACCTATATGAAAAAATATTTTCCTGTTTTGCGAAAATGCTCCCTGTTTCAACAAATCCAGGAGGAACAGCTTTCTGCCCTGCTCCAATGCCTTGGTGCAATAGTAAAGAGTTACAGCAAAAAAGAGAGCATTCTGAAAGAGGGACTTCCTGCAAAGCATATTGGTATCGTACTTTCCGGTTCGGTACAGATGATTCAGATTGATTATTACGGCAACCGTAGTATTGTTTCCCACGCAGAGCCTTCCGAACTTTTTGGAGAATCTTTTGCCTGTGCTGAAGTTTCCTCCATTCCTATCAGTGTCGTTGCCAACGAATCCTGTGAAATTATGCTGATTGAATGTCAGCGGATGATTCACTCCTGCTCCAACGCCTGTGAATTCCATCAGCAGCTGATTTACAATCTGCTAAAAAATGTAGCCAGAAAAAACATCCAGTTCCACCAGAAAATCGAGATTACCTCCAAACGGTCCACCAGGGAAAAACTGATGACCTACCTGATTCTACAGGCAAAGAAGGCAAACAGCAACCGTTTTGATATTCCCTTTGACCGGCAGGAGCTGGCAGATTATCTGGAAGTTGACCGCAGCGGCCTTTCAGCCGAAATCAGCAAATTACGAAAAGAAGGCATTCTGCGCAGCGAAAAAAAGAGGTTTGAATTACTTTAAAAGAACAAAGAGTTCTGCTTGCAGAACTCTCGCGCCGAGCGCGGTCGCTTGCGACAAACTTCATCTTCGCGCGAGTGCGCATCCTTGCGGAGCATTTTTGTGATATAGGAAAGAGTACTTTCCTATATCACAAAGGAAGGCGGCTGCAAACCAGATTCACTGTCTGCAGCCGCCTTCTTTTTTAAAACTTATACTTTGTTACCTGCTCATTCAGTCTTCCTGAATGTCTGGAGTTCGTTTTTGATGTTGCACTGAGTTTCTCAAAACTCTCTGCAATCTGTTCTGTGGAAACCACAATTCCACTGGCACTCTCCGCAGTTTCCGTCACCGTTACCGTAATCTTCTGTACGTTGGAATTTATCTCTGCAATGGACTGTGAAATCTGCTCACTCTGATTTCCAATTTCCTGCATCTTTGTCCGTATCATTTCTGTTGTAGAACCATATTCTTCTCCCAGTGCGGCGAAAGAATCATAATCCCTTGCCACATCCTCGGATACGAAGCGGATCATCTCTTCCAGAACCTCTGTCAGCGTTCCTACTGCTGCCAGCACCTGTCCATTAATCCTATTGATTTCCATAACCGACTGGTCAATATCATTACTCAGATTTCCAACCTCTGTAGCAACTACCGCAAACCCTTTACCCATTTCCCCTGCTCTGGCAGCTTCAATCTGTGCATTCAGGCTGAGCATTCTTGTCTGGCTGGCAATCGCACCAATTTCCTCCGCAATTTTTCTGACCTGCTCAATTTTCTGGACATCCCGGCTGGTTTTTCTCATTCTTTCCTGCAGAACCTGAATCGAACTCATGGCATTTTTCCGGTTTTCCCTGGCCATCGCAGATGTTTCCTGCGCACTCTCGTTTGCAGCCTGCACCTGACTGCAGATATCCTTTACATTCCGGGCAAACTCTGCAATATGTCCTGCACTTTCTGCCAGACTGCCGGATAACTCCCTGCTGGACACCGCACTCTGTTCCATATTCGCAGTAATTTCTGAAATTTCTGCATTCATACCGGACATAATCCGTGTATTCTCTTCCACTTCCGCATTCATTTCCTCGCCTGTCTGAAGAATTTCCTCTGTAGAGCGTGTCACACGCCTTACCAATGTACGAATCTGCTCCAGAAAAGCATTCATATTTCCTGCAATTACTTCCAGCTCATCTCCGGTATAAATATCAATTTCCTTTGTTAAATCACCGGAACCACTGGCAAGTTCCTTCACCTTGTCATTTAATTTTCCCATGCCCCGCTTAAACTTTGTCATAAGAAATCCAAGCACGGCAAGGCTCACAACATAGGTTCCGAAGCAAATCACCAGAACAAGATTCCGTAAATCCTGCATCTGCTCATCAATCCAGTTCGCACTGATATCAACACCAACTGCACCAACCACCTCTTCTTTATCATATACCGGGCTGTATGCTGACAAATGACTTCCCCATTCATCTGTGAACGGTTCTTCATCCGCAGCAGTGACATGTTGTGTAAATGCAGCCACCAGTCCCTCCGTACTTTCACATTCCTCACCAATGTCCGCTGGTTCTTCCGGGTCAGAGTCTACAACAAAAATGAATTGTTCCTCCCCCGTCTGGCGCAGGGTATAAATATATTCAATATCCGCATTGTCCCGGAATAAGGCAAGTTCACTGAGAATTATTTCATATTCTTCTGTTCCCTCTTCCCCTTCCTCCATATTCCGAAGCAAATCACCACTCACATTCATTGCCGCACACTGGGCAATATTCCTTGCATTACTCTGAATCTGTCTGAACAATGCCGACTCCGAACGGCTGTACGCAAAAAATCCCAGCATGGAATTTCCCAAAAGCAGCAGAACAGCAAGCCACAAAAATAACTGACTGAAAATTCCTAATTTGCGTGTTTTCATACTAATCTCCTCCCTCGCATGTCCCATTGGCTGAAACATCTGCCGGAATATAAATCAATTCCCCATCCTGCTTTTTTTCGATACATTACAACTCTATCATACTAAAACCTACCATAATTTTCAACATAAAAATACAAAAGGAGCTGCCCTTTCCGTTCCGCAGCTCCTTTTAAAATAGATTTATCCCCTAAAATAACTATGAATTAACTTGAAAATCGTCCTACTATTTCCCTGATGGAAAATGCATTACCTTCGTTTACTCTGGCAATTTCCACCAGTTCTTCTGTTGTCTGCCTGGTCTGTCCTACTTTCAAAAGCATATCCTCTGTACTGACATTCACTTCTGCCGGAGTACTTTGTACATTATCTATCTGACTCTGAATATCCGCAACTGACTGTACAAATACATCGGAACATTCTTTCATCTCCTGTATAATCTGCTGTATCTGGGTAATGGACTCATTATACTCATTTGTTGCATGTACAAATGTCTCAAACTGAACCCTGATATCATTCTGCATAAAGTAAATAATATTGTCAAAGCATTCCTGCACCTTTGCAATATTCTGCCTTGTTTCACCGCAGATTGCCTGAATTTCCGTTGCTGTCTGCGAAGAACTGGTTGCAAGATTTCCTATTTCTCCTGCAACTACCGTGAAGCCCCTTCCCGCTTCTCCCGCACGCGCTGCTTCAATGGACGCATTCAGTGACAACAAATTGGTCTGGCTTGTAATATCCAGAATCTGCTTTGCCATTTCATCAATCTGGGTCAGGGACTGCAGATTAACCATAGCCTTTTGTATTGCTGCATGGTTTTCTTCAATCTTTATATTGGTATTTGCCAAAGAAGCACTGGCACTTTCCCGCATTTCTACAACCTTTTTCATTAATTCGGTACTTCTTTCATTACCAATCCTTATCTTCGTTTCCACTTCGGAAACTACCTCAGCAATTTCTCCAATTTCTCCATCTACCTGCTGCACCGTTTCATTTACTTTTTCCGTATGCTCCGTAAACAGTTCCGTTACCGCCGCATTTTCTTCTACACACTGTACTAACACACCAGAAGAATCTGACATTTTACCAGCCGACCGTGTCAGCGAATCAGAACAACTTTCCAGTGTTTCTACAATATCCTGGAAAGAATCGCTTAACGAATCCAGTGCTGTTGCAATCTGACCCACTTCACTTCTGCAGTTAAGATATTTTTCCAGTCTGGTTTCCTTACGTATTCTCAGATTCTTTAAATCCAGCAGCGCACTTGTCACATACGTCAATGGCTTTGTGCTAAAATGAATAAACAGCCAGGATAATACTGCAATTAATATACAGGAAATAATACAAATCAATCCAAGTTCCTGCATAACTTTGTATACCTCTGCATACAGATTCGTTTCGCTGTCTTTTGATATTACTGCCCATCCATGTTCCTCATTATACTGATAAGCAACCACATACTTTGTTCCCTTTTCATCCTGACAGATAATATCTCCCCTGTCAGATTCCGTATTGTTCCGGATGGTTTCCATTACTTCCAACAGCATTTTGTCTTCTATTTTCGTTGCAATCAAAGACTCATCTTCATCAAAAATATACATTTCCGAATCCAGGTTAATCATGGAATACTGCATGGTTTTATCCTGTTCTTCCTCTAAATCCTGCAGAATTGCTTCCAGTGTTTCTGCAAACGGACCTCCTCCAACATATCCAAGAATCGTCCGGTTATCTTCTGCATACACAGGACAATACATGGAAAGTGTCAGTTTCTGGGAAGCCGGTGATACAATGATACCTGCATTATATACTCCATCTGCCTCTTTCATTGCATTCTGTAATTCTTTTAAACGGTCCCCGGTTCTTGTAGTAATTCCAATTACCGCATGATTGGAATGTGCTACCACATGTGTGTTCCATTCGCCTACATAAAGGCCTTCCCAGTTATCCAGATACTGAAAATACATGTCGGTATATTCCTGGGCCGCCTGCTGCTTTTCTTCCTTTGACAGGTCTTTCAGATACTCCACTATGACAGGATTTACACCATATTCTTTCAACAGGTCTTCCTGGTGTGCCACATATTCGTCAATCAGTGCAGCCTGTGCGCTCAGGGCAAACTTCATATGTTCCAACGCAGACTGCTTCATCAATGCAGTCATTCCCGATTGGGCACTGAGAAACAGTAACGAAATGCAAACGACTACCAGCAATGTTATCATTGTAGTCAGTTTGGTCCTCATCTTCCGGTTCTTCATCTCTCCATCCTCCTCCGAATTTTCAGATTAAAATAGTGTGAACATCCACCGTTTTCTAACACAAGTGCACCTGTTTGAATCAGTATAGCAAAAAACATCATTTTCGTCTTTCATTTTTGCGCAATCTATTATATAATCAAGCCATAATATGATGATGATCCGGAGGAACTACCAGACTTATGAATATACCGTTTGAAGCTCAACTAAAGTTATTTCACCAGGCATCCCTGATTCCACTTTGTATCTTTGATCATGCCCGGAAAACCATTTTACATTACCCTTTTATTTCTTCTCCTGGCTGCTCCCCCGAGACCATACATAAATGCTACGAGGTCTTAAAAAAACATCCTGTTAAACAGCATGTTCCTCTGCTTTACTCCACCGCTTCCTGTTTTTTTGCATTGCTCCGGATAGAGGAACACACCAGCATTATGTTCGGTCCTGTTTCCTCTGTTCCTCTCACTTACAGGGAATTTTATTATATCGCTCAAAACAGCTGCAATCCGGAAGACCTGCTCTATTTCTATCGGATCATGCAGCAAAGCCCAAGGTTCACACTTTCCCAGTTTGCCAGCAGTCTGTCCTTATTTATACAGTTGATCTTTCATGAAACAGTTTCTGCTGAAAGCATACTTGCACAGCAGGTATGCTTTCAAAAAAGCACAGAACTTCTGCCGGCTGATACCAAATGTCCATTATCAGATGAACCACATTATATGAGCATTACAGAGGCGATAGAGTTTCAAAAACACATCCTTCTCCTGATTCAAAATGGAGATGTTGCCGAAATTGAAAAAGTCTTTCAACAGACTCCTTTTTTTACAAACTTAGAAGCTTTTCCTCCTTCGGCAGCGGATTTACAGAAAATATTTTTTGTATATGTTACCCTTTGCTGTATAGCTGTTCTGGAAGAAAAACTGGAACTTCCAAAAGCTTATCCCATTTTCGATGCCTATACCGCAAAAATCCCATCTATTGCTACGCCAGAAGATTTATCAGCACTATGCAGACAAATTTCCATTGACTACAGCGTGCAGATGTTCAATTTAAAAAAATATCAGTCCGTTTCTCCTGTAGTAACCAAATGCCTGCAATATATTCAGGAAAATCTTTACTCCAGAATTACCGTGGATGACCTTGCCCGGCACTGCAGTCTCAGTAAACGGACCATCACCAGACACTTTACGGAATTTTACCACATTTCAGCTGCAGATTATATTTTAAATTATAAATTAGAGGAAGCTGCCTTTCTTCTGACCCATTCTGCCTTTTCCCTGGCAGAAATCAGCATTCAGCTGGCATTTTCTTCGCAGAGCCATTTTACCACAGCCTTCAAAAAGAAATATTCCTGCTCACCACAAAAATACCGTGATACTACTGTCAGAAAAATAGAGAAACAATAAAAACAGCTTCTGCCATCCATTTCTATCCGGACAGCAGAAGCTGCTTTTTTGTATTATGTAATTTTATAAAAGCTTATACAATACCCTGTGCAGTCATAGCATCTACAACCTTTTCAAAACCAGCAATGTTGGCACCAGCAACATAGTCGCCGTCCTTGCCATACTTCTTAGCTGCATTGTCCAGATTGTGGAAAATGTTAATCATAATGCCGTGAAGCTTAGCGTCAACTTCTTCGAAGCTCCAGGAAAGTCTTTCGCTGTTCTGGCTCATTTCCAGAGCGGAAGTAGCAACACCACCAGCATTTGCAGCCTTACCAGGTGCGAAAATTACGCCGTTTTCCTGCAGATACTTGGTAGCTTCTAATGTAGTAGGCATGTTAGCACCTTCTGCAACAGCGATTACGCCGTTAGCAACTAACATCTTGGCATCCTCTAATAATAATTCATTCTGGGTTGCACATGGAAGAGCGATATCAACCTTAACAGACCATACGCCTCTGCCCTCGTGGTACTCGGAGTTTGGTCTGTAGTTCTTGTACTCTGTCAGTCTTGCTCTCTTTACTTCCTTAATTTCCTTTAATGCCACAAGGTCAATACCCTCTGCGTCATATACCCAGCCTGTGGAATCGGAAACAGTAACAACCTTTGCACCAAGCTGTGTTGCCTTTTCAGCAGCGTAGATAGCAACATTACCGGAACCGGAAACTGCTACTGTCTTGCCGGCAAGCTCAATGCCATTGCACTTTAACATTTCTTCTGTGAAGTAGAGAAGACCGTATCCGGTAGCTTCCTTTCTAGCCAGGGAACCACCGTAGCTTAAGCCCTTACCTGTAAGAACGCCTTCGTAAACGTTGCGGATTCTCTTGTACTGACCATACATATAACCGATTTCTCTTGCACCTGTACCGATATCGCCGGCAGGAACGTCAGTGTCAGCACCGATGTGCTTGCAGAGTTCAGTCATGAAGCTCTGGCAGAATGCCATGATTTCTCTATCGGACTTGCCCTTAGGGTCGAAGTCGGAACCACCCTTACCACCACCGATTGGAAGGCTTGTTAAGGAGTTCTTGAATACCTGTTCAAAACCAAGGAACTTGATGATACCAAGGTTTACGGAAGGATGTAAACGAATACCTCCCTTGTATGGTCCAATAGCGGAGTTGAACTGTACACGGTAACCTCTGTTTACCTGTACCTGACCCTTATCGTCTACCCATGGAACACGGAACATAATCTGTCTTTCCGGCTCTGTAATTCTCTCTAAAACAGCATCTCTTCTATAAGCTTCTTCATTTGCTTCGATTACTGGTCTGAGGGAATTTAATACCTCTTCCACCGCCTGTAAGAATTCAGGTTCGGAAGCGTTCTTTTTCTGAACCAGTTCGAGTATTTCGTCTACATATGACATACATTTGTCCTCCTCTTTCTTTCATCATATATGATTATGATGCTTTATTATATTAGTCTGATAAAGTTTTTGCAAGAGGAAATTTAAATTTTTTTGAATTTTTTTCATTTTTATTTCCCATTCCCTCTTATTTTTATCATCTTGTATGAAATTCGGCAAAAAACGACACCCCATACGGTGTCAGATAGTACCTTTGCAGAAGCTCCATACTGATTTTCTTCTGCTGCTCCATGGCTGCCGCCTGTCTCTCCTCTCTTCCCTTTTCTTCTGCATTTCCTTCCTCTTCCGCAGCCTCTGAATTTGATATGGTTTCCTCTATCCTCTGCCTTGTCCTTGTCAAAATATCCTTCCACTCCAGCACAAACTGCTCATATTCCTTTAAGTTTGTTTCTCCCAGCCATTTATCAATTTTTACCTTACTCCGGTTTTCCTTCCTGCACTCTCCAGTCATCAGCACATAAGAAAACCCTCCATCATGGTAATAGCGTCCCAGTGGAAACAGGCGGCAGATTCCAGGACGGAACGCATGAATACTGCAGCGTCCTTCCTCATTCAGAAACGGGCATGCTCCGGTTTCGCCCTCCATATTTAAACTTGGCAGAATCAGATCATCCACCACAGACAACATCACCTGTTTTCCAATCATTCCGGCAAATGGAATCCTAAGTCCCCTCTCCAACCGCCACACATCATACGGGTCCAGGACCACGGAATTTCCCATGCCTTTACAACAGGCAGAGCAGCCCTCGCAATCATTACATCCAAGCCTTGCCATGTCGCTGCTTCTGTATAATTTTCCATCCGTTAAAGAAGATAAATTGCCTTCCCGTCTCATGCTAATCCTCCCTTCACATTACTGACAATCCTAAAACCAGTTTCCATTGACAACTTTTTCTCTAAATGTTATCGTAATACCTGATGAAACTTTTTGTCAACCCTTGTCATACTTAAAATAGTAACAGTTCAGCCTTTGCAAATGGCACAGGCTGACAAAATGAGAACGGAGATTCCCTATGCTTTACTTTTTTGTAAATCCAGCCTCCCGCTCCGGCAAAGGTGCCGCCAAATGGGAGCAGGCGGAACATATATTAAAAGAAAAAAAGATTCCATACGAAGTGCACTTTCTAAAGGCTGCCACCTCACCCCGCCCGGTGATGGAAGAAATTTTTGCAAAAGAAACCGGTCCGGTTTCCCTTGTGCTAATCGGTGGAGATGGTACTCTCAACCAGTGTATCAACGGCATTCCGGATTTTGACCGTGTGGAACTAAGTGTCATACCAACCGGCTCCGGCAACGATTTCTGCCGGAACAAAGACATTCCAAAAACACTGGAAGAACAGATTGACCATATTGTCACAAAGAAACATACCCTGCTGGTAGACCGTGGCATTATCACCTACCGCAAAGAGGGTCTGGCACCAGTGACCAGTGCTTTCATGGTCAGCACCGGTCTTGGCTATGATGCCGCCATCTGCCACATGGCAGAACGCTCCAAATTAAAGAAAATATTAAATAAAATCAAACTTGGCAAGCTGGTTTACCTGATGATTGGTATAAAAGAAATTTTCGGTGCCCGGCTGACCGACATGGACATCACCATAGACGGCAGCAAAAAGCATTATAAAAATGTATTCTTTATTGCCACAATGAACCAGCCCTTTGAAGGGGGCGGCGTTGCCATGACACCAAGTGCTTCCGACTGCGATGGTCAGCTGGATTTCATGATTTTCAGCGGTGTTTCCAAGTTAAAAGCGTTATGTACCATTCCCCTGCTGTATGTAAAAAAACATGCAGGAAAACCAGGTGTCACACTGCTTACCGGAAAAGAAGTTTCTGTCACTACCTCCGGTGCCAGAATCGTTCACTGTGATGGAGAAAGTGAGGAAGGCTGCACGGGATTTGAGGCAAGGCTGGATGGAAAAATACCATTTATCTACTAACATTCTTTCCTGTGTCGACTATAATATAAGCATAACAATAAACTCCCATCCGAGAATGTTTTTCTGCTCTTCTCTCTGATGGGAGTTTACTGGTATATTTCAGTTATAACAATCCGGTAACCTGTGTAATTATCCGTCTTCTCTTAATCGTTCCACTACACTGTATTTTGTACTCTGTCCATACGCAATAGACGGAATCAGCCATCCCAGTAACACAAAAACAGGTACGGCTGCCAGTACAGCAGCAATGGTAAAGTCCACACTGAAAAACCAGAACACCTTTTCCAGCAAAGTTCCAATCAAAGGATTCCATATGATAGAAAGAAGCAGTGCAGCCGCAGCCGAACCAAGCGCATAAAATAAGCCCTCATATATCAGCATAGCCTTAAGCTGTTTATTTGTCATGCCGACTGCCTGAAGAACCGCAAACTCTCTTTTACGTGACAGAATCCCTGTCATAACTGCATTAAAATAGTTAAGAATTCCTGTCAAACCAATAATTGCACAAAGCACTCCACCCAGTATCAGGGTCATATTTCGTAAACTTTCAAACTGGGCACGTATCGTGGCTTTGCTTTCATACATCAGTTCAGACAGCGCACCATCCGTCAGAACGGAAAGGTATTCTTCCGCAGCTTTTTCTGCAGCAGAGTCGGGAGTATCAAACACATAAACCATGGGAAGCACCTCCTGCTGACTATCTGCCGCCATTCTTTCCACAGGAAGCACAAAACTGTATCCCATGGTTCTATATCCAAACCCCATGGACTCCGGAACTACCACATAAGCACAGATCGTATACTCCACATCATGACTCTGGGCAATATGATATTCCCAGTATTTCCCTGGTGTCTGTGAAACATCGACCCGCTCTCCGGTTCGGCTGTCTATGTAATACGCTTCATCGATATAAGTGATGGTCTGTGCTGCTCCCAGTTCCGGACAATACTCCAGATTTGTCACATTACCGAACTTATCAGCGTGAACCACCATGGCGATGGCATTACTTCCTTCCTGAAAAAGCGGTTCCAGATCACCTTCAACCACCATCAATTTTTCGAACAAAGCCGTATCCAGCCCTTCCATCAGGGAATCACACGCTACCAGATTTCCCCGCCGCTCATATCGTGCAAGTATATCCTCAGTTTCTCTGGTAGCACCATAAAAAACAGCGATATCCATCCGCAGACTTTCCTCCGTCATCCATGCAACAGGCTTAATCTTCCGCCCTTCTTCTACTGTTCTTTCCACTGTATAGCCGCAGCCGGACAGGGACTGCGTTGTATCAGCCGCAATCTGTTCAATCATATCCTGTGAAATATATTCATCCTGAGTATATGATTCTTTAAAATAATCGGTACTGCCCACAACGAAATCAGCGCAGATCTGCTGTGTCAGATATTTCTCCATATCAAATCCACGGACAAACATAACGAGCACATTCAAAAGAACAACTGTAAAGGAAAGAGAGACAACAACCAGCACTGTTTTGCTCTTATTTCTTCCCAGATTTGCAAATGCCATTTGACAGATTCCGGCACCACGGGTAGTGCGGCTTATTTTTCCTGTCTGGAAACCTTCTGTATATTTCGTTGCTTCTACCGGAGACACTCTTCCCGCCATGCGGCCCGGACGAAAACAGGACAGTAGCACAGTACCCAGTGCAAACAACGCTGAGGCCAGAAAAATCAAAGGAGAAGAACTTGTCATGGCAGTCTCCGCACCCAGACCGGAAGCTTCGATTACCACAGGAGTAAGAACGCCTCCTACCCAGTATCCCAGCAGCAGCCCAGCCGGGATTCCCACCAGACAAAGCAGTAATGCCTGGTAACGGATAATGCGGCGGAGCTGCCGTGGTGTCACACCAATCGTTTTAAGCAGTCCATAGAAGCGGATATCTCCCGTCACGGATATCTGAAATACATTATAAATAATCAGGTATCCTGTAAAAATTACCAGAACCAGAAATGCTGTCAGAGCAATAATCGTTGATATATCCATACTTTTGTCCACTTGTACTGTAGTATATCCCCAATTGACATCATAGGGAACATTATTTTCTTCACCATACCGGTCCCATGTATACCCCAACTCCTGATTCACCTGCATCATCTGTCCTTCAATATCCATACCTGACGCCATCATTACGGTCAGGTCTCTGCGAAAACGCACAATACCTTCCCTTGTTCCCTCCTCCATCACGGAGTCTGCATATTCTTCTGAAATATTAATATAATGCACCGGGCTGATTTTATCATATTCCCACCAGCCAACCAGTGTAAACGTATCTGTTTTCTCATAAGAGAGAATGTCATAATTCCCTACCAGGTAAGTTAATGTAATTTCAGCGCCAATCTCCGGCTGGATCCCCAGTAATTCCAGACATCTGGTGTCCATACTGATTTCTTTTCCACTTTCCGGCATTCGTCCCACCTTTGGTTCTGCAAATGCCCATTTGGTGCAATTATCATCCATATAGCTGATTTCTGCCGCATCTTTAGAAAATATGCCATCATTTACAGCACCGATATTCATACAAATACCGGAAGCTTTCACATTCGGATGCACTGCGATTGCTTCTGCCTGTTCCACCGTTACTTCCTTAAATACCCCATGTGAATATCCACCAATCTGCCGGAATGCGTACATCTCGTAACTGGAATTGATGGACAGGGCAATTGTAAAAATAGAAGTAAACAAAAGTGCCGTCAATGCGATGGCAACCGTTGCAATACAATTACGTTTCCGCGCCGCCCAGAACATCCGGAAACTAAGCCGTCTGATACATGTTCCGTTTTTCACATTCATCTCCGCCACCTCCATTACTGCCTGGTAACAATCCGGCCATCTTCAATGCGGATAATACGGTCAGCCATTTGTGCAATCTCTTCGTTGTGTGTAATCATCACAATTGTCTGGGAAAACTTCTGACTGGTGACCTTCAGAAGTCCCAATACGTCCTGACTGGTTTTGGAATCCAGATTCCCAGTAGGCTGTGTAAAGTTAGTACAAAATAGACAAACCCCAGCAAGGCTGCTGCCTGCCGGGGTCTTTTTATTGCTCTACTGGTTTTACGAAATAGTCCATTCTTGTCCAGCCGCCGTGTGCTTTTATCTCTTTTATTTTCATTGTTGCACTTTCTGGCTTTTTGAACTCTTCTGTTATTTTGCCGTATTTGTATTGGCAATTATCCAGACGGCTTGTGTATGAGTATTTCAAGTCTGTTGCCACCTCAAACGCTCCCCACTCTTCCGGCTTCTCTTTCAGCACCTCTTCCACAAATTCTTGCACCGTGTATTCGTGGTCAAGTATAACATCATAACTGCTGCAACAATCCCCATAAGGACCGCCAGTGTGTTTTATTCTAAATGCCATGTTGTTTCCTTTCTCTGCCTATTTGTGCAGCTTTGGTGGGTGTTCTCTCCCGTCTATCCAGCCAGACAGCTTTTGGCTGCATTTTGGGCACTTCTCCGGCTGCCCTGCGTAATCGTCCAGCCATATTCCGCACGTTGGGCAAAATACACCCTCTAGCGCTTTTTCCGGGTTCCAGATTGCAGGTCTGCCGCTTTCGTCTTCTTTCTCCACTTCTGGCACCTCCTAAAAATCAAGTGTAATCACCATGACCGCTGCTGTGTGCTTCCAGTGAATAATTGGTTTGTCAAAGTGCGCTGCTGCCATGACCTCCCATGGTCCACCATAGTTCCATATTAACGTATGTGCTGCATTGTTTTTCTGGATAAATACAATTTCGCCGTTTTCCCAGTCAAAGCCCTTGTAATCTTCTCTGAACTCTGCAAAAGTTTGTCTGCTGTATTCGTTGCCGCTGTTTTCTTTCATTCCCGGTTCCTCCTGCTTGAATTATTATATTGACCTTGCCACATTTTCTTGCTATTATCTATATAAACAGTTTGGGGCTTTGGTGGCAAGCCCGCCGCCCCTCTGTTTTTACCCTGTCAGCTATTCAGCTGACTTTTCTTTTTTCTGGTCTTCCAGAAGTTCATTGACCTTTTCTTTTGCTTCGTCAAGGTCTTTGCAACCCTCTAAAATCATGCTGACCATTTTTAAGATTTTATCAAACTGCTTATCTGTCATATTGTCTGCCATGTTTTCTCCTTTCTCTTGCCGATTTGTTAAAGTGTTGTTGCTTCTTTAACTATCTTTATTATATACTTGCGCAAGTATATTGTCAATAGTTTTTTGCTAAAATTTCTAACTTTTCATAATTTCGGCAATCCTTAACCACTTTGAAGCAGTCGGAAAGATTTTCTGTGCAGCACTCCGGGAAATCAAATATATTTCTGCACGTCTTGCACTGCGGTTCCATTCTTCTTTCTTCCGCTTCCTTACTCTCCATCAACGTTGTGTCCCTCCCTTTCCATGCGCTGATATACCGCAGTTACCACATAATCATTAAGACTTTGACCAGCTGCGCTTGCTGCTCTCTCAATCTTTGCTTTGTTTCCAGCTTTAACAAATGGGTATAATCTGTCATAGTTCTTGTTGTTAAAGTTGTTCTTTGCTTTTGTGGCTGCTGTCTGGTTTCCGGTGTTCTTTGTATCTGGTTTCTTCTTTTCTTCTGCTTCCGCACTCATGCTTTGCACCTCCATATATTTTTTGTTTCAGTATATCACCATTTCCAATCTTGCGCAAGTATACATTTCACACAACCTTGCGCAAGTATATTTGTGCATTTTGTCTATTGATTTTATACTTGCGCAAGTATATAATAAAGACAGTTAAAGAAA
>JAGBBW010000095.1 GCA_017938285.1 Lachnospiraceae bacterium
GTGTCACTGGTTCGATTCCGGTTCTGGGCATCTTTTTTTGTCTAAAAATAAGAAAATGTGCTGTTGTTACTGTTTATGAGGTACGAATGAACAGTAACATGCTATTTGCTTCACGGTATAAAAATTGTATTGCTGCTTGACTTATAGTAAAGTGTGTGATAGAATATATTCCGTGGAAAAATGGGTTACTAGCTCAGGCGGTAGAGCACTTGACTTTTAATCAAGGTGTCGCGGGTTCGAGTCCCGCGTGACTCATATCAGGCTGTTTTGGATGAGAGGTCCGAAGCAGCTTTTTTATTATCTGTAAGGAACTGCGAGGGCAGATTTAACCTTGTTTACTGCGAAATTTTTATGATAATGCATGGAGGAAGGGCGGTTTTAACCGCTTTTTTAAGGTCTGGATGAAGAAAAATAAAAATTTTTTAATAAATTTGCAAGAAACACTGGAAAAAAATCAATATTCGTTTTATAATAGAACTGAAAAGTGAAGTATTTAAGTTTTTACTTTAATAAAAGGAGGATATTACTATGAAATTCTTTATCGACACAGCGAATGTGGAAGACATCAAGAAGGCAAATGATATGGGGGTTATTTGCGGTGTTACGACTAATCCATCCCTGATTGCGAAGGAAGGAAGAGACTTCGTAGAAGTTATTAAGGAAATCACAAGTATCGTAGATGGTCCTATCAGTGGTGAAGTAAAGGCTACTACAGTGGATGCTGAAGGCATGATCGCTGAGGGTAGAGAAATCGCTAAGATTCATCCTAACATGGTTGTTAAGATTCCTATGACAGTAGAAGGCTTAAAGGCTACTAAGGTTCTTGCTTCCGAAGGTATCAAGACTAACGTTACTTTAATTTTCTCTGCTAACCAGGCATTACTTGCTGCAAGAGCAGGTGCTACATACGTTTCTCCATTCCTGGGCAGACTGGATGACATTTCCCAGCCTGGTATTGATTTAATCCGTACTATTTCTGAGATTTTCGATATCTACGGATTAGAAACAGAAATCATCGCAGCAAGCGTAAGAAATCCAATTCATGTTACTGACTGTGCTCTTGCTGGTGCTGACATTGCAACTGTTCCTTACGGCGTAATCGCCCAGATGACAAAGCATCCTTTAACAGATCAGGGTATTGAGAAGTTCCAGAAGGACTACAAGGCTGTTTTTGGTGAATAATTTATAATCAAATGTAACTTAATCCGGGCAGGCTCTAACTGGGTCTGCTCCGGATATGTAAGAAAGAAAATTGAGAAAAAACCGCAGAGTGTTTCAAAGTTTTGGAAGGAAAATGAATTATACTCTATCGGATAAATATAAGTCAGAAAGGAATTTACGAACATGAATAACATCGATACAATGTCCGTTAATGCAATCCGTGTATTGGCAGCTGATGCTGTTCAGAAGGCAAAGTCCGGTCATCCGGGTCTTCCTCTTGGCTGTGCAGCAGTTGCTTATGAACTCTGGGCAAAGGAAATGAAGCACAATCCGGCAAATCCTGACTGGGCAAACAGAGACCGTTTCATCCTGTCCGGTGGTCACGGTTCCACTCTGTTATACTCCCTGCTTCATCTGTTTGGCTATGGTCTGACAAAGGAAGATTTAATGCAGTTCAGACAGTTAGACTCTTTAACTCCAGGTCATCCGGAATACAGACATACCAAGGGTGTGGAGGCTACCACTGGTCCTCTTGGCGCTGGTATGGCAATGGCAGAAGCTCATTTAGCAGCAAAGTTCAACAAGGAAAACTATCCTGTTGTTGATCACTATACATACGTTCTTGGCGGTGACGGATGTATGATGGAAGGTATTTCTTCCGAAGCATTCTCTCTGGCTGGAACACTTGGTCTTAGCAAGTTAATTGTAATCTACGATTCCAATAAGATTTCCATCGAAGGAAGCACAGACATTGCTTTCACTGAAGATGTTCAGAAGAGATTCGAGGCATTTGGTTTCCAGACTCTCGTAGTAGAAGATGGTAATGATTTAGATGCTATCCACGCAGCAGTTGCAGAAGCAAAGGCTGATACAAAGCGTCCTTCCTTAATCGTTGTGAAGACACAGATTGGTTATGGATGTCCTGCAAAGCAGGGTAAGGCAAGTGCCCACGGTGAACCTCTGGGTGAGGATAACGTGGCAGCATTAAAGGAAAACTTAGGCTGGCCAAGCCAGGAAGCTTTCTATGTGCCTGACGAAGTTTATGCAAACTACAAGGCAATCACCGAAGCAAAAGCTAAGGATGAGGAAGCCTGGAATGCTATGTTTGCTGAATACTGCGCAAAGTTCCCAGAAATGAAGGAAGCCTGGGATGCAG
This sequence comes from Lachnospiraceae bacterium, assembly GCA_017938285.1. Taxonomy (GTDB): domain Bacteria; phylum Bacillota; class Clostridia; order Lachnospirales; family Lachnospiraceae; genus SIG299. The sequence continues at coordinate 2,318 of JAGBBW010000095.1, forward strand.
AGTTCAATATGGACATTGCAAAGGATTTAATTGACAATGAAGAGTTCTGGGCTTATGACGAAAAGCCGGAAGCTACCAGAAATCTCTCTGGTGTTGTTCTTAACAGATTAAAGAACTATGTGCCAAACTTAATCGGTGGTGCAGCTGACCTTGCTCCTTCTACAAAGACTTACATGAAGGATATGGGCGACTTCTCCAAGGATGATTATACCGGAAGAAACTTACACTTTGGTGTTCGTGAGCTGGCAATGGCAGCTATCGGCAATGGTATGACATTACACGGAATGCGTGCGTTTGTTTCCACATTCTTCGTATTCAGTGACTATGTAAAGCCAATGGCAAGACTGTCCTCCATCATGAGAATTCCTACTACTTACGTCCTGACACACGACAGTATCGGTGTAGGTGAAGATGGTCCTACCCATGAGCCAATTGAGCAGTTAGCTATGCTTCGTTCCATGCCGAACTTCCATGTATTCCGTCCAGCGGATGCTACAGAAACAATCGCAGCATGGTACAGTGCAGTTACTTCCAAGGAAACTCCTACTGCATTAGTTCTGACCCGTCAGAATCTGCCACAGTTAGCAGGCTCCTCCAAGGAAGCATTAAAGGGTGCATATATCCTGGAAGATTCCACAAAGGAAACTCCGGATGCTATCATCATCGCTACTGGTTCCGAAGTACAGCTTGCTGTTAATGCAAAGGCTGAACTGGCGAAGGAAGGCGTTGACGTAAGAGTGGTTTCCATGCCATGTATGGATCTCTTCGAAGAGCAGTCCGCAGAATACAAGGAATCTATCCTTCCAAAGAACGTTCGTGCAAGAGTAGCAGTAGAAGCTCTTATTGATTACGGCTGGGGCAAGTATGTAGGTTTAGACGGTGCTATCGTTTCCATGACTGGTTTCGGTGCTTCTGCTCCTGCAGCAACCCTGTTTGAGAAGTTCGGCTTTACAACAGAAAACGTAGTAAAGGCTGTTAAGTCTGTTCTGTAAGACATGACAACAGAAAATTTGCGAAGCGATTTTTCTGTTGTATAAAGAGGAAAATTTGCGAAGCGGATTTTCTGTTGTACATAATAAAAGAATATAAGCCAGACGAGAATAAAGTCCGGTTTTCTGTAAAATCCCCGGCGGGAGAGATTCTGCCGGGGATTTTACATTTAATGAAACTTTAATCTGAAAAAGCTTGCAGAAGTGATGGTTTAAACCTATAATAGAAGGCGAAACTATAAAAAGTGAGTAAATTGAAGGAGAATAACCGGAATGACAGGATGGAACAATGAATTACTTCAAATCGGTTCTTTTACAGTATATGGGTACGGGCTGATGATTGCCATTGGCGTTATTGTAGCGTATACGGTTGGGGAATATCGTGCAAAAAAGCAGGGGCTGAATCCGGACGAACTGTTCTGGCTGACAATCAGCTGTCTGGTGGGTGGAATTATAGGTGCCAAGCTGCTGTTTTATATTGTGGAAATAAAATCAATTATTGAGAATCCAAAAATATTGCTGGATATTACCCATGGTTTTGTTGTGTATGGCGGAATTATCGGCGGTATTGGTGTGGGATATTTATTCTGTAAACTGCGCAAACTGGAGTTTTTAAAGTATTTTGATCTGGTAATGCCATCGATTGCCATTGCCCAGGGCTTTGGCCGGGTAGGCTGTATGTTTGCGGGATGCTGTTATGGCAGGGAAACGGATAGTTGGTTTCATGTAATTTATGAGACTTCGGAGTTTGCGCCAAATGGTGTGGCTCTGATTCCGACACAGTTACTGATGGCAGGATTAAATTTTGCACATTTTCTGATTCTGGTATTTCTGGAAAAAAAAGTGCTGAAAGCCAGTGGACAGGTGGCGGGATGCTATCTGGTATTTTACAGCATCGGTCGGTTCTTTCTGGAGTTTCTCCGGAATGACCCAAGGGGAAATGTGAACAGTTTATCTACATCCCAGTTTATTTCCCTGTTTATCCTCCTTGCAGGTGTGGGAACTATCCTGTTTTGTGGATATCTTGGAAAGAAGCGGGCATCGGCTGTGGATAAAACCGATGCAGATGCGGGCAGTTCCTTGAAAAGTACGGCGGAGATAAGTATTGTGAACGAGGAATCTGAGGAAAAGGGCAGTGTAGAGTCAGAAGAATAGAAGTGGGAGTAAAAAGGGTAACTGTGAAAACAGGAAACAGTTAGAGAAAAGAACAGAAGGCAGCAGGAAAGGGTGAGTCAGATGGCAAAGATTTTAATTGTAGAGGATGAAGCAAAAATTGCGCGTTTTCTGGAGCTGGAATTAAAGCATGAGGGATATGAGGTTGCCCATGCTTCGGATGGAAGAACGGGTCTGGAAATGGCGTTGGAAAAGGATGTAGACCTGGTTTTACTGGATATTATGCTTCCAGGGTTATCCGGGATTGAGGTATGCCGCCGGGTGCGTATGGAGTCCCAGGTGCCGATTATTATGCTGACAGCAAAGGATGATGTGACAGATAAGGTGGCAGGTCTGGATATGGGAGCGGATGATTACATGACAAAACCGTTTGCCATTGAGGAGCTTCTGGCGAGAATCCGTGTAACGTTGACCAGGCATTCCGGAAAGCATCAGGAAGAAACATCGAAAGAAGAACTGAGTTATGGTCAGCTGGTATTGAATACGGCAGCTCATTCCGTTTCTTATGGTGGGGAAGTACTGACATTGACGAAGAAGGAGTATGATCTGCTGGAATGCCTGATTCGCAACAAGAATATTGCCATGTCCAGAGAGCAGCTGCTGAGCAAGGTATGGGGCTATGAGTACATGGGAGATACGAATGTTGTGGACGTGTATGTGCGTTATCTGCGGCAGAAAATTGATGACAAGTATGGTATTCATATGATTGAGACGATTCGTGGCATTGGTTATATGATAAAAGATGAGACAAACTAAGGGAAGAAATAAAAACAGATTGGATATACAGTATTAATTTGTTTTGCTGTATATCTGAGGAAAGAGGAAGGAATGGGAAAGCAGCAGGAAGGATTAAAACGACAGATTCGGTGGATAAGGGAAGGGGTGAAAAATTTCCGGTTTTCCTTGTCTTTGCGGGTGTCGTTAAATTACCTGCGCTTTTTTCTGATTAATGGTATTTTGTTTTTCTTTATTCTCACATTCCTATATTTTCTGGAGGAAACAAAGGAATCCAGGGATATAGTGGAGCAGATGGCAGTTCTGCTGGAACTTGGTGATGAACCGTTTATTGAGTACGTGGAAGAAATTCAGCCGGAGGATCTTTCTGTGTTCTGGATGCGGGAGGAAACACCGATGGTATTATATTCCGATGAAGGGGAGAACTGGCCGGAACTTTTTTATTTATTTGGAAGATATCATCTTGGCAGGGAAGATGGTGAATGGCTGCTTCTGGTACAGGACAAACAGGAAATTTTAAGAGATGGCCAGGAGTATACGATTTATTTTTATTATGATTTATCCAGAGAAATTATAAAAGCGGGGCGTTTTATCCGGAACGCTTCCTTGGTCTACGTGCTTATCATGTTGTTTGTTATATGGGAAAGCCGTAAGGATAACAAGAGGATTTTCCAGCCGATACATGATTTGACAGAGACGGCGAAAACACTGACGGTAACGAATCTGCACAGTGAGCGTCTGCCGGTGAGGGGAACCCAGAAAGAGCTGCGGGAACTGACCCAGGTATTTAATGACATGTTAGACCGTCTGGAACGTTCCTATGAGAGTCAGAAGCAGTTTGTTTCCAATGCTTCCCATGAGCTTAGGACACCAATTGCTGTCATTCAGGGCTATAGCCGGATGTTATCCCGCTGGGGTGCGTCTGATCCGGAAATTCTGGCAGAGGCGGTGGAGGCCATTGGGGATGAGTCCAAGGCAATGCAGGAGCTGGTAGAAAAGCTGCTGTTTTTGTCGAGGCATGACCGGAAGACGCTGAAAGTACAGAAGGACTGGTTTTCCATGGGTGAAGTTGTGGAAGATATGGTGAAGGAAACCCGGATGGTGACGGAAAACCGGGAAATTAAGGCACCAATGATTCAGAATGTCTCGGTGTATGGAGATGACCAGCTGTTAAAGCAGGCAATCCGAGTATTGATTGATAATGCGATTAAATATTCCAGTGAGGGAGATACCATTTCCATCAGCTGTGAGAACCGGAACGGAAACTGTGTGCTGACGGTGGAAGATTCTGGCAGGGGAATGAAAAAGGAAGATGTGGACCACATGTTTGAACGTTTTTACCGTTCGGATGATGTCCGGGGAAAAGTAGATGGACATGGCCTGGGACTTTCGATTGCAAGACTGATTATTCTGGCTCATGCGGGTACGATTAAAATAAGGACACAGTATACGGTGGGAACGAGTTTTACGATTACGATACCGAGACAGAGGATGGCACCGAGGACACAGAAGGAAAGTATATAGTCAGGTTATGGGCAATACGAGCAATTTTTACGAGGGTTATGATTAATGAATGTCATTTATATTATATTTATTATATTACAATGGTCGTGGGGAATTATACAAAATATAGTGGGACTGATTCTGTTTTTAATGAATATAGGCTGCAAGCACGATTATTATAAAGGAACCATTGTGACTATTTGGAAGAAAAAAGAATATTGCATGGGCATCGGTATGTTTATTTTTATTAGCGGGCAAGGGCCTAATGATTCAGAACAGAAGTTATCTTTGCAAGAAAACTTTGAGAGAATTAAAGTACATGAATATGGTCATACCATCCAGTCAATTATATTAGGTCCTTTGTTTTTGCCGGTAATCGGAATCCCATCCTGTTTGTGGGCCAACATGCCAAGTATGAAGCAGTATAGAAAAAAGAATAAAATATCCTATTATTCTTTTTACACGGAGAAGTGGGCGAATTATCTGGGTGAAAAAATAACGAAGTGTAAATCAACAGGGCGGGCGATGATAGATTTTTAGGAATTGGGAATATAAATTTTCTGTTGTATTAAAGGCGGATAGTTTGGTCCGTCTTTTTTCTTGACATACAATATTGCTAATGGTAATATATCTATTAGTAATAATAAGGAGGGTAAAGATGGAACATATTATTTTAAGTTTACTTTTATTAAAAGGAATGACAATTTATGAAATGCGGACATATATACAACAAAATCTTTCGACTGTATGTAGTGATAGTTTAGGGAGCATACAAGCAGCGATAAAAAAATTGTTGGAGAAGGCGTATATTGAGGTAGAAGAATATATTGATAATAATATGCTTAAGAAACAGTATAGTGTTACCGAAAAAGGGGTCATCTATTTTAAAGAATGGATAGGAACACCTATGAATATTCAAAAAATGAAAAATATGGAAGAAGGAAAATTCTTTTTTCTAGGAATGGCATCACAGGAAAAACGCATTGCATTTATAAAAGATTATATTAAGAGTTTAAACGCCGAATATGATAAGCTCTGTCAGATTCAGCAGTTTGTAGACAATACAAAAGAGAGTGTGATAGAAACAAATATAATTCGTATTAGAAACGAGTCACTATTAGCAGAGCATTTATTGAATGTTTCAGAAGAATCAGATTTGAAGAATGTCATAAGTAATATATATGATTATCAAATGTATATGTTAGAGTATGGACTTGCCAGATTAAGAGAAGATATTGTATTTTATGAGAAAATTCTTAATCGTGAATTAAATCAATAGTAAATGTGTTTGATGTCGAATGGAGGAAGAATGCAAGATGGTGTATGTAGGTGCTTGCTTATTGGTGGTTATAATTATATTAAGTATTCTTTTGATATGCGGATTTCCATTAGGAGAATTAACTATGGGAGGAATATATAAGGGGGTATGGCCGAAGAAATTAAGGGTTATAGCTATAGGACAATTGCTCGTTCAATTACTTGCCTTGTATATATTGCTGTCGGCAGGAGCGAGGATTCCATTATTATTTACAAAGAGGATGACAAAAATTATATGTTTGATATTCGCAGTTTTTTTTGTGAGTAATACTTTATGAATTTAATATCAAGAAGTAAAAAAGAAAAATACATAATGACTCCGATGTCTGCAATAGAAGCAATTTGCTTTATGATTATAGGATTTCAAATGTAAAGAATGGGGATAATGTGGTGGAATATAAAATTGTAGAATATGGAAGCTTAAATGAGTTTCAAAAGAAACAGGCTGTTGAATTGTTTATGGAAGGATTTGGTCATTTTATGACATTTTCAAAAGATGAAGACTTAAAAAGAAAGTTATTTCTTGAAATATTTCATGATTCTTTGTTTAAGTGTTATGTGAAAGAGGAAAAAGTATTAGGGCTGATGGGAATCGCTACAAACAAGATGCGACCATTGAACTTTGATTATGATTTGTGTATAAAATATTTTGGAAAGCTTAAAGGCACTATACTTTGTAAACAAATGAATGCCATATTTCAAACGCCTGTAGTAAAATCAGAGAATGAGTTATATATAGATATCCTGGTAACGGGAAGTAAGGCGAGAAGACAAGGTGTTGGTACGGCACTTTTAAATCATGCATTTGAAATAGAGGAATATACAGTTTGGTCCGTGGAAGCATTTTCTAATAATCAGGCGGCAATAAGTTTATATGAAAAAAATGGTTTTAGAATAGATAAAAGCAAAAAAATATCGCTGATGCGTTTCTTAGGAGCAGGCTATCCGATAAGACTGAGAAAAAGTAGTGGAAAATAGAGAGACATCTTTTTTACTAAGTCACAGTGAAAAATAGTGTAAAAATAGTGAAAAAATAATGGAATTTTTTTATTCTGTAAGGTATACTATTTTTGATGAAAACTTCGAGGAAAGGGTGATACTTATTATAAAGGTTACTTTAACCAATGACATATTGAAGAAAATATCATCGATTGATGAAAACCGTTTTTCACTAAGCACAATAGAACTGCCTCCTATGACCAAAAACAGATTGCGAAAGAATTCCAAGAAAAAAAGTTCCTATGCTTCAAATAAAATTGAGGGAAATCCACTTACGGAGCAGCAGGCAGAGGAAGCTATTGAGAGAGATGAGCATAAGCATTTTTTGAAGCCGGAACAGGAAATTAGAAATTATTTTCTGGCATTAAATTTGCTGGAGGAAAAGCTGAAGAGAAAAGAAGTGTTTTCGAAAAAAATGATTCTCGAAGTACAGGCTATGGTGGAAAAGGGAGCCTCAGAAGAGAAGATAGGTCTCAGGGGACCGATGCCACCAGGGGTACTATTTGCGGTATATGATTCGGCAAGTGGAACTCCGGACTACATTCCACCAGAATATAGTGACATTCCAGAGCTGTTGGATGAGCTGGTGGAGTATGTGAATACAACAGATGATCATCCGTTGATAATTGCGGCAGTAGTTCATTATCAACTGGTTACGATTCATCCTTTTGAAGATGGAAACGGAAGAACAGCGAGACTTATGTCAGGGTATATACTTGATTTCTACGGATACGGATTTAATGGAATTGGTTCGCTGGAAGAATATTTTGCTTATGACCCTGATGAGTATTATGACGCACTTCAGATGGGGTTGCCAGTATTGTATTATTCAGGAAGAGAAAATCCACCACATCCAGAGATCTGGGTAAATTATTTTCTTCGTATGGTGGAGTTATATTCAAAAAAGGTATATGAATTATCAAAAGGAGCACAGGCGGATGAGCTGGATGGCAGTCTGTCTTACCTGAATACAAAAGAAAAGGAGTTACTGGTTTTTCTTTTGAAAAAGAGATTGTTAGAGTTTACGCCAATCGCTGTAAGCAGGATGTTCGGTGTAACCAGTAAAACAATTATTAACCGTTGTGTAAAGCTTACGAATAACGGTTTTTTAGTTCCCAATATTGTAAGTCAGAGGATTCGCTCCTATTCATTAAGTGAGTTCGCAAAGAGGAACGAAAAAAGTATTATTTCGAAGATTAGTTGAAAACATGCAGGATTTTAAACGCTTAACTTACCAAAGTAATTATAAAGGTAAAGAGAGATGGAAGGTAGAAGAGTAGAGATAACAAACAAAAAAACAGAAACAAAAGCCGGCGGAAATCAGTTTCTTACAGCAGCAGATACAACCAGTAAGGAGAATACAGCGAATCAGTCCCAACCAGTCACATGTTCCGAAGGCTGCACACAATGTCCAAGAAACTGCAAAAAGTCGCGCCTGGAGGGCGATACGTCCTCTTACGGTTATTGTCAGGTGTCCGTCCTGCCGAGAGTGGCAAGGGCGGCGCTTCACTTTTGGGAAGAACCCTGCATTTCCGGGGAGGAAGGTTCCGGGACGGTATTTTTTTCAGGGTGTAATCTGCGCTGTGTGTATTGTCAGAATGTGGAGATTGCGGCGGGAGTCCGGGGAAAGACAATTTCCATTGAGCGGCTTTCTGAGATTTTTCTGGAATTGCAGGAAAAGGGTGCAAACAATATTAATCTGGTGACGCCATCCCACTATTATCCGCAGATTAAGGAAGCGCTGCTTTTGGTGAAGGGGAAACTTCGCATCCCGGTAATTGCCAATACCTCTTCTTATGATTCTGTGGAAGTGTTGCGGGAGATGGAAGGACTGATTGACATTTATCTGGCAGATTATAAGTATGCCAGCAAAGAGCTGGCGGCAAAATATTCCCATGCGGCGGATTATCCCAAGGTGGCAGCGAAAGCTTTACAGGAAATGTTCCGGCAGGTGGGAGAGCCGGTGTTTGATGAAGAGGGCCGTATGCAGAGGGGAATGATTGTGCGTCATCTGCTGCTTCCGGGCTGTGGGGAAGATTCCAGGGCGGTACTGGACTATTTATATGGCACTTTTGGAGATTCCATTTATATCAGTATTATGAACCAGTACACACCTCTTCCACATGTGAGTGGGTATCCGGAGTTAAATATGGGGATAACTGAGGAAGAATACGAAGAAATTGTGGATTACGCCATTGAACTTGGCATCGAGAATGGATTTATCCAGGAGGGAGAAACGGCAGAGGAAAGTTTTATTCCGGCTTTTGATGGTGAGGGTGTGTAATAGTTTGAACTAAAGGGTAATAAAAATACCTGGTTCTGAGGTTCACGAAAAAGTCTGTCTTTTTGAGGTTCCCTCAGAATCAGGTGTTTTTTGTGATATAGGAAAGTATTCTTTCCTATATCACAAAAATGCTCCGCAAGGATAAAGCGAAATTTTGAATTTCGCTTGCACTCGCGCGAAGATGAGGTTTGTCGCAAGCGACCGCGCTCGGCGCGAGAGTTCTACAAGCAGAACTCTTTGTTGTATATCTGCTTCTGGTCAGAAAAAGAATTATTCGTTTACTTCACCGGCAATCGAATGCTGAATGTGTGGACCATGCTTTTGAATAAAATCCACATACTGCATAGCCTTATCCGGACCAACGGTAAAAGAAACATAGATGTTCTCTTTTAATTTTTTCTTTGATGGAGTCAGGTATTCTCCGCGCATTCCTTTTTTATTGGAATCTAATAGAGAGAAATTTCCCTTATATGTATTTACATAAGCGATATCCTGCAAATTCCATTTTTTATAACCGGTTAATGTACCTGAAGGAAGATAATAGAGCAGTTCTCCCCTGGCAGTAACAAACATGTTTTCAAAAGAATCCAGTGCCTGATATTTTTCGCTTATTTCCTTTAAAAATTTTTTGCTGGTATTTTTATCAGCCCATAAACAAACGATCAAAATGATTACAAATCCTGCTATAAGTATAATTCCTACTGGTGGCATCACAAATCCTCCTTATTTGACAAACTATTTGTATTCTTTCCGACAGAAAATGTTAGCGGTACAGTTCCTCCAGCACCTCAAAATAGGTCTCAAATGTTTTTGCACAGCATTCTGCATTCTTAATGACAATTCCATCAGAACGCAGCCCCAGAAGGGAAAACGCCATCGCCATACGGTGGTCCTGATAGGTCTCAATTTCCGCTGCCTTTGGTATGCCAGGGAGAATCTCCATACCGTCACCATCGTTGATTTCCCGGCAGGAAATGCCCACTCTTGTCAGCTCGTTTAAAATAGCGTGCAGGCGGTCGCACTCCTGATACCGGATATGGGAAATGCCGGTGATAGTCGTTGGGGTTTCGGCAAACGGTGCAATGGCAGCCAGCGTCATGGTCTGGTCGGAAAAGGCTCCTAAGTTTACCGTGACACCAGGGAAGCTGCGGTTTTCCGGTCCGGTGCAGACAAAACTTCCTTTGGAAGAATCGTAGGAAACGGTACAGTTCATCTGCTTTAATACATCCAGGAAACGTACATCTCCCTGCAGGGACTGTTCCGGAATATGTGGCACGGTCATGGAAATGCCAAGCAGTGGTGCCATGGCGTAGAAATAGCAGGCTGCGGACATATCCGGCTCGATAAAGTAATCTCTGGCGGTGTAGGTCTGGCCGCCTGGAATAAAGAAGGTACTTTCATCACACTTTTCTACCCGGACACCAAACTGCTGCATCATGGCTACCGTCATATCAATGTAAGCCATGCCGTGGGTTCCGGTGACATGAACAGTGAAATCGGATGGAAACAGGCAGGCAGAAATGAGCAGGGCACTTAAAAACTGGCTGCTCTTGTCGATATCCACAGTAACCTCTGTGGCAGTCAGAGGAGCACTGTTTGCAAAGATTACCGGAAGAAAATCTTCTTTTTCCTCAAAAGAGAAGGTACTGCCAAGGGAAGAAAGGGCAGTGAACAGCTCCTTCATTGGACGTTTCTTCATCTGCTCGGATGCGTCAATGCGGCAGTGACACTGGGAAATGCCAAGGAATGCCGTTAAAAATCTGGCAGCAGTACCGGCACTTCCTACATTAATGGTGGCATCCGGTTTTGGAATGATGCCGCCTTCTCCATAAACGGTGACCTGTTTCTGTTCTTCGTTAATTTCTACCTGAAAACCAAGGGAGACGAGGCTTTGTAAAAAATGTCTCGAATCATCAGAAAAAAGCACGCCGGAGAGGGTGCTTTTTCCTTTTGCCAGAGCGGCAAGCAGAAGTGCCCGGTTCGTAATGCTCTTCGAGCCGGGTACTTCTACACTATATTCTGTTTTATGGTGTTCAGGAAATGGTCTGACTGCAATGTCTGGCATAGATATTCTCCATTTCTTTATAATATAGTGCGGTTTTGCTGTTATGGTTCTGTGACAGCAGTAAAGGGTGACTGTACAGGTCAGAACAGGTTACAGCAAATGAGTTATTAATAAATTGGTACAAGATAAATGGTATCATTGAAATCGTCATAATTTAATAAGTATCTGCCCAGGGCGCCGTTATGTTCTTCTGCAACTAAAAGCAGATTGGATAAACCATCCTCAGAAAGAGTAATCTGGATGGACAGGAACTCATTGGCACCGATATCGCTGCTGTACGCCAGAGGCTGTTCCAGATTATAGGACAGGCTTGCGAAATCCGATTCGTATAAACCGAGGCTTAACAGGTCCTTGGAAGAGGAAAATAAGTAGGTGGTGCCATTTTCATTAATGGTCCAGTTATCTGCAATCTGGATATCCTCGACACTGTTTACCTTAACAAGATCCAGAACCGCTGTGGCAGCCGGAAGTTCAACCTCTGGTTCTTCTGTTTCTACCGTATCAGCCACAACTTCACTTTCTTCAATCATGGAGATGGAAAGAATGACAGGCTGGTTTTCAGCAAGAACAGTTCCGTTTTCATCTTCGACAATGGCGTTGAAGCAGATATTGTCTACAACATCCATGCCGCCAACGACTTTACCGAAGCCGGCATAGACACCATCCAGGGAAGTACTGTCTTCCTGCACAATAAAGAACTGGGAAGAGGCACTGTCATACTCTTCAGTACGTGCCATGGAAATGGTGCCGCGGACATGACTGATTGGGTTATTAAAGCTGTTTAATGCAAATTCGCCCGGAACCTCGTAAGTGGAACCGCCGGTACTGTCTCCATTCGGGTCACCGCCCTGCATCATGAAGCCGTCAATAATGCGGTGGAAGGTAAGACCGTCGTAAAAACCTTCTTTGACAAGAGTAACAAAATTTGTCACGGTAGCCGGTGCGGCGTCCGCATACAGTTCCAGATAAATCGGGTCATAGTCCGCTAGTTCAATCATTGCGTAGTATGTGCCGGATAAATAGTTGCTGGAATCAAAATTTGGGTTATTCTCTGTTTCCTCTTTTCCACAGCCTGCAAGCAGGAACAGGGAAAGTAAAGAGAGCAGACAGAGGGTCCAGATTCTCTTTTTCATAAATAATACGCTCCTTTTTAATCACTTTCTATTAAGAACCGGGCGAAGTGCCAGAGGTAGTCTGCCCGGTTCTCTGTAATCAACGAAGCACATTTTGCCGTAATTTTGGGGCAGAACTGTGTCAAAAGTAATAACTATTCATGAAATAATTGTTATGCAATGTTTTTAAACTGTGCCATGTAAAGGTCGTAATACGCACCTTTCTTTGCCAGAAGCTCTTTTGCCGTACCCGCTTCCACAATGCCGCCTTTGTCAATGACAAAGATGCGGTCTGCTTTCTGGATGGTGGAAAGGCGGTGCGCAATGACAAAGGAGGTCCGGCCCTTTAACAGTACTTCGATACCTGCCTGTACCATAAGCTCGGTGTGGGTATCAATGCTGGAGGTTGCTTCGTCCAGGATTAAAATTTTCGGCATGGATACCATGGTGCGGGCGAAGGCCAGCAGCTGTCTCTGTCCGATGGAAAGTCCGGCACCACGTTCCTTTAACTCGGTGTCGTAGCCTTTTTCCATTTTCATAATGAAGTCGTGGGCATCCACTGCTTTGGCAGCAGCAATGATTTCTTCATCGGTGGCATCCAGCTTGCCGTAGCGGATGTTGTCCTTAATTGTACCAGTAAACAGGAAATTGTCCTGGGTCATGACACCCATCTGTGCCCGGAGACTTTCCAGGGAAACATCCCGCAGGTCGTGTCCGTCCACCAGAATCCGGCCCTGCTGTACATCATAGAAGCGGCTGATAAGGTTGACAATGGTGGTTTTTCCGGCACCGGTCGGACCAACCAGGGCAATGGTTTCGCCAGGGTTAATGTGGAAACTGACATTATTCAGCACTTTGCTGTTTTCATCATAGGCAAAGGAAACGTTTTCAAAATCCACACTTCCTTTGATATCCGGAAGTTCGATAACATTGTCCCTGTCTGCAATTTCTGGTTTGGTGTCCAGAATTTCGAAGATACGCTCGGCACCGGTAATATTGGTAATCAGCTGGTTATAAAAGTTTCCAAGGTTCGCAATCGGATTCCAGAACATGGAGATGTAACTGGAAAAGGCAATTAGTGTACCAACCGGAGCCGCCTCTGCACCAATGAGCTTAACGCCGGTGTAATAAAGGCAGATGGTGCCAAGACCCCAGCAGAAGTCAATGACAGAGCCGAACGCATCGTTATAGGTAACGGCACGTTTAAAGGAATGGTACTGCTGGTTTAACAGGTCGTGGAAGGTCTCTCTTGTTTCTTCTTCTGCACCGAAGCTCTGGACAATACGCATACCGGAAACATCTTCATGGATGAACGCATTTAAGTTGGAGGACTTTTTCCGGTGAATCTGCCAGAGCTTGTGGGAGTGGTACTGGATGAAAAACAGTCCCGCTACCAGAAGAGGCAGACTAATCATGGCGGCAAGAGCAAGCTGCCAGTTCTTCACAAACATAATCACAACAACTGCAATCAGGGTGACAAATTCTGGCAGCAGGGTAGTGACAAAGTTGGAAAGGACATTCTTTAAGGAATTGACATCACCAATCAGACGGGCAAGAATTTTGCCGGTCGGACGGCTGTCAAAAAACTGAAAGCCCAGAGTCTGGATGTGCACAAACAGCTCCTGACGGATTTTCACAAGAATGTCGTTGGACATAAGGGACATTAAGTACATACGCAGCTTGACCAGCAGAATGAGGATGACATTCAGCACTAAAAACAGCAGTGCAAGCCTGGTGAGACTGTCCATGTCCTTGTTATCAATGTGGACATTGATAGCCCGCTCCACCATTAATGGGTTAATGATGGAGATGGTAATGCTGCCCGCCATGACAAGCAGGACAGCGGCAATCAGTCCTTTGTACTGGAATAAATATTTCATAAGACGAAGCAGGGTCTGCAGTTTACCTGCGGTAACAAGGCTCTCGTCTTCTTTTACGGAATTTATTGCCATAATGGAGTTCTCCTTTCTAAGTCTGGTGATAAGAGAAGATTATATAATCTGTTACATGGAGTTTTCAGGAAACAGGTATCAGGCTCCTGTCTGTTCCAGAAATTCTCCGTACTGAGCCATAAAGGTCTTATAATACAATCCCTTCTGTTCCATAAGTTCTTCATGGGTTCCCTGTTCTGCAATGCGGCCTTCCTCCAGAAACAGAATTTCATCCGCATGTCGTACCGCAGAAATACGGTGGGCAATAATAATTTTCGTGACATCGGAAAGGGCATTCAGTTCTTTCTGGATGGCAAGTTCTGTTTCCATGTCGAGGGCAGAGGTGGAATCGTCCAGAATCAGAACCGGTGCCTGTTTGGATAAGGCTCTGGCGATACTGATTCGCTGCTTCTGCCCACCGGATAAGCCGACACCACGTTCTCCGATTAAGGTTTCCGTGCCGTCTTCCAGGTTGGAGACAAATCCGTTTGCCTGTGCCTTTGCCAGGGAAGCAGCGACTTCCTCACTGCCAACCGTATTACGTTTGCCAAACTTGACATTTTCTGCTACGGTATCAGAGAACAGGAATACATCCTGTAATACCGGAGCCATGCTGCGGCGCAGCTGGGACAGGGAAAGTTCCTTAATGTTTACGGAATCCAGGGAAATGCTTCCTTCCGTTGGGTCATAAAAACGGCCTAACAGGTTGATAATGGAGGATTTTCCGGAACCGGTGGCCCCCATGATGCCAAGGGTTTTGCCAGCGGGCAGGGTAAAGGAAACATCCTTTAAAATCTCCTTATTATCCAGTGTGAAGGAAACGTGGTCAAAGGTAATGGAGCCGGAAACCTCCGGAAGTACGACAGGTTTCTCCGGGTCCTTAATCAGGATTTCCTCGCCGCCTACCTTCTTTAACTTCTTGTAGGAAGCAATGGCAGCAGCACATTCGTTGCCAACCCAGCCCAGAGTTTCCATCGGCCAGACGATATAGTCGCAGTAGGCAATAAAAGCACCCAGCGTACCAAGGGTAATTTCGCCGTTGATTACCATGCGTCCGCCAAATAAAATCGTCATAACCGGCAGAAGCTTCGTAACAAACTGGAATACCGGCTGGTAGCGGATTAAAATTTTGGACTGCTTCATGTTCAGGTCGTAGTAACGCTTGTTGTGGGACAGAAATTTTTTAATTTCGAATTTCTCTCTGGCAAAGGCCTTTACGGTACGGACACCGGCCAGATTTTCCTGAGCCACGGTATTTAATTTTGCGTTTTCCTCGCTGATGTCGGAGTACACCTTGTCAAGTTTCTTCTCCAGCACGATGGCAAGTGTACCAACTACCGGCATAAACAGAATCGGCAGAATTGCCAGCTTTGGACTTAAGGTAATCATGTTGTACATGACAAGGCAGGTGTGGAATATAATCTCAATCATCAGCATACCGATGTAGCCGAGGCCGCCGCAGAGAATGTCTACATCGTCCTTGATTCGTGCCATGAGTTCTCCGGTATTGGTCTTGTCAAAGTAATTGACAGACAGACTCTGGATGTGCCGGAATAAATCCTGGCGGATGTTGACACCAATTTTCTGGCTGGTGAGGTCGAAGGTCATTTCCTTTGCGTACTGGAAAATCGCCCGGCCCACGCCTATCATTAAAATCATACCAAGCAGTTTCAGAAGAAGTTCTGTTTTGCCTGCGGTAATGACATCGTCAATAATTCGTTTTGTAATCTGTGGTGACAGCATATCTAAGGATACGCTGGTCATTAAAAACAGGATGGCAGCCAGATAGGCATACCAGTACCGTAGTATGTAGCGTTTGATTGGCTTCATAAATCCTCCTAAGGTGTGTGTAAGGGGCTGAAAATGCAGAATATCCCCTTGGTTCAATTGTGTCAGTGGTTGAAATTGTCTGGTTTGTTTTCGGGATTTGGAACCTTGAATATCACGATTTTCTCTGAAGGGCAGCTTCACAGGCGGCTGCGTGCAGAAGAAAGAATTTTTATTCCTTTACGCTAGAAAAGAAAAGCGGCAGAAGAGCAGTAAAACCTGCAGGCCGGTTTCTTTCAGGAATAAAAAAAGCCGTGATACCCGGGTACCACGGCATAGTTTCCATAAGAAACAATACTCTTTTTCACTTGCTGAAGGTTAAAAAGAGAATCCCGAGGCAGAGCCAGATGCAATTTCGGTTGTGAAGTTAATGGTGTTACTGCTTCTCATGAAATTAAACATAGTTCTTCCTCGCTTTCTTTAATATTTTTTCATGACGCTGTCATTATATTCCTGTGATATGTATTTGTCAAGAGGGGAATTTTATTTTTTAAGGCTGTTTAACAAATAAGTTTAATCTTCAAACTCTTCTACGGTGTAGGAAGTTATTCTGACCCCCATATCAAATAACTTATAAATAATATTTTGGAGATACCAGATGGTGTCGGTATGTCTTTTGTTAAGGAGTCTTCGGTTTATTCCTATACTCAAAGTAATTTGACTCGTATCTTGTGCCAGCAAAGAAATTCCTTCGGTTCCTTTTTCATAAAAAAGATTAATACCAATAATCTCCTGATTCTCTCTTTTTTTCGCAAGAATATTATAAATCATGTTTTCTGGTAAGTTTTGACGCTGCCAGTCATAATCATCCTGATCACCTAAAGGTAAAAACTCTGCCTGGCCTTCGCTATTATAAATAGTCCATCCGATTTGCTGAAAGAGCTTTAGAATTGTCTCTAAGTTATCAGAATAATTACTACAATCCAGGGTGATTAGTGTTTCCATTTCAGATAGTTCTCCAGTCTATAAATTGTGTGTTCCCATTCTACAGCACCTAATTTAGAGATTACTAATGATGTTCTTTGCTACATTTAAACATCCCACGGTATCTTCAGCATATACATCACTTCCGAACGACATAAGGAATATTTCATTTATTTTTTGGGCTAATTTCTCTTCTGTGATATCTTGATTTGTATTAAGATACTCCTGTATTTTTTTTATTTCACTAGCATATTCATCTTTTGGTGCCAGAGGGAAGAAACCAATCGGGTCCCACTCATTTATAATTAGCAATAGTTTATCCATAGTATCACCTGCGTTCCAATTAATTTTAAAAGTATTTCTTTATAGCACTTCTACAGTTTTCTGCGCATCAGGAATGCCGTCCGGTCCGTTTCCTTTTTTTCTTATTGGGAATGCTTTACCATGCTATTGTATAACTAAAACTTCCGGTATGTCCATAACAAAAGTGCACTTTCTTAAAATTTGATTAAGATTTCAAAAGTTTAAACTTTGGTAACAATTTTGTGTTATGATAGAAGTAGAAACGATACGAAGGTAAAAGAGAAAGGAATGAAAAAGTTACATGAGGAACGAAATTACCATGCCGGATTTGTATGGAGAAATCCGGAACACTTCCGAAGAGTGGGAGCGTATGCAGCTGATTTATGACGCTGCCCTCCGGGAAGTGAATACAAAACTGGAAACTTTGAATAATGAATTTAAAATAAAGCATCAGTATAACCCGATTGAGCATATGACTTCCCGGATTAAATCGCCGGAGAGCATTGCAAAGAAAATGAAGCACAATGACCGGGAACTGACGGTGGAGAATATTGTGCGTTATATTAATGATGTGGCGGGTATCCGTGTTATCTGTTCTTATACGACGGACATTTACCGGATTGCCAAGCTGATTTCGGAGCAGTCGGATGTGACGGTGCTGAAGGTGAAGGATTATATTCAGAATCCGAAGCCGAACGGTTACAAGAGTTACCACATGATAGTTACGGTGCCGATTTTCCTGTCAGATACGATTGTGAATACCAAAGTGGAAATCCAGATCCGTACCATTGCCATGGATTTCTGGGCGAGTTTAGAGCATAAGATGTATTATAAGATTGAGGGGAATGCACCGGAAAATATCCGCCGGGAATTAAAGGAATGTGCGGATCTGGTGGCGTTTCTGGACCAGAAAATGATGGCGATTAACGAAGAGATTAAGAGGTATTCCGGTGAAACAGAAGATGAAAAGGAGTTTGACGGGGAATTAAAGGCACTGTATGGCATGGTGCTGGATGAGCAGAATATTTTTGAGGAAACCATTGTGGCAGAATAGCAGTCAAAAGACCCCCTGAACGGGTTCCGGAAGTATCCGGAGGCCATTCAGGGGGTCTTTATGAAGATTGTATGGAAGGGAATCTTACGGTTTATAGAATACATGGTCTTCCAGAATATAAAACTTTTTATAATCCAGCAGGTTTGCACCATTAACGGTGCGGAAGAAAATGTAATCGCCAATATTGTTTCTGCCGGCAAGGGCTTCCATGACTGCCTTGTAGCAGATATCAGGAATTCCACGTTTCTGGGCACGGTCAATGTACTGCTGTTTGGCACCAACAAACTGTCCCGGAGCGAATAAGACTTCGGACAGGGTAGTGCCCCAGTAGCCGTTTTCCATACGGTTTAAAATAACGTTGGCAACGGCGAGCATTCCTTCATAGCTCTGGTTTCCGGCTTCGTTGCAGACAACGGTGGCGAACAGATAAATTTCGTCCGTTGTCATGGAAACTGGTGAACGGGTTGCTTCGGAAACGTTGGTAACCCGTGCTTTAGCCAGTGCTTTCTCAATTTCCAGCTGGCGTTGTCTTTCTGCGATTTCTGCCAGGGTAGAGCCGGTTTTCATGTTGTAAATGAATTTGACATATTTTTTTGATACATAGCCGGTTTTCCCGTTTGAACGTTCAATGGCAATCCAGCCTTCTGTACTTTGTTCCAGCAGGGCAGGAAAGGTGTCAGTATTATCTGCAAGTCCGACGACATCATAGGAGGTTCCCGGACCGCTGCGGATGTTCAGACCGTTGGTTGTAATTTTTACCGACACAAGCTTGTCACTGTCACACAGGGAAATTACTTCTTCCGGGGAGAAAAGAAAGTCGGAGCTGACATAACCTTCCTCAATGGAGCCGGTGGAAATCTTTGTCCATCCATTGGATTCTTCCAGAACATAGGCATAGGACTCGCAAGGGAGCTTTCCGATGACATCGTAATTTGTTCCCGGGCCTTTCCGGATGTTCAGATTGTCTGTAACTGCCGGAATGGTGAAGTCCGGAATAAATGGCAGCGGTGTCGGGCTTGGACTTGGAGTCGGAGTAGCCGTTGGTGTTGGAGTGGCAGTCGGAGTCGGGCTGACGGTTGGAGTCGGACTGACCGTTGGAGTCGGACTGACCGTCGGAGTCGGACTGACGGTTGGAGTCGGACTGACCGTTGGCGTCAGGTTGCTGGCTGGTGTGGTAGAACCGGTGCCATTAGTCCCAGTTGACGCAGCTTCATTCGTGGAAGTGCCGGAGACGGATTCCTGCCCATTTGCGGAATCTGGTCCGTTTGCAGCCGGAAGAGCCGCATTCTGTGTATTTTCCTGCGATGGCAGGGAGCCGTCAGCCGCATTGGTGGCTTTGGAAGCCGGACTGATAAAGGAGCCGGCCAGCATAGTACCAATAAAGAGACAGCAGGTTGCAATACATCCTAATACGAGACGATGAGTTTTTTTCATAGATACCCCTGTTTACCTTTCTCAATCATTCAAATCTAAAAGTTAATAAAATGTTTCATAATGTCAATGCCAGTTAATAAAATTGTAAAAATTAACCCCATATGAGTATAACATACTTTTTTTCTGTTGAAAAGGAAAAGTTGCGTAACAGTTCAGCCCAGCCATAAACACTTGCAAAGCAAGCGGCTAATAAATACCGCCGATACCAAGGTCATCGTCCATGGTGTTCAGGTTATAAAGAACGAGAACATTGGTAATGTCCGGGTTTTCGTTAATAAAAGTACTGATGGAGTTTTTATAGTAACGGGTGTCTACTACATAAATTGTCTTATAGTGATTGGTGAGGAACGGCACCATACAGTTGGCGTAACTGTCTTTAATCAGGACAAGGACATTGTTATTGTCTGCGCTATGGTTTGTCACCTCAATCATCGGATGGATGTTGTTTAAAAAGTAGGAGTACTGGTCCTTGGTGTCCAGATAATCCGGGGCATACAGGGTATCCGTCACTTCCCCGGTATCATGGTAGGTGACCGTGAGGTCTGTATTTTCCTGGGCGAATATGGTGAGTTCATCCGCTCCGGCAAAGGAGTCGTTTAATTTGGAGTAAATCGTACCCTGGAAATCGTCAGAAACTACGGTTGGAGTAAACTCGTCCATGGAGTATGGTGTCAGTCCAAGGGCATGGCAGTACTCCACATAGGCAAAATATGCACCGTAGGTGGTCCAGTGGTGGTCCAGGCGGTAGTAGAGAGGATAACCATCTTTCTGCGTAAGCAGTGCTTTTGTAATATCTACTTTGGTGGAAGAAAGTGCCGCATAGATGGTCTCTATTTCTGCCAGCTGGTCTGCATTTCTCACATTTTGCGGAAGTTTGTCCGCATAAATGGTGACTGCGGTTGGTGCCAGCAAAAAGGCAACTTCTGCATCGGTAATCTTTTCTTCGAACCGGGTGAAGGTGGAAATAATGCGTGCCGTGTTCTCCGGTGTTTCGTATTCTTCAATAAAATAGCCATCATCGCACAGGTAAATGCCGTTGACCTGGTTTCGTCCGGTCAGGCGTTCGTACCAGGTGCGGACCGTCATAAAGGCGTCCCGCAGAGGAAAGTGGTCGCAGACATAGGTTTCAAAGTCCTGCATAAAGCTGCCGTCCGCCAGGGTTTCCAGGGAAAATTCCGGAAACTGCTCCAGGTAGCGGTTTTCCTGTTCGGAATAGTCCTTTTTTGGAAGGAGCAGCAGTCCGGCGGATAAAAGAAGGATACCGGAAAGCACTGTAATCCACACAAATTTTTTATAATTCTTTTCCATCAATTAATTCCTCCATTTTAAAACCGGAAGTACAGGAACGGATTGTACGTGTCTGCTACCAGATAGGATACAGTAATCAGGAACAGGACAAGGCAGACAGCACAGGCACCGGAGCTGACGATTGTTTTTGCAGCGCCCTTTAAGTGGGAGACCTTTTCTTTCAGCCAGCCGGACAGCGGCATGGAAATGAGTATTGCCCCGGCCAGTACCAGACCATAATTCTGTAAATAAAAGGAAAGGTTATCCCCGACAGAAACACCGTTGGCAAAAAACATGGTGCCAAGATAGGAGAAGGCACTGCCTAAATCTTCAATGGCAAAAATGGTAAAGCCGACAATGACAATAACCACAAGATACAGGTGTCGGAATATGGCCGGACACTTTTTCAGCCCTTTACCCCAGATAAATTTTTCCAGGCAGAGCAGAACGCCGTAATAAACGCCCCAAAGCACATAATTCCAGGAAGCACCATGCCACATGCCGGTCAAAAACCAGACAACGGCAATATTAAATAAGTGCCGTCCTTTGTTGCAGCGGTTGCCGCCGAGAGGTATGTACACGTAGTCCCGGAACCAGGTGGACAGGGAGATATGCCATCTGCGCCAGAAATCCGTTACAGAATCCGCAATCAGTGGATAGTTAAAGTTTTCCATGAAATGAAAACCGAGCATCTGTCCAAGACCAATGGCCATGTCGCTGTAGGCAGAAAAGTCCAGATATAACTGCAAGGTAAAAGCAATGGCACCCAGCCATGCCATGACAAAGCCCAGTTCTTCTGTTGGAATCTGCTTTGCAGTTTCCCAGAGCATGCCAAGCTGGTTGGCCAGAAGGACTTTTTTGAATAACCCAAGGAGGAACCGCATGCCGCCGGAGAAAAATTCGTCCTTTGTAATTGTGCGGTGGTGGAGTTCTTCCCGGACGGTCTGGAACCGTACAATCGGACCGGCAATGAGCTGTGGAAACAGGGAAACATACATCAGGTAGTGAAGATAACTCCGCTCTACTTCCACTTCCCTGCGGTACAAATCAATGGTGTAGCTCAAGGACTGGAAGACGAAAAAGCTGATTCCGATAGGAAGGGCCAGCTCCAGCAGTGGAATGTCTGTACCAAGCAGACCGTTGACAGAGCCAACTAAAAAATCGGCGTATTTGAAGAATCCCAGTGCCAGCAAATCTACAACAAGGGAGGCAATCAGGCAGAGCCGTCTGCCGGACGGGTTCTGGTCCAGCCGGTGCATGAGCCTGCCCAGACAGTAATCGGAAAAGGTCACTGCAATCATTAAAAAGACATAGACCGGTTCTCCCCAGGCATAAAAGACTAAACTGAAGAAAAGCAGTACATAATTTCTGCACTGCTTTGGTAATACGAAGTAACATAATAAAAATGCCGGGAAAAAGAAAAACAAAAAGGGTATGCTGCTAAAAACCATAAAGCTCTCCTATTTCTTTAATGCTGCTGGAAGCTGTTCTTCCAGAGCATCTTTCTGGGAGGAAATAATCAGTACAACATAATCGCCGTTGGTGACTACTTCACTTTTTTCTACAATCTTGAACTGTTCCGGAAGGTAATTTTCCAGCTCGCTCTTTTTCTGCTTAATAATACTTTCCAGCAGTTTTACCACAGCTTCATTGCTGCTGCCTTCCTTCATTTTAACCAGAATGATGTTTTCTGCCAGCAGGGCATCTTCTGCGGCGGCAAAGACGTATTCTTCAAAGGTGGATAAATCCGCACCATAATAGTTGGTAATGTAGTCATCCTCCAGGCGGAGCATGGCAGGAAGTTCTACGTTTTCTGTCATCTGGGTATAAATTTCTTCCAGCGTCTGGTCTACTGTGGTACTTTCTTCGGTATTTTTGCCACCACAGCCGGCAAGTACGCCGAAGCTAAGCAGCAGGATGGCGGTGAGTAAGAATAATTTCTGTTTCATAGGGTGATAACCTCCGTTTGTTTGTTTCTGTCACAGACTCATAAGGAACTTCCGGGAAAATGCATTAATCCGCATTTTCATAATATTCGTTCAGAAGTACTTCCTTGCCGTAGTCCAGCAGGGCATCCCGCCACATTTCATAAGCAGGTGTTGTCAGGTGGACATTGGTGCCGTCACTGTATTCGGTATTTAAGGCACCGGTGTCATCCATCAGCAGGGAAGCTACATCGATGTAGCCGATGTTGTTTTCTGCACAATAGGTCTGCATAAGCCCGTTGGCAGCAGTAATGTTTGCATTGTTCAGGTTCTTTCCTTCACAGTCGGCACGCATTGGAGTAGTGCTGATAACATAAAGTTTTGCTTCCGGAACGGCTTCCCGGACGTTTCCGATCAGTGTTTTGTAATTTTCCGCAAAACCTTCCACGCCACTGATACCGATGTCATTGAGACCAAAGAACAGGAACACACGCTTTGGCTCGATAAGCTTCATACTTTCCCAGATGGGGCGCTGTTCTCCTTTGTACATCGGGTGGATGTCGCTGACTTCTTTTAATGCCTCCCTGGCAGAATAGCTGACTGCCACAAGGAAATCACTTTCTCCAAAGTTTTCCTTGTCATATACAGGTACTTTCCAGTAGAAGTGGGACATAACGGAATCACCGGCAAATACCGCATCTGTGAGAAAATCTGCACCGTTGAAATCGTCCTTCGTCAGGGCTGGTGTCGGGGCTGCAGTCGGGGCAGATGTGGCTGTTGGCTCCGGAGTGCTGGTCGGAGAGTCTGTCGGAACCTCTGGTACAGTAGTCGGCTCTGCCACAGGATTTTCCACTGCTTCTGTCGGAACAGGGGTATTAGTAGCAGCCGGGGTACTGGTTGCCGCAATGGTCGGCACCGCAGTCGGGGTCTGCTCCGGTGAGTTTGTGTCATTCTTCTGTCCGCAGGCAGAAAGGAATAAAAGCATTCCCACAGCAGTCAGGGGAACGAATTTTTTAAATTTATGGTTCATTTGAAAATCTCCTTCTGATTGTTTATTTTAGTATGCCATATCTTTTGCGTTTTCAGACACTACAGAAAACAATATATCACGATATGCAAATTATTTCAACGGAAGAAGCCAAATTTTAACCAGACAAATTATGAGCAGGTTTGCAAGTGTTTTTTCTGAATCTGTGGAACAGTAACCGGCAAGGGATTAATTTCCATACAGTTCATATAAGTACGACCGGCCCTGTTTCCCGGTCCGTGTGACAACGCCAAGTTCCGACAGCAGCAGAAGTGCCGTCTGGGCCAGTCCCAGCGGTATTCTTGCCAGTTTTGCAAACTCCTTTGCCGTAAAAGTATCCGGCAGCTCTGCCGGGAGCAGCATCATGTAGTCCTTCGGTGTTTCAATATCATATTCTGCCACAAGGGTCAGGGGAAACTTGTCACATTTGGTGGCCCGCTTTTTTTTATCTTTACCGTAACCGTCTAACATCCGGTATTCTTCCATGTCCATCAGAACCAGTTTCAGGGAAAAATTCGGGTGGGACAGGAAGGGGCGGATGCGGTACAGCTCTGCAAACACCTGTAAGGGATTACCTTTGCGGGTGGATTTTTTGGGCGGGGTAATTTCTCCGGTCTGTGGAGTAACCCAGCGCAGATAATTATGGTTTGTTACCGGATAGACCACGGTAACAGGGTGTTCTGTGAGGAAAAATTCCAGTTTTGCCCGTAGTTTATTAAACTGTCGTGTCTGAATCTCAAAAATGTGTCCGTCCACACAGACATCGGCAAAGTATGTACCGATTTTGATTTCCTGAAAGGAAATGTCACGGGAAAGGTATTGTTTTAAGGTGCTGTGCACCGTTTTTTCGGCCAGGGTGCCGATGCCGCCGTTTGCCAGTTCCTGGCGTTCCAGAACGAGACTGCGGCTTAAGTCAAAGTATTCAATATCCATGTCATAAAGTTCTTCCTTAAAAGAGTAATTAATTGCTGCGGTTCCGTTTTCCAGTCTGTAAGCAATGCCGTTTAAGACCGTGTATAAAGTCCGTCAGTTCCGGTGAGCAGTTATTTTTTGTAAGAATAAGATACTGTAGGGAGGAGATTTTGATATAAAAATTTGTATCCGTTTCCAATATATCAAATAAATTTTTATAGTAATAATCCGTACTTTCGTATGCTGTTTTCTTACAGAGGTGATTATCATAAAAATAAAACTGCATGGTTTCTTCCGGAATCTTAAGAAAGGATTTCGTGAATTTAGGCATAAAAAAAACTACAGCAAGGGAAGCAGCTACTAAACATATGGTGATAATATAAAGGTATTCCTTTAAATAAATGGTGACGCCAACAGCTGTTAAAAACAGGAGGAGGAACACATAAGAAAATTTCGACCGTTTACACAGAATATATTGTTGTAATTTCGAGTATTCCTCTTGGTTATAAATAGTGACAGTTTCAAACAATGGTGTGCCGGAAACGGTTTCCGTATGGACGGTGTCAGAGTTGTTTTCCTGTGGTTCCGCCTGTCCGGGAACAATATTTTTTAACTCCGGATTTTGCAGAAACTGGATTAATCCAGCGGAACAGTTTGCTTTTA
Source organism: Lachnospiraceae bacterium (assembly GCA_017938285.1). GTDB lineage: Bacteria > Bacillota > Clostridia > Lachnospirales > Lachnospiraceae > SIG299. The sequence continues at coordinate 27,782 of JAGBBW010000095.1, forward strand.
TGACAGGATAAAGGAATTTTTCCGCTCTGGAAAGGTAAAAATTCTGTTTTGTTTCTAAAATCAGGTTTAGTTCATTGTAAAAAATCTTTGTAACATTACCAGCGGTTTCCATAGTAAAAAAGGTGTCATAAAAGTCAAATAAGAATTTCTGGTTTTGTAAGGATTTATTTGTAGCAAACTCTCTTCTGACGAGATACATGGAGCCCAGAAGGGCTGCGCAATAAATTACAACAAAAAGCAGAGGAAGATAGAAAATTCTATTTATTATTCCAAAAATGGTAAAAAATAAAAAACAAAGAAGAGTGATTTTTTTTGAAGCGGTGAAAACTGCTTTATTCATTTTTTTATATTCGCTGAAAGAAAGTATGGTGGTGGTGCTGTACAGTGGCTGCATGGTTTCCTCCAAAAGTATGGTAGTGATAAAAAAGCTTTTCCACAGTATAACATAAAAAACAATCTGTGCCAAGACGTAGCTATTCAGCCTTATCTGTTATATATACGGATAGCTGCAATGTAGCGACTGACAGCCTGCTGGCAGGTTTTACGAATGCGGATTTGGGGAGGGTTGATATTTTTACAGAAGTTTAGTATGATTAGTTTTAACGATTCAGCATAAAATTCAGATAAATTACGGAGAAATAGGATGAGGTAAGGGAATGGCAAAAGTAGTATGTTCCTGTGGAGCAGAGCTGAATAACCAGGAAGCACCAAATAATATTCAATTAAGAGTATACACCGATAAAGAATGGGATGAAATTTGTGATTGCGAAAGTATACAACCATGGATGATACCAGAACCAAAATATGATGTCTGGAAATGTCCAATCTGTAAAAGAATATATGTGTACGAATCGGACAGCTTTTCTCCAATTATGGTATATCGTTTGGAACAGTGAGTTTTAAATCAGAAAAATAATTACATGTATAAATGGAGGACAACATCATGAATTTATTACAGTACATCAGTCAGGCAGTAACCCCGCATCAGGCGGTGGCAGCAGGGGCTGACTATTTAAAGGAAAAAGGATTCGAGGAATTAGTCCTTGGAAAAAAATTTAATGTAAAAAAAGGCGGCAGATATTATCTGAAAGCGTACAGTACATCCTTAATTGCTTTCACCATCGGCGCAGATACAAAGGAAGACCAGGTATTCCATGTGGCAGCAGCCCACACGGATCATCCGTGCCTGCACATCAAGCCAAAGGCAGAGATGGCACCGGGCAAATATTTAAAAATTGATACGGAAGTTTACGGTGGCCCGATTTTAAATACCTGGCTGGACCGTCCGCTGTCCATTGCCGGCCGTGTGGCATGCAAGGGAGAGGATATTTACCATCCGGAAATCAAACTGGTGGATTTTAAGCGTCCGGTGGCGACCATTCCGAATCTTGCCATTCATTTTAACCGGAAGGTAAACGAGGGAATCGAACTGAATAAACAGTCGGACATGCTCCCAGTCATTGGTTTGTTTGAAGAAGGCATGAACAAGGACAATTATTTTCTGGAGCTTCTGGCGAAGGAATGCCAGGTGGCAATGGAAGAAATTCTGGATTTCGATTTATATGTCTATGCACTGGAAGCAGGCTGTTATATGGGTGTGCAGGAAGAGATGATTTCTGCACCGCGCCTGGACAACCTGACCTCCTGTTTTGCCCTGTTGCAAGGCATTTGCGGTGAGGTTCGTCAGGACGGCATCAACGTGGCAGTGTTATTTGACCATGAGGAAATTGGCAGCCGTTCCAAACAGGGTGCGGATTCTGCCCTGCTGCAGATGGTGCTGGAAAAGATTTATGCAGCTCTCGGATTTGATGGGAATGCTCTCTCCGACAGTATTTTCAACAGCTTTTTATTTTCTGTGGACGTGGCGCATGCCCTGCATCCGCACCATGCCGAAAAGTATGACCCGGTAAACCAGGCATACTTTAATGAAGGAATTGTGTTAAAACTGAACAGCAACCAGCGGTATACCTTTGATACGGAGGCAGTAGCCATTGCCCAGGGAATCTGCGAGGCTTCCGGCGTGAAGTACCAGAAGTTTGCCAACCGATCCGATGTGGCGGGCGGCGGTACGCTGGGACCGATTATTTCCGGATGGCTGCCGATGAAGACAGTGGATATCGGTGTGCCGATTCTTGCCATGCATTCCGCAAGAGAGCTGATGGGAAGAAAAGACCAGGAAGCACTGGAACAGCTGATGGCAGGATTTTTTGGTCAAAAGTGATAATGGAAAAAGGCTTTTCACAAAGAACCAAACGTGATTTTTGTGCAAATGTAATAAAAAACAAGCTGGTGGCTTGTTCTAATTGACAAAAATGCATAAAACTGATATACTATAAAAGAACGGTGCATAGAGAAGGTATGTATCGGAGGTAGAAGCGTTTGGGGAACGTGACAGGGTAAAAACTATAAAGGAGGAAGGTTATTTTGAAAGTGCTGATGAACTTCTGCCACTGAGAAATAACCTTTCTTTCATAAGGAACAACAAAAACCTGCTTAGAGCAGGTTTTTGCTGTTTTTTAGGGGAAAACAAAAAGCATAAAGAAAAAACAAGAAATAAATATCGGAATTTTGATATTTATATAAAATTATTTGAGGAGGAAAGCAGTATGAAAAAAGAAAAACGGCCAAAGAGTTCCATATTCAGCAGCTTAATTACAAAAACAGTGTTTGCCTTTTTTCTGTTAATACTTATGATACTGATGCAGGGAATTATGTCCTACAGCTCGGCAAAACAGATACTGACAGAAGAGGCAGAGGAGGCTCTGGTAAAGACAGTAGAAGCAAAAGGTGATTACATAAACCTTGGACTGGAGCAGATTAGTGACCGCATGGTGGAAATCATGACAGCAGATGACATGATGGCTTTTTATCTGGCAAATAATATTGATTATGCCAATTTAAATGAAGACCAGAAGAAAGCAAAAAATACCATTCAGGAAAAAATCAGAAGTCTGAAAACCATTTCGGATTTTGTATATCACTTATATTTTTTCAGTGATTCCACGATAGGTATTACAACGACGCCAATGCTTATGCTGGATGATTATTATACGGAATTTACAGCTTCGGAACTGGGCGGTTACATTACATCTGCACAGGAACGTTTTGGGTACCTGGGACGTCACCTGTATCTGGAAGAAAAGGTATTGGAAAAGGAAAAAAACTTTAAAATTTCCGATTATGCCATCAGCTTGTGGCGTAAGGTGGGCATGAAATCCGGCAATGTTATTTTCATTGTAGATATTGACCGCCAGGTGGTTTATAATTCCCTGACGGATTTAGACCGTGGTGTGGGCAGTTTTGCCGCATTTGTTGCACCGGATGGCAATGAAACGGTTTACTGCGGTGGAGAACTGGAGGGTATCACGACAGAAGTAGTTCCTGTATTCAGTGAACTGACCGTGTACCAGAATGCACAGGCTGGAGAGCTTACCGAAGGAACAGAGAGGATTTCCTGGGAGGGAAGAGACTATATTTTCGCATTTTCCAAGGTGGGTGCTACGGGAGCCATGCTGGTTTCCATGGTACCAATGGATGCATTACTGGCATCGGCAACAGCGATACAGATTAATACGATGATGACGGTTGGTGTGGCAACTCTGCTGGCACTGGGTATCTGTCTGTTTTTGTCCCGTACCATGAAGAAGGGCATGAAGGATGTGACAAAGCGCATTAAGAAAGTTTCCAGTGGAGATTTTACAGAAGGTAAAAAGGTAAAGAGAAAAGATGAGCTGGGACAGATTGCAGGTAATCTTACCGGTATGACAGAAAGTATCCGCTCCCTGATTGTACAGGTAAAGGAGGTTATGGAAACGGTGACAGAGGTAACGGCGTTAGTCGGTCAGAATACAGAAAGTCTGATTCTGTCCAGTGACCAGATATCCGGAGCAATCAGTGAAATTGAACAGGGTGTGACGCTGCAGGCGGAAGATTCCCAGGAATGTGTAAACCAGATTACGGAGCTGTCCGACCAGATTGGCGTGGTTTACGAATATTCGGATGAAATTTCCCGGATTTCCGCAGATACCAACGGAGCAATCAGCGATGGTCTTCAGATTATTGACGAGCTGCATGACAAATCCAAGGCCACCGAGGAAATTACTTATGCCATCCAGAAGGATATTGTATCCCTGAATGAGCAGACCCGTTCCATTGGTGATTTTGCAAATATCATTAATGATATTGCGTCCCAGACGAACCTGCTTTCCTTGAATGCTTCCATTGAAGCGGCAAGGGCGGGAGATGCGGGCCGTGGTTTCGCTGTCGTGGCAGAGGAAATCCGTAAATTAGCGGATCAGTCCCAGAATGCGGCAAATGAAATTGGCGGTATCGTTGCCAAGATTCAGAAGCAGACCGACCAGACTGTGGAAGCGGCGAACCGGGCCGGCTCCATCGTAGCTTCCCAGAACGAATCGTTGGATAATACGTTGAGTGCGTTCCATAAGGTCAATGACCAGGTGAAGATGATGGCAGAGAATCTGGCGAAGATTACCGAGGGTATGTCCCAGATTGATAACGTAAAGAAGGAAGCGGTAAGTTCCATTATGAATATCTCTGCGGTTTCTGATGAGACCAGTGCCAATGCGGTGCAGGTGGACAGCAATGTCAAAGGTCAGCAGGTACTGGTAGAGGAGCTGAGAAAGAGCGTTGAACTGTTGTCGGAAAAGGCAAAGCAGATGGAAGAGACAGTGGGCGTATTAAAAGTGGAATAAAAATGTAACAGTAATAACAAAATAGAACCTCAGGAAGTTTTCCAGTGATTTGGTGAAGGGTCACGGGCGGAAAGCTTCCTGAGGTTTTTGTGATGTAATATGTTTAATAAAAACCCTGCTTGATAAAACACACGGAGGATGATACAATTAACTGGAAAATGTCATTTATAATGAACTGCGCTGCCGGGGATATGAAGTGTTTGTAGGAAAAATACCAAATGGTGAAGTTGATTTTGTGGCGATGAAGGGAACAGAGAAAGAATATTATCAGGTTGCTTTTTATCTTTACGATGAAAAGGTGATAAAAAGAGAATTTGAAGCATTTGCCCAGATACCGGACAATTATCCGAAATATGTAATCTCCATGGACCGGATGGATTTTTCCAGAGAGGGGATCATTCACAAAAACGCAATCAGTTTTTTGATGGAGAAATAAAAATCACCCTTTACAAAAGCTGAGTTTCATGATAACATTTGTTCTATAATTTTCATATCTTACCGGCTGTGAAAAGGAGAGTACACGTTCTAAAGTCTTACAGAGAGTCCTCATTTGCTGAGAGAGGATGGAGGGAAGTCCGTGGAAGATGGCCTTGGAGCTTCGCACTGAGCCAATATGGTTTTCGAAGAATAACCTGCCTGGTTAGGCTGCGACGGGTTCACCCGTTATCGTGACGCACTGTGATGGCAGTGTTAGAAATACTGACATAGTGCATGAGGCAGCACTCTGCGAAGGGGCTGTGAATTAAAGTGGTAACACGCGAGTTTCAGGCTCCCGTCTTTAAAAGAGGCGGGAGCTTTTACTATTTTCCGGGGATAATAAGAAGGCGATAGTTTACTGTACTATAGTTGTATTCATCAAAATTTTGTTCGCTGCTTCAAACTGCGAATACATGCTTTTCTAAGTTTTTGCAGAAACATTGAGCAAAAAGCTTGAAAAGCTATGTATTCTCCGTTAGGCGCAGCTTACAAAATTTTGATGGATACAAATCCTGTACTGTAAAATAAGTGCTTTCAGAAGGAAAAAATGCTTGAAAATCTGTACTATCCTGGAGCTTTGCGTGGAAAACTAAGGAAAAGAATCACATAAAGGAGAGATGTTTTATGGAAAAGAAAAAATTTTACATGACAACAGCGATTGCCTACACTTCCGGCAAGCCGCACATCGGTAACACCTATGAAGCAATTTTAGCGGACAGTATTGCACGTTTCAAGCGTTTACAGGGTTACGAAGTATTTATGCAGACCGGAACGGATGAGCATGGTCAGAAAATCGAAGAAAAGGCTGCCCAGAAGGGAATCACACCGAAGGCATTTGTTGACGAGATTGCCGGAGAAATCAAGGGTATCTGGGATTTGGTCGGAACTTCCTATGACAAGTTCATCCGTACCACCGATGCGGACCACGAAAAGCAGGTACAGAAGATTTTCAAGAAGCTTTACGACCAGGGCGATATTTACAAAGGTCACTACGAGGGTATGTACTGTACTCCTTGTGAGTCCTTTTTCACAGCGTCCCAGTTAGTGGACGGCAAATGTCCGGACTGTGGCAGACCATGCCAGCCGGCAAAAGAAGAGGCATACTTCTTAAAGCTTAGCAATTACACCGACCGCCTCATTGAGCACATTAACACCCATCCGGAATTTATCCAGCCGGAGTCCAGAAAGAACGAGATGATGAACAACTTCCTGCTTCCTGGACTTCAGGACCTGTGTGTATCCAGAACTTCCTTCAAGTGGGGCATTCCGGTGGATTTCGATGACAAGCATGTCGTTTATGTGTGGATTGATGCGTTAAGCAACTATATTACCGGTATCGGTTATGACTGCGACGGCAATTCCACCGACCAGTTTAACAAGTTCTGGCCGGCGGACCTGCACTTAATCGGTAAGGATATTTTACGTTTCCATACGATTTACTGGCCAATCATGCTGATGGCTCTGGACCTGCCGCTTCCAAAGCAGATTTTCGGTCATCCGTGGTTACTGCAGGGCGGTGAAAAGATGAGTAAGAGTAAGGGCAACGTGCTGTACGCTGATGACCTGGCAAAGGTATTTGGCGTGGATGCCGTTCGTTACTTCGTCCTTCACGAAATGCCATTTGATAACGATGGTGTGATTACCTGGGAGCTTTTAGTGGAGCGCTGCAATTCCGAACTTGCCAACACCCTTGGCAATCTGGTAAACCGTACTATCTCCATGAGCAACAAGTACTTCGGCGGCGTAGTAACGGACGCTGGTGTGGCGGAGGATGTGGATGCAGAATTAAAGGCTCTTGCTCTGGAAACACCGGGCAAGGTGCTGGCAAAGATGGAAAATCTCCGTGTTGCTGACGCTATTACAGAAATTTTCACTCTGTATAAGAGATGTAACAAGTATATTGATGAAACAATGCCTTGGGCACTGGCAAAGGACGAGACAAAGCAGGCACGTTTACAGACCGTTCTTTACAACTTAATTGAGAGCATCTGCATTGGTACCAGCCTGCTGGCTCCGTTTATGCCGGAAACCGCAGAAAAGATTTTCAAACAGTTAAATACTTCCGCAAGAGGCATTGAAGAACTGGATACCTTCGGTAAGTATGCAAATGGCACCAAGGTAACCGAAGCTCCGGAAATTTTATTCCAGAGACTGGTATTAGAAGATGTATTAAAAGTAGCAGAAGAAATCAAGGCAGCCCAGGCGGCAGAGTACGCAAAGGAAAACGGTCTGGAGCCTGTGGAAGAGAAGAAGGAGGAAGAAACCGTGATTGATATTGAAGCAAAGCCGGAAATTACGTACGATGATTTTGCAAAGCTGCAGTTCCAGGTGGGCGAAATCATTGCCTGTGAGGAAGTGAAGAAGTCCAAGAAACTCCTGTGCTCCCAGGTAAAGATTGGTTCCCAGGTGAAGCAGATTGTGTCCGGTATCAAGGCACACTATACACCAGAGCAGATGGTGGGCAAGAAGGTTATGGTTTTAGTGAACTTAAAGCCTGCGACACTGGCTGGTATTGTATCCGAAGGTATGCTGCTGTGTGCCGAGGATGAAAACGGCGAGCTGGCACTGATGACACCGGAGAAGACTATGCCGAGTGGTGCGGAAATCTGTTAAAACAAGGTTACGTAGGGAAACGCTGATGAAAGCGTTTCCCACGCCGAATTTGTGAGCGAAGCTGCAAATTCTACTGCAAATTCGTGCGATCCGCCGGAGGCTTCTAAGAAAGCAATGAATTAATCAGTGCTTCCTTAGAAAGTATTATTTAAAGTAATAATAGAAAAAACGACAGAAAACAGCAAAAGTTTCTCTTATAAAAGAAACTCTTGCTGTTTTTCTTTGTTTATGCTAGTATAAAAGAAAAGGAGGGGCGATATGATAAAAAGAGAACGTTATATGATTCAGATTCGTGATTTTATGGACCGGCCGGTAGTAAAAGTATTAACCGGTATGCGCCGAAGCGGAAAAAGTGCCATGCTGGAACTGATTAAAGAAGAGCTTACGGAACGTGGGATTAGTAAGAACAACGTGATTCATATTAATTTTGAATCTTTGCGCTATGAGAAATTAAAAGAATATCATGCCCTTTATGAAGAAATATCCAGACGGACGGAAGAACTACAGGGAAAAGTATATATTCTGCTGGACGAAATTCAGGAAGTAACCGGCTGGGAACAGGCGATTAATTCGTTTCGTGTGGATTTTGACTGTGATATTTATGTAACAGGCTCCAATGCCAGACTGATGTCCGGGGAGCTGGCAACGCTTCTGGCGGGACGTTACGTGGAAATCCGGATTTACCCTTTGGATTTTCAGGAATATCTGGAGTTTGCAAAAGAAAATCCAGAGGAAGCAGAGTTGAGCCGGCAGGAGCATTTTGCAAATTACTTAAGATATGGCGGACTTCCGGGAATTCACCAGATGAAATGGGAAGAAAGCCGGATTATGCAGTATTTAACGGATATTTATAATTCGGTGCTTTTAAAAGACGTAATTGCCAGAAATGGTATTCGTGATACGGCATTACTGGAAAGCATAATACATTACCTGATGGATAATGTGGGAAAGACGTTTTCAGCTAAGACAATTTCCGATTTTTTAAAAAATCAGGGACGAAAGCTGAGTACAGAAACGGTATATAATTATTTAAATGCTTTGGAATGTGCGTTTCTGATTCATAAAGCAGCAAGATTTGATATTAAAGGGAAACGTATACTGGAGACCCAGGAAAAATATTATCTTTCTGATTTAGGTCTGCGTCATGCGGTGTTGGGATATCGCCAGAATGATATTGCAGATTTGCTGGAGAATGTTGTTTATCTGGAGCTTTTGCGGCGGGGCTATACCGTAGCCATAGGAAAACAGGATGTAGCAGAGGTGGATTTTGTTGCAGATAAAGGAGATGACAGACTTTATATCCAGGTCTGTTATATTTTGACGCCGGAGAATATGGACCGGGAGTTTGCTTCTCTGGAAGCAATCAGGGACAATTATGAAAAAGTGGTGTTGACGATGGATACCCTGCTTGGGGTAAACCGTGGTGGCATCCGGCAGAAGAATCTTGTGGAGTTTCTGCTGAAATAGTAACTATAGAGAATGTCAGAGGGTTTAAAAATGGGGGTGTCGCATAAAACAGGTTTCAGTGCGACAACCCCATTTTTATGGAGAGTTAATCAAAAATAGAACCCATTGTGGCAACATACAAAGATTCAATCTGTACAGTGCCATCAGCAAATAATTCAATTCCCTGGGAATCCGGCTCTTCCGTATAAGCACGGATACTGATGGATTTGTATTCATTAAAGAATGCTTCCACCAGGGAGCGGTCAACATAAATATCCATGGTCAGTGTGCCGTTTTCATTTGGAAGATAACCGGAAACGGTATTTGTAGGAGCACCGTCACCACGATTTTCCGTACTACCATGAATCAGTTCATCTTTTACCTCATAGGTGTAAGTAGTACAATCCCATTTGCCGCCTTTTTTCAGATGTATTCCAAATTCAGAAGCAGCGCTGACATTGGCAGTCAGTCGGATATGAAGCATGTCACCCTGAACGTTTTTGAGCTTGTTATTGGCTTCTTCCAGCGTCAGATTGGTTTCGTTCAGAAGAACGGTTTCTTCCAGGGAGGTTAAGGCATCCACGGGAGTCATTTTTAAATCGGAACCGTCTTCGGATAACCAGAGTTTTCTGGCAAGTCCAACGGTATGGGCCCAGCCGGAGGCACCCTGGTCTGCGGCACTTCTCTGGTCCTGCATAATGCTGAACATAACGACATCACCGCTGACCGGATCAATAAAGGCGCTTGGACCGGTAAAGACGTTTGCACCATAGTCCAGAAGCTTAGGAGTATTCTGGAACGATTCCTCCGGTGTAAATGTTCCGGTGTTATGGTCAAAATCGCCAAGGAAATAATAGATTTTGTTATCAGCGATGCTGGCCGGAGCAGGAGAGAAAACAAACATATATTTCGTGATTGTGCCGGATGGATTGGAAACAGGCAAAATCACCGGAAGTTCCCAGGTCTGTCCATAGAGTCTGGACTGGTTTGGTATCTGGTAAATGGGACCCTGATAGACCCAGTTCTGTTTTACGGTACCATCAAATAAGAGCTCCAGGGTGTCTGTAGTATATAGCAGGGCAGTTCCGCCGCTGGAAGAAGTGCTTCCACTACAGATCAGCATATACCAGATACCGTTTTCCTGCCAGATGTGCGGGTCGCGGAATTCGCCACGGCGTCCCTGACCATTTTTCTGGCTTATGGCCAGAGCATCACAGATAATCCAGTCAGTTAAATCAGGGTCTGTCAGGTCAGCTGGATAAGCAACACCGATATTCTGGTTGGAAATCAGGCCTTCGTAGGAGGTAAAATCATCATTTCCGGCTGTGAAAAATAAAAGAGGAACGCCATTGACATCTAATGCGGCACCACCGGACCATACGCCATCGGGAACGACAGAGCCTTCGGTAGGAACAATAGCTTCTTTTACCGGGGTCCAGTTTACCATATCCTCGCTAACCAGATGTCCCCAGCCGATATTGCGCCAGTAAGAACCAGTCATATTCTGCTGGAAGAACAGATGATATCTGCCGTTAAAATAAAATGGTGCATGAGGTTCGTTCATCCAGAACTGATAAGGGCCTCCGTGATATTGGGTACGGGTGTAGTCTGTCGTCAGGATATTCTGCAGCCAGATTTCAGAAAAGTTAATTTCCGGAATAGTGACAGTGCTATAAGCTTTTTGTATCTCTTCAGAGGAAAGAGCGCAGCTGTAAAGCTTTAATTCATCAATGTATCCACTGGCTACATTCAGAAAACCTGCGGTCAGCCGTTCTCCCTCTCCGTTTCTGCCGACCAGCAGGGAACGGTTTTTTGCAGGAGCAATGGTACTGCCTGCCGGAACGGAGCGGGAAGCAGCCAGTTCGCCGTTTAAGTACAGACGCATTTCACCATTAGCTGCATCGAAAGTGGCAGAAATGTGATTCCATTCATATTTTTTCAGATTATCGCCATTGGTCCAGACAGTAAGCCAGTCAGTACCGGTACCCACCTGGAAACTGAGTCTGCCGTGTCTCTGGTAACCAAGAATAAAGCCCTGTTTTGCCTCTTTGTTTACCTGGCTGACAATTCCGGTCAGCTTATCCGTACCGTTTTCAGCAGCATTCGGATCGTCCCACTCAAAAGTACGGGGAGCCAGCCAGACACTGATGGTCAGGGAATCCCCCTGAATGGAAATATCATTCTTGTTATAGGTAAGATAAGTGGTACTGCCGTCCAGCAGAAGACAGCCGCCTTTGATTCCCTGTTCCCGCCACTGGGGGTCCTGGTCCTCTGTAAATACAGCATGGGCCAGTCCATAATTTAAATCAGTATCCGGTGCATGTCCTGAGGCGTCACTTATGGTAAGCCCTTTTCCTTCGTCAAAGGGCAGATACAGAAGCAGATATTTATCATTGGCATCTGCTCTGTTTTTGAGAAACAGTATTCCGGCAGCTCCTATAACACAAAGAACAATCAGACATACGATTACCGGAATTATTTTTTTCTTCATAGAACTCTCCTCCTTTAAAAAATACCCGGGCCAGCTGGCCCGGGCAAAATGAACGGTTACATTATTTCATATTTTCTGCCAGCTGCCAGGAAATATGGACTTCTTCTGCTGTAGCGCCATCTGCAACCACATCATAGAGTGTGGTGTAATCAGGTGCGGTTTCATAATAGGTAATAATTTCATCGAAAAAGGCATGTGCCCAGCCACCATCAATGACTTCATCACATAACACAAGGTACATTTCCTGACCAATATAGTTACTCAGATCCATTACATAGGTACCCATGTCAGCCCAGGAACCACCGGCTGCCAGGCTAGGGAAATTGATGTCGGAAAAACGATTCTGTTTGTAGTATCCGATTTCCGTACCATCTGCAAGATATACACGGACAGCGGCGGCGTTTGCTCCCATACGTACGGAAATGAAACCGGAGCCGGAAAGAACGAAGTTGGTGGATTTAATCTGCCAGCCTTCCGGTTCAGCGATACCGTTATTCCATCCATCCAGGTGGTAATATCCGGCCTGATTATATGGAAGATTTTCGCCCCAGTAAGCATTGGCGGAAATAACACCGGTGGCATTACCGTCAAGAATACTCCAGTTGTCAGCGAGAACGGTCCAGCCGGCCAGATTTCCGGATTCAAAGCCTGGATTGGCGATGGAAGTGTTGTCATCCATTGCTACGATGGTAAAAGTGGCCTCTACGGATTTATCCTGATAGGATGTACCATAGGTTACATAGTAGTAGCCAGGGGCACTCATATCAACAGCGGTAAAATTGTCGGAGATGTCGGCACCATTAAAAGTAACATGGAGAACCTTTATGTCGTTTACCGGAGTATCACCATAAGCAGCAGCCGCTTCGGAAAGAAAAGCAGTGACATCCACAGTACCGCAGTCTACTACCTGATGCTGAACATAGGAAGTCATGGTCAGGGAAGCAAGAGGTACCGGATAGGAATATGTGGTGTAATAATTCAGGAGTGTTGCAAGGTCATCATAGGCAACAGAAGTGTAAGTTTCGTTTTTGATGGCCTCCAGCTGTTCTACAGCGAGGGCAGAAACTTCTTCCATGGTCAGGGAAACACGGAAGTCATCTACATTAAGGAATGCAAAGCCGCTTTCTGCATTAGCGTCCACAACCTTCAGATAAACCACTTTTCCAATGTAGTCGCTGGCATCCATATAAACACGCAGGAGGGTCAGCGCCAGTGCCGGGTCGGAGAAGTATTCATTGCGGACTACCATCAGTTCTTCATCGGTAGTACCGTCACATAAAGCAACGTAGCAGTCACCGTTACCGGCACCAATCATAAAGGAAATATAACCATCTCCAGCAAGGGTGAATTTGGAGGAACGGATGGCACCGGTCAGGTTTTCTGCGATTACACCATTATTGTTACCGTCCAGGTAGTATTCCCCATTGCCATATACAGAACGGTCAATCCAGTAATACTGGGAGGTTGGAATAACGCCGGAACGGGAAAGGGCTGTTCCTTCCAGAGTCAGCCAGCCGGATAAATCGCCGGTTTCAAAGCTGCCGTTCTGAATGGTAGTAGAGGTTTCGTCCTCTTCGAAAGGTCTTGGACCATAGGCTTCGATCTGCTGTGAATATTCTGCCTTGGCAGCAGAAATTTCTGCATCCGTGGTACATACTTTGAATGCGTCCAGATTGATATAAGCATAATCATTGCCGTCGTCATTATCGGTAACCTTGATATAGATGTTTTTACCGATATGGGAAGAAAGATCCACAATTTTGGTAATCAGATGATCCGTAATGAAAATTCCGTCACAGTCCTCGTTGGTAATGTGTGCAAGTGGAGTATTGTTTCCTTCTTCAAAAAATTCCACATACACTTTTTCTGTGTTTTTACCGGCACCCATTTTAAATGTAATGTATCCATTACCACCAAGCTGAAACACATCGGAGGTTAAAGTACCACGCATGGCAGGATTACCAGCGGTACATCCGGCAAAATAAAAATCACCGGACTTTTCCATAACGGCGCCATTTAATTTCTCTGTGCCAACCAGTCCACGGACATTAAATGCCGCATCTTCTTTGGTCCAGCCGGTCCATTTGCCATCTTCATGGGCGGCTTCAAAATCACCGTTTACGATGTCTGCAGGAACCTTGGTTTTTTCGCCGCATGCAGTCATCTGAAACAGCATGCTGAAAACCAGCAGAAATGATACTACTTTTTTTAACTTCATAATTGTTCTCCTCTACCTTTCTGTTAAGAATGTGAATTGGTAAGTTACAAAGGCGTGTAACGTTTCACGGTGAGGTTGGTTTGAGTATAAACGATTTTGTTCATTATGTCAATATGTTAAATGAAAAAAATAAAAATATTCAGTAAAATGCATAAAAAATAGCTGATGAATAAAAGAAAAGTAATATGAAACCTTTCATAAAAAAGCCGCCACAAAAGTTAATTTTGCGGCGGCTCTGGGAAAAGAAAAAAATATTATTGTTTTGTAGTTCCTCCAAATGCATAGGTGACAGGGAGACATATTAAAGAAGGAGGCAGACTGTCTTCTTTATTCAGAATCATGCCGACACAGACATCAGCAATTTCTTCAACAGGCTGCACAATGGTGGAACAGTAAAAATCCAGATCACCAAACTGGCGTATGCCGTCAAATCCAATTACCTGGACATCTTCCGGAACATTAATGTTCATATATTTTAAAGTATTGATAATCTGATAGGCAAGTGAGTCTGTTACACAGAAAATACCGTCAAATTCCAGCTTACCTTCTTTGATATGCTCTGAAAGAAAGTTTTCGAAGGCTGCATAAGGCGTACCGTCATCAACGATTTTTAATGTATAGGGAAGGTTCATGGATTCACAGGCGTTCACAAATCCGTCCTTTCGTTTACTTGGTTCGTTTGTGAGACGGGAACCTATTTTTAAAAATGCAAGATTTTTACAGCCGCATTCCGCCAGTTTTTCTGCGGCGAGTTTCCCGCCTCCATAGTTGTCACTGGCTACACATGGAATATGGGAACCGAAATACCGGTCAATAGAGATGAAAGGAATACTTTCGGATACTTTCAGCTCCGGATTGTAGGACAGGCAGATAATGCCGTCTACCTTTTGCTGCTCCGCCATGATAACATAGGCCTGTTCCTGTTCCGGATCATAATCCGTGGCACACAAAAGCATTCGGTAACCATGCTGTACCAGGGATTTATTTATACAGCTGACCAGTCTGCAGAAATAGGGACTGATCAGATTAGGAACCATGACAGCAATGGTGAAGGTTTTATTGCTTTTTAATCCTTTCGCATAATTATTGATACGGTAATTTAATTTTTGAATAGCTTCTTCTACCCTGATTCTGTAGCTTTCGCCCACGGGAATACCATTTATAACCTTAGAAACGGTTCCAAGTGCAACTCCTGCCTCCCGGGCAACGTCTTTCATGGTAGGAGAGGAATGTTGTTTTGACATAGCGATTACCCCTTAAAGTTTTTACGTATAGTTATATTATATCGGTAAAATTTTCTTTTGTAAAGCATATTATGAAAAATGAAACGTTTCGTAATGCAGAAAGAGGAAAAAATGCACAAAAATGAAATAAAATAATTGTGGAAATTGTTCAAAATAGCATTGAAAATGAAGAAAAGTGAAAAAATATATTGACCTGAACAAAACAATATGGTATTGTTGAGTTGTAAAGGCGTGTAACGTTTCACAAAAGAAAAGCCAGTAAGGAATGTACCGGTTGGTTACCGGCTTGTCAGGGACAGAAACAATAGTTCCTTACTGGGAGTTATGATGAGATGAAGGAGGTAGTCTGGTGTGAAAAAAAGACTAAGTAGTCAGGAAAATGGTTTAGTAAGAAAAAAATCGTTAAGCAGGCGTATCAGACAGCATTGGCAGTTATATGCACTGCTGCTGGTTCCAATTGTGCTGACGATTATTTATAAGTATATTCCGATGTACGGAATTCAGATTGCATTCCGGGATTACAAGCCGAGCCGGGGATTTTCCGGAAGCGAATGGGTTGGATTTGAGTGGTTTGAGCGTTTGTTTACAGCACCAAATTTCAAACGTATGGTTAAAAATACGGTGCTTTTAAGTTTCTGGAGTCTGGTTTGCAGTTTTCCGGTTCCGATTATTCTGGCACTGGCAATCAACCAGCTTCGGTTCAAAAAGTACAAAAAGGTAGTGCAGACGGTATTATATGCTCCGCATTTTATTTCCATCATGGTAGTGTGTGGTATGCTCCGAATCTTTCTAAGTCCGTCCGGTGGTTTAATCAATCTGCTGATGGATTCCCATATTGATTTCCTTTCAGAAAGTGGTGCATTCCGGCCGATGTATATTCTATCCGGTATCTGGCAGGAAGCAGGATGGGGAAGTATCATATATCTGGCAACTTTATCCGCTGTGGATCCGGCATTATATGAAGCGGCAAAAATAGACGGAGCATCGATGTTCCAGCGTATCAGACATATTGATATTCCGCAGCTGGTTCCGATGATTGTGCTGCAGCTGATTATGAGTGCCGGAAGTCTGATGAATGTGGGCTTTGAAAAGGTAATGCTGCTTCAGACAGAGTTAAATAAGGCTACTTCTGATGTGATTGCGGTATATGTTTACGAACAGGGTATTGTAAATGCAAAATACAGTTATTCTACAGCAGTAGGCTTGTTTAATACCGTGATAAATATTATATTGTTAATTGCAGTAAACAAGATATCGAAAAAGGCTGCGGATGTCAGCTTTGTATAGGAGGAAGCATATGAAAAAAGAAAAGAAAACAGGTTTTTCTGATAAAACCAGTGATATCATTCTTCTTGTATTTTGTACTGTGATTATGCTGATTGTTGCCTATCCTTTGTACTACGTTCTGGTGGCATCTGTTTCAGACCCGTATGATGTATATGCTGGAAAGACTTTTTTGTTGCCGAGTCAGTTTACACTGAAAGGATATGAGTCGGTATTTGCAGATAAAAGAATTTTCAGTGGTTATCTGAACAGTATAAAATATACGGTAATAGGAACGGTATTTTCGGTAGTAATGGTATATATTTCAGCGTATCCGTTAAGTGTAAAATCACTGCCGGGAAGAAAATGGATTAGTATTTTCTTTATTATTACCATGTATTTTGGCGGTGGACTGGTTCCGACGTATCTGGTAGTTAAAGAAACAGGACTGCTGAATAATATGTGGGCATTGTTTCTTCCGGGAGGTGTATCGGTTGCCAATGTAATTATTGTGCGGAATTTCTTTGAAACAAGTATTCCGGCAGAATTGAAAGAAGCGGCGGAAATAGATGGTGCGTCGCAGTTTACAACCTTCCTTAAGGTAGTGATTCCATTAAGTAAATCCATCATGGCTGTTATGGTGGTATTCAGTATGGTTGCCTTCTGGAATGACTGGTTTACTTCCCTGATTTATCTGAGTGGAGAGCAGGCACCACTTCCACTGGTATTGAGAAATATACTGATACGGAGTGAAATTTCTGCCAGCCAGTCCAGTACGATTTCCGGAGGCTATGCAGAATTAAACAAGATAACAGAAATGATTAAGTTTTCTTCAATTATTGTAGCAGCAGCACCAATGCTGATTATTTATCCATTTGTACAGAAATATTTTGAAAAGGGATTTCTGGCTGGTGCTGTGAAAGGCTGAATCTAAAAAGAAAGGAAAAATGAGTATGAAGAAGAATTTTTGGAAAAAAGGAGTTTGTTTAGGACTTAGTTTGTGTCTGATGGCAGGTATGCTGACCGGTTGCGGAACAAAGGAAGAAGAGAAGGACAGCACCCAGACGGAGTTTTACATTATGGGAGGTATGTCACCATTATCAGCCGGTTATGATTCCAATGTGGTTTTGAATGAAATGGCGGAGAAGGCAGGTATCAGCATTGAGTGGGATACGATGTCGGATTCACTGGCAGAGCAGGTGAATATCCGTATTGCAGGAGAACAGCTTCCGGATGCCTTTCAGGGTGTTGGTTTCAGCAGTTACGATATTGCGACATACGGGGCAGATGGTGTGTTTCTTGACCTGACTCCGTACATTAACGAGGAAATTATGCCGAATCTGACGAAGATTCTGGAGGAACATCCGGATATCCGTGCAGCAATTACCATGCCGGATGGAAAAATTTATGGTCTGCCAGCGGCAGAACAGATGGGTACTGCCGGTATTGGTCTGGAAAACGACTATAGTATCTACACCGTACCTCAGTTTTCGATGATTAATAAAGCATGGCTGGATGAGCTTGGTCTGGAAGTACCAAAGACACTGGATGAGCTTTATGACTGTCTGGTAGCGTTTCAGGTGAATGATATGTCCCACAAGTATTATGGAAATGCTCCGGGTTCTACTATTCCGATGTCTACTGGATTTGATCAGTGGTGCTGGGGACAGAATGTATTTTATGCAGGTTTTGGCTTTACAAACTGGCCAAATGATGTGTGTAATGATCTGGTGCTGAATGACGATGGTACGGTGGAATTTGTATGTGTACGGGATGAGTACAAGGATGCGGTTTCTTATTTCCATCACTGGTACGAGGAAGGACTGATGGATATTGAAATGTTTTCCCAGTCTACCAGCCAGCTTATTGCCAAGTGTTCCCAGGGTCAGGTTGGTGTGGCAACCTGGTGGTACATTGAAGAAGTGATGGGAGATAAGTCGGAAGACTATGTGTTTCTTCCAATTTTAGAAGGACCAAAGGGTGGATATCATGTGACCGTACGTGATGGTGGTGCTGTAAATTCCGGTAACTTAAATATTACCAGTGCCTGCGGAAATCCGGAAGCTTTATTAAAGTTTTATGACCAGTGGTATGATGGTGAAATTGTAATGCAGCTGCAGTATGGTCCGATTGACGTGTATTTTACAGAAAAAGATGACAAGGGAATGTGGAAGTCCATTACCGATGCAGAGGCAAAAGAGAAGTTTGGAAAGAGTGCCGGAGAGTTGAAAGGTGTATATGAGGTATATGGTCCAAAGCTGATTCTGGGTGAGTATTATAATAAGAATTTTTATATGGAAGACCGTGCCATTGAACGGTTACAGGATTTAAGTGAGCACTGGGTGGAACCGTATGTTTCCAGCATGGTTACCTATCCAATTGATGTAGTGTTCAGCGAAGATGAACTGGAAGTAATTGACCGTTACAAGGCTGATTTTGAAAGTGCTGTTTCTGAACAGGAAGCATTGTGGCTGAAAAACGGTGGTCCGACAGAGGATGAGTGGAATGCGTATGTGGATATGCTGGTGAACAGCTGTGGTCTGGAAAAACTGAAAGCGGCATACCAGAGTGCATATGACAGATATTCCGGTAAATAGCCATAGAATTAGTATAGGAGACAGTATCGTGAGTATGTTATTAGAGAAAGCAAGAGAGCAGGAACGACAGGCCTTAGAGAAGAAAGAAGAACGTCTGCGCCCGGTGTTTCATTTTTCCAATCCGACAGGGTGGATGAATGATCCAAATGGATTTTCGGAATATAAGGGAGAACATCATCTGTTTTATCAGTATTATCCATATGCAACCCATTGGGATTCCATGCATTGGGGTCATGCAAAAAGCAGTGATTTTATCAGGTGGGAGTATCTTCCTGCAGCACTGGCACCGGACGAAGAATATGACAGTTTTGGCGTATTCTCCGGTAGTGCTTTAACAGAAGGAGAAAAGCAGATACTGATGTATACCGGAGTCCGGGAACTTATCCTGGAAAATGGAGAAAAGAAGATATTCCAGAACCAGTGCATTGCGGTAGGGGATGGTACGGATTATGTGAAATGTGAAAATAATCCCGTCATTACAAGTAGTCTTCTTCCGGAAGGAAGCAGCAGGGAAGATTTCAGGGATCCGAAACTCTGGAAGGAAGATGACCGGTATTTCGTGGTGGCAGGCAGCCGCCACAAGGATGGCAGTGGCCAGATAGCCTTATTCTATTCAGACGATTTAGAGCAGTGGAAGCTGGGAAGTATACTGGACCGTAGTGAAAATAAACTGGGTAAGATGTGGGAGTGTCCGGACTTTTTCCCATTAGGTGACAAACAGGTGCTTTTAATTTCTCCACAGGAAATGGAAGCAGATGGGCTGGAGTTTCATGGTGGCAATAATACTGCCTTTTTAACCGGAACGTATGAAAAACAGACCATGAAGTTTACCAGAGAGCAGGTACAGTGTGTGGATTATGGTCTGGATTTTTATGCACCACAGACCATGCTGTCGGACGATGGACGCCGGGTTATGATTGGCTGGATGCAGTCATGGGATAATCCAATGTATCCGCCAGAGCAGGCGTGGTCCGGCATGATGACAGTTCCAAGAGAACTGATTTGGAAGGATGGTTATGTATATCAGAAACCGGTAAGGGAGCTGGAAAAATACCGCAGAAATGCCGTGAATTATCCGGTGGTTTATGTGGAAAAAGAAACTGCCCTTCCTGGAGTTTCCGGAAGAAGTACGGAACTTTTAATAAAGTTTACAGGAAAAGAGTATACAAAGTGCCGGATGAAGATGGCAGCAGAAAATGGATATTATTCTGAACTGGTTTATGACAGGGAAGATGGTATTCTGACATTTGACAGAAGCCATTCCGGAATACGCAGGGACTGTATATGTACACGAAGTCTTAAACTTCGCGAGAAAGACAAAGATCTTAGCCTGCGGATTCTGATAGACAGGTATTCCATTGAAATTTTTGTTAATGAAGGAGAACAGGTGATGACTTCGCTGGTGTATACTCCAGTATCTGCAGAAGGTATTACATTTTCCAGTAATGGACGGCTCTGCATGGATATCACCAAGTATGATATCGAGGTGGAATAAATGAAGAAATATGATGTTGTGGCACTGGGAGAATTGTTAATTGATTTTACACAAAATGGCTTTAGTGCACAGGGAAATCCTGTGTTTGAGGCAAATCCGGGAGGAGCACCGGGAAATGTGCTTGCCATGCTGCAGAAGCTGGGACGAAAGACTGCGTTTATTGGAAAAGTCGGACGGGATGGTTTTGGATACCAGTTGGAAGCTGCTTTAAAAGAAGTGGGGATTGATACGGAGCAGTTATGTTTTGATGAGGAAGTGCATACCACGCTGGCAGTTGTGCAGAAGAAAGCAGATGGCGACAGGGATTTTTCCTTTTACCGGAAGCCGGGAGCGGATATTATGCTCAGGGCAGAGGAACTACAGGAAGAAGTAATAAAAGAAACAAAGATGTTTCATTTTGGTTCGCTGTCTCTGACCGATGAGCCGGTACGGGAGGCAACCAGAAAAGCAGTTGCCGCTGCCGAGGCAGCAGGGGCAGTGATTTCTTTTGACCCTAATTTGAGAAAACCGCTCTGGAAGACAGAGGAACTGGCCAGACAGCAGATACGGTATGGTTTTCAGCATTGTCAGGTGTTAAAGCTGTCTGACGATGAGCTGGTATGGTTTACAGGAGAAAATGATTTTGACAAGGCAATGAAATGTCTGAGAGAAGAATTTTCCATTCCATTGGTTCTGTTTTCCATGGGAAAGCAGGGAAGCAGGGCATACTGCGGTGATGTAATGGTGGAAGTACCAGCGTTTCTGAGGGAAGATACCATAGAGACAACCGGTGCAGGTGATACGTTTATGGGCTGTATGCTGCATCAGATTCTGGAAAAAGGGTATGAAAATCTGAACAGAGAAGAGTTAAAAGAAATGCTGACGTTTGCGAACGCTGCTGCGTCGATTATTACAACAAGAAGAGGTGCATTACGGGTTATGCCGGAAGAAACAGAAATTCGGAACAGTTTAGTTCCAGATAACCAGTAATATAAAAAATACCAATACTCGATGGGGAGTACATAAATTATGGAACAAAAAGGGTCTGCCAAAAACCTCCTGAGGCAGCCCCTTTTTGTTATATATCTTGTATGTTACAGCGCATTCCAGAACGCCATAAAAATCATCACACAACCCCAGGCGTTTCCGGTCTGCTTCTTCACCACCAGCATTCCGTAAATTAAGAACATGGTAGCAAACATATCAATCAGGGCACTTGGTGTAATGCCAATGACACCATGCACCAGAATACACATTACGGCACACACAAGGGCACCCCAGTCCATCAGCGGGTGTCTGGATGGAAAACGTTCGTTGATTTTATCTGCAATCACGACATAATTAAAGCCTTCAAAAAATCCCCAGCAGATGGCAGTAATCAGCATTCCTAAAACATTGGAGGGAAAGCCGCTGGCCAGTACCTCATAGGTGGTATTTACGTTAGCAAAGGGAAGCCAGGGCTGCACCCGGCCGGTAACAAACTGGTAAATGAAGTCCGGCAGACAGCAGGCTGCACTTAAGAGCAGGGTTATGGGTAACTTTTTGACCGTTAAACCGTGCTGGCGAAAGTTTTCCCTCCGCAGCAACGTTACAATGGTAATGCCAAGTCCGGCGAGACCGAACTGGAAAATACCGCCCACAAACAGGACCCTTAAAACAATAGAAATGGATTCGTTTGCTACGATGGTATTAATCTGGTGGTTTAATATGATGTAAATACCCAGAATAACAAAAGAGACGACGGCGATAATGACAAGGTCGGTATTTAATTGTTTCTTTTTCTGTTCTGTCAGCATGTGATTATCCTCCATAAGTAAGATTGATTGTAGATTGCTTTGTTTTATCTGATAGTACTATAACAGAGGTTTCTTAAGGGACTATAAAAGGGAGATTAAAAATTTATTAAAAAGAACAAGAGTCCGGTTACAGAATAGTTGAGGTGCAGAAAATGATTAATTTAGTAGTTATTTTTCGAAAAGTATGCTATACTACGGAGTGTGCAGGTGCAGGGCTGGAACAGGCGTTCTGATTGCGCTGTTGGGAAAAGGGTACATGTTACATAAGTGGGAGAAGTGATATGAGCAGATTTGAGAAAAAAACATCGGGTATTCCGATTAATCCGGAGAATCGGGAGTATATAGCAAATACTTATGTGATGCGTTGTTTTAACGTAATGATGGTGGTTTATCTGATTACATTTATGCTGAATCTGGCGGGTATTTTTACCATTGAACAGAGACTTATGTTGTCAGCGTTTATCCCGTCACTGATAATTTATATTATCATGCAGGTGATTACCAGGCGTATTTGTTTATCTGACCGGAAAACAAAGTATTTTATATTAACCAGTATTATTGTGGTGTCTACCATATCCGGCGTATTTTTGACATATCATGTTATTTTAATATCATTGCTGCCGTTTTTATATGGCACTCTGTATTCTTCCAAAAAAGTGATGAGAGTAGTGTACGGTCTGACGGTGGCAAGCACATTTGTGATTGTATATGCTGGTTATTATCTGGGACTATGCGATGCGAATATGGTATTGCTTACCTCCCGGGACATCGGACATTATGTAATTGATGGGCTGTTTGTGCTGATACAGGCCAATGAAAATCCGTTGCTGAATTTGTTATTGTTTTTTGTCGTGCCACGGTGTCTGATTTACATTGCATTTGTATTTGTGTGTAACAGTATTGTGGAGATTGTCAGTGGAAGCCGGAAAAAGACAGAGCAGCTGTTTGTGCAGACAGTTACGGCTCTCAGTGATGCAGTGGATGCCAAGGACCGTTATACCAGTGGTCATTCGAAGCGTGTGGCGGAATATTCCCGCAGAATTGCGGAGCGTCTTGGAAAAAGCAGGTCAGAGCAGGAGGAGATTTACCGTGCCGGACTACTGCATGATGTCGGAAAAATCCGTATTCCGGAAGAAATTATTAATAAACCGGGCAGGTTGACAGACGAAGAAGTTAATATTATCAAAATTCATCCAGTGACAGGATACCATATTTTGCGGGGGATTTCCGAAGAAAGTATTATTGCCATTGCAGCAAAGTATCATCACGAGCGGTATGATGGCAAAGGTTATCCAAATGGTCTGGAAGGTGATAAAATCCCAGAGGTGGCAAGGATTATCGGAGTGGCAGATTCGTATGATGCCATGGCCAGCAATCGAAGTTACCGTACTGCCCTTCCGCAGGAGGTCGTGCGGAAGGAAATTGAGAAAGGCAGGGGAACCCAGTTTGACCCGCAGATGGCAGACGTTATGCTGCAGATGATTGATGAGGATAAAGAATATCGTATGAAGGAATCGGATTCTATGCACAGGCGGGTTCTGATAGTGGATGATGAGCCGATGAATAGCAAGAGGATTTCCTTTATTATGCAGGATGAGCCGCGTTATGAGATATTGTCGGCAGAAAGTGGAAAAGAGGCGCTGGGTATTTTAGAAGAACAGCGCATGGACCTGATTCTGCTGGATGTGATGATGCCGGAAATGGACGGTTTGGAAACCCTGCGCCGTATTCGTGAAAAGTATGACACACCGGTAGTGTTAATGACCGGGGATAAAACGCTGGAGGCGTCCGTGGAATTTGCAGAGCTGGGCTGTGATGATTACATTACCAAGCCGGTGCTGCCGTTGCTGATTAAGGAAATTATTCATAATATGACGGAACGGGTGGAGAGCTTGTAGGAAGGGAGAAAAAAGAGATTTCGCAACTTTTGCGATACGTGTAAATTTAGGGAAACGCCGAGGAAAGAGGATGTCCCTTGCTATGATGGGAAAGGTCATAGCTTTGGGACATCCTCTTTTTGCAGGACTTATTTAAATGTTATTTTTCATTGTTCTTTCCATCCACTAATTTTGCTCCCAAAAATCCGGACAGTACGGCAGGTAAATCAATACCTGCGGATTCCTTCAGACCATCGGTTACCTGGGTCAGCGTTGTCATAATATCCTTGGTCAGCTTGGTGGAATTGCCGTCACCGTACATGGTAATACGGTCAACCTTGGCAAGCGGTTCCGCTACGTTCTTGGCAATTTCCGGCATGGCTTTGAAGTACATTTCAAGGACAGCAGCCTCACCCATCTGCTTCATGGCGATGGCCTTCTTTTCAATACCTTCTGCTTCTGCCAGAGCCTTTGCCTTGATCGCTTCTGCTTCTGCCAGACCCTTGCTGCGGATACCGTCAGCTTCCTGTTCCATGGCGAACTTCTGGGCTTCGGCAGTTGCCTTCATGGCTTCTGCGGCACGCTCCTGCTCATACTTTTCAGCTTCTGCGTTCTTCTGACGCTCAAAGAGCTGGGCTTCGGACTTCTTCTGGGTTTCGTAAAGATCAGCCTCCGCCTTCTGCTGAACGGCATACTTCTGGGCTTCTGCTTTCTTCTTGACTTCGGCTTCCAGGGCACGCTCGGTCAGTTCAACTTCTTTCTGCTTTAAGATAATCGCCTTTTCCTGACGGGCAAGGTTTGCTTCCGCAGTGGCAATTTCGATAGTCTTACGCTCGGTTTCCTGCTGAATCTGGTAGGAAGCATCGGCGATAGCCTTCTTGGTATCGGCATCTTTCTGTAATTCTGCCTTCTTGATGGCAAGTTCATTTTCTTTCTGGGCAATCAGGGTGTTGGCAGCAATTTCAGCTTCCTTGGCACCACGGTTTGCTTCGGCACGGACTACGGCCTTTTCTTTTTCAGCGGTAGCCTGGGCATTGGCAATGGCAAGGGCGGATGCAACTTCTGCATCGTTGGCTTCTTTTCTTGCATTGGCCTGTGCCATGGCAATTTCCTTTTCACTTTCCGCACGGGAAATCGCTGCGGATTTCTGAATCTTTACGATGTTATCCACACCGAGGTTTTCAATCACACCGTTGCTGTCTACAAAGTTCTGGACGTTGAAGCTGACAATGTCCAGACCCATGGCAGCCAGGTCAGGCTCTGCATTGGTCTTAACGTTGGTAGCAAATGTCTGGCGGTCGCTGACCATCTGCTCCAGACGCATCTGGCCTACGATTTCACGCATGTTACCTTCCAGTACCTGCTGTGCCACGCCGGCAATATAATCTACCTTTTTATTTAAGAAGTTCTGGGCAGCCAGCTGGAGCTTATCCGGGCTGTCACTGATTTTTACATTGACTACGGCATCCACCTGGATGTTAATGTAATCTGCTGTTGGAACGGCGCTGGAGGTT
This sequence comes from Lachnospiraceae bacterium, assembly GCA_017938285.1. Taxonomy (GTDB): domain Bacteria; phylum Bacillota; class Clostridia; order Lachnospirales; family Lachnospiraceae; genus SIG299. Next base: position 53,504 of record JAGBBW010000095.1, read on the forward strand.
TTGACATCAATTGGAATAAGCTGAAGCTTCAGTTCATCCTTCTTTTCCAGGAATGGAATCTTGATGCCTGCCTTACCAATCAGAATCTTTGGTTTCTTTCTGAGACCTGAGATGATGTAAGCGGTATCCGGAGATGCCTTTACATAACCAAGGATAAACAGCAGGACAATGGCTGCAACGATTGGTGCAATGATGAGTAATGTTTCCATAATACTTGTTTCTCCTTTCTTTTGTCTGCCCCGCGGGGGCGGTATATTCCATGCCTTCTGGTATGGAACGTGGGATACAATAGTTTTTTGTATTCTATTGTATGAAACTATTATAGCAGATAATGTCTGGTTTGTGTGGATTTTAATGTAGTTTTAATCATTTTCTTAATTTATTGTCGAAATTACTGAATTTTGGAAAAATGGATTGAATTTTGAGGAAAAAGTTGTATGATGAAAGAGAGAAAGTTTCAGGAGGAAAAATTATGTACAAAAGTGTATTTAAAGAGGAAGCTCTGGCGCGTGTGGTTTCAGAGCAGTTACAGTCCATGGAACTGGAATGGTCGGAGGATAATCTGCAGAAAATTACAGAATTATACGGTGTAAATGAAGGAATCCGGGATTTACACGGAATAGAACATTTGAAAAATCTCAGAAAAATCAGTATGTGGGATAACCAGATTACGGACATCAGTCCATTGGGAACACTGGGTTCCCTGGAAGAAATCTTCATGGACTCCAATCAGATTGAAAATATCACACCGTTGGAGAAGCTTTCGAACCTCCGGGTGTTATATATGGCGGATAATGAAATAGCAGATATCAGCGTTTTAAAAGAATTAAAGGAGTTAAAAAGCATATCCTTATGGTCAAACCGGATAACAGATATTTCTGCCCTGGAAGGGTTGTCCGGTCTGGAAATGTTAAGTCTGGAGGATAACCAGATAGTAACAGTGGAACCGGTAAAAAATCTGGTGAACTTAGAAAAACTGCTGCTGGCAGGAAACGGTATAGAAAGCGTAAATGCATTGTCCGGTCTGGCAAATCTGAAGGAACTGGACTTAAACAGAAACAATATTTCTGATATCAGCTCTTTTGGTAAGCTGACCCGGTTGGAGCAGCTGTATCTTGAGGCAAACAAAATTTCCGATGTGACAGCACTGCTGTCTCTGGAAAAATTAAAAGTACTGGATATTGAAAAAAATGAAGTTACCGGGGAAATAACGCCGGAACTGTTTAAAAACTTAGAGAAACTCAGGGTATAATTTGAGAAGAAGGAAAGAACATGATTCTGGTGCGAACAGGCTGGTCTCATGGATTGCGGTCAAATGAAATAATTCCGGAAGAGAAAGGCGGTGCAGCAAAATGACCCTGCAGGAAGCAGTGTTACAGGAAAATTTAGAAATGGTGCGGAGAATCCTCATAGAGAATCCCGCCTGTATTGATGAGAAACCGGATGGGGTGTGGATTCCTTATCAGGCAGCGAAAACAGGTAATCTGGAGATTGTGAAATATATTGTGGAATATTCCCGTGCCAGCTTTAATGAGACGGACGAAAACTGCCGGACCATGCTGCATTATGCAGTGGAGTCGGGAAATCTGGAACTGGTAAAATATCTGACGGAGCGGGTCGGTTTGTCGCCGCTGGCAGGAGATAAGGATTTGGTGACACCGTATGAACTGGCGGAACGCTTGTGCAAACTGTATGAAAGATTTGAATATGCAAATGAAACAGAAGATGAAGATAAAGCAGCACAAAGGGAAATCGTAACCTATTTCGAATCCTACTGTGGATTTTCCCTTGACGATTCCTACAAAAACCCGATTCTCACCGGAATGCATCCGGACCCGTCCATTGTCTGTGTCGGGGATGATTTTTATATGGTAAACTCTTCTTTTGTGTTCTTTCCATGTATTCCAATCTCCCATTCCAGAGATTTGATTCATTGGGAAATTATTGGACATGCCATTACCAATCCGGCATGGTCAGGACTTGGAACGCTGGAAGGGGGCCGGGGCTACTGGGCGCCGGATATCTCCTATTATAAAGGAAGGTTTTATATCACGGCAACGTACCGTCTCAATGATACGGTGGAAGATGTGGATTCCCTGCCGTGGAATGGAACGCCGTACCGGAAGCAGATGGTGGTTTCCTCGGAGCGTCCGGAAGGACCGTACAGTGAGCCGGTATTTATTGACGAGGACGGTATCGACCCATCGATTTTTACGGATGATGACGGCAGACGGTATATGCTGTTAAACCGTGGGGCGAGAATTTTTGAAATCAGCCCGGATGGTACGAAGCAGTTGTCCGAGGCAAAATTGTTGTACTATGGGCATAATAAGCGGGCGCCGGAGGGTTCCCATCTGCTGAAAAAAGATGGATGGTATTATCTGTTTCAGGCGGAGGGCGGCACCGGACCGGGTCACCGGATTTCGGTTTCCCGTTCCAGGGAATTGTTTGGAATTTATGAACCTTGTCCATTTAATCCGATAATGCGCCAGAATGACCCGAAACAGGCCATCCAGCGCTGCGGTCACGGAAAACCGGTGCAGACACCGAATGGGGAATGGTACATGGTATACTTGTGCGGCAGACAGTTAGAAGGTAAATACAGTATGCTTGGTCGGGAAACGGCACTGGATAAGATTACATGGACGGCGGACGGCTGGCCGATGGTGAACCATTTGCAGGGGCCGAGTGTGCTGGCAAAGAAGCCGGAACTGCCGGAATTTACAGCAGGAAAGCAACCAACGGTTTTCGGAAGGATTTTTTATGAGTCGGACAGTACGACAACTGGCTTAGGTTTACAGTGGGTGACTCCAAGAGAGCCGGAGGATAACTTCGCAGAACTGAAAGAAGACGGTTTATATCTTCTTGGCAGCAGAACGGATTTGTGTGAGGTTTCCGCCAGAAACCTGCTGTTACAGCGGCAGACCGCCTTTGATTTTACCGCAGAAACAAAGTTTTCCTATCAGAATTTGCAGGATGGACAGGATGCAGGTATGACCTGTTATTATGATGAAAACACCTATCTGAAGTTTGGCGTGTTCCGGGAATGTGGAAAAACGTTTCTGAAAGTACAGGAGCATGTGGATAACGATACCTGGGATTCGTTCTGCGTGGAGCTGGAGGGAGAATGTACAGTAAATGGACAGTGTGGGGAAAGCAGTGGAGAAACAGAAATTGTTTTACGCTGTGAAACGAGAGGACTGGAGAGGACCTTTTCCTATCGCATGGAACCGCAGGGTAGTTATGGAGAAGCTTCTTCTGTAAGTGCAGAACCGTATCAGTTGCTTGGAATCCTTCCGAACGTTTATTATCTTTGCGATGAGGGAATTAAGCGTGGAAAACGTTTTACTGGGGCAATGCTTGGGATGTATGTGTATGGAGAAGGAGTGAGAATTCCGTTCCGGTATTTTCAGGTATGGGAATAGGGCAGATTGTACAAAAAATAAGCAGATTTTTGTGCAGGATTATATTGAAAAAATGGAGAAAAAATGAAAACACTACAGGAATTTGTGGAAGATCAGCTGAAAGATCCTGAATTTAGAAAAGAATACGAAGCCATTCAGCCGGAAATGGCAGTCATCCGGGCATTGGTGGATGCAAGAATCTCCCAAAACCTGACCCAGAAGCAGTTGGCGGAACGTACGGGGATTAACCAGGCTGATATCAGCAAACTGGAAAACGGTACAAGGAATCCATCCCTGAATCTTTAAAAAAGACTGGCAGATGGGCTGGATATGGTTTTGAAGATTGAGTTTGTTCCAAAGCAAAAGATGTAACCGGGCTGTCGGAAAGATTCAGGTCCGGCTTATTGCAGACTATATTATGCAAGCAGTGTCATAAGAATGACATACTCAAGCATTCCTTGAATCTGCATACGTCCCCGTCTCAAGCACTACTTTGTATACTTTTTTGCAAAAGTAAGGTATGCTTGTTTCATCGGTACCGGGATATCAGAAATCATTGCGGAAAGGAAAAAAGAAATGTTTGATATGAGAGAAATCGGAAAACGTATTGCCAGATTTAGAAAAGAAAAAGGAATGACCCAGATGGGGCTTGCCAACCAGCTTGGTGTCAGCTATCAGGCGGTGAGCAACTGGGAGCGGGGCGAAAGTATGCCGGATATTGCAAAGCTGGAGGATTTATCAAAAGTATTAGGAGCAAGCATTGACGAAATTTTAGGAAATGACAAAAAGAGTAAGGCGGCAGAGACCTTGAGCCGTGGTGAAATCCCAGAGGACATTAAAGAGGTGCTGCCGGAGCTTCTTCCAGTGATGGAACCGGAGCAGATTGAACAGAGCGTAAAAACATTGGAAGAAGATACGCTGGATGTGGCCTATTTAATTTCCATCGCGCCATTTGTGGAGAAAGAAACCATTTCCGCACTGGCATTAAAGCTGGAAGGAGAAGCAGACCCAGCGGAGCTGATTGGTCTTGCACCGTTTTTAGAAAATGGTGTGTTGGATAAGCTGATAGGTAGTGTGACTGGTCCAATGGATTTGCCATATCTGATTGCCATTGCGCCATTTGTGGAGAAAGAAACCATTTCAGCACTGGCACTAAAGCTGGAAGGGGAAGTGGACCCAGCACTTTTGTGTGGTCTGGCACCGTTTTTGGAACATGGGGTATTAGATCAAATGATTAGAAAATGTGTTAGCCGGCCATTGAATCATGCTGAGCAGATGTCTCTGTTTCCATTTTTATCAAGGGAATCCCTGGCACAGTTATTAAAGTCATATTTGAAAAAACAACTTTAAAGATTAAGAAACGAGGAACACCGGCAACTCCACAGAACTAATCATAAAGTTTTAAATCAGCTGTTTGGTTATTTCTGTGGAGCTGCCGGATTTATTTTGTTGACATAATAATCACAAAGCAGTGAGATCAAAGGAGATAGTTACGGTGTATACACCCTCTGCATCGAAATCACCTGACCATCCTTGATTACAATGCTGGTATTATGCGGTGAAAAATAATAGTCAATCCCTGCGTCATCTGTCAGGAAATCTCCCGGATAGTAAATAACTTCTTCCTTGTCAAGGTCCGAAGCGTCCGTAAAAATGAAATCCCCGGAAACCCGGAGGGTTGCTTCCCCAAGCGCATAATAAGACTTCACATCACTGTATCCGGTTTCATAAAATACGGTGTTGTTATCAGTACTCAGTTCATATCCGCCATTATCCAGACCGCCGTTGATTTCTACAGAACCTTGATCTGTGCGTGTCAGGGAAGTCACAGGAACTTCCTGTCCCCGCAGAACAAGGGTATCTCCTTCTTTTAACAAAGCAATGTCAATCATATCGTATAAATCGTAGGTGTAAACCGTTACTTTTAACTGCATGGCACCAGTGTCATCCACATAAGCGTCCCCTTTCTTAAAGGACACAGCAAGGGTACAGTTGGTAAGGTCATTCATGTCGATAGTAACAGGAAGAGGGGAAATCACGCTGTCTTTGGTTTCCGGAGTTCCAACCTGCATTGCCCACTGAAAAAATGGTTCCAGGTCGGTATGATGTTTCCATTCGTCAGTAATACCCCGGTTGTTCAGTTCGGTTAAAACCATCTGGTTTAATTCCTCTAATTTTGCTGCGTCAAAGTTTTCTAGTATTACAGTACCGTTTCCACTGTCCTCCAGCAGTCCGGTGTAATCGGATGGAGTGCCCAGAAGAGCATGGGCTTTTACCGTATTCATCTGCCACTGGAAAGAAAAGTAGTCCAGCTGGGTGGCGTCCATGCCGTCCAGATAAGTCCGCAGGCTGTCTGTGACAGACTCCTGCTCCGTCAGGGAAAGCAGGGCAATGGCAGCAGAAATCTGGTCCAGGGAAGCCCCGGCAGAGCCATACCGGCAGCTGTCAATTTTTTTCAGAAGCTGGATGATGGAATCTTCGGACTCCGGAAGATACATCCAGTCGGTGATTTCTTTACTGTAATCTACAGAGTCCTTCAGCGTTGTTTCATTAGAATTATCCTGTCCCGTTGTTTCGATTGGAGCGGCTGTTGCCGTAGGCTCTGGTGTCTTGGTTGGAGTTTCCGTTGGAGCAACGGTAGATGCAGGAGCTTCGGTCGGAGTGGCTGCTGTAGTCGGAGACGGCATAGAGCCGATGGTATCCGCATCTTTGGAAGTTCTGCAGGCGGTCAGGCACAAAAGCATGCTTCCAGTAAGTAAAAATGCAACGATGTTCTTTTTTGTCATAATATCAAGCCTCCTTGTTGTCTTTTTTGGACTATATTTTAAGATATGCGGTAGGTTTTTATTATCTGTGCTATTAATATAGACGTTGGAAGTGTCAAAAAAGTTGCACAAATGTTACGGAATAGTGGCTGAAACGGTTGCAGAACTGTGAACTATACATAAATGGAAACAAAAAGATTTCCATTTATGAAATTGATTTTTTGCTGGTAATCCGGTAGGATATATACCGAATGGAAAGAAAAATGGTCCATTAGAACAAAAGTAACTTATGCTGTGTGGACAGCAGAATGGAGGAAACGGAAAATATGCTGAGTAAGATGAAAAAAGTACTGGCAGTTGTGGTGGCAACCTGTATGCTGCTTACAGTGGGTGGTGTAAGCAGCAGTGTAGAAAATGGGATTATGTTGTGTAGTGAAGAGGTAGAAGCTAGTATAGAGGAATTAAAATAGATGGCTATTAAAATCGTTGTAAATCCAAGTTTTTAGATTTTCTGCTATTTTTGTAGAGCCTGTAATTAGCAAATTATAGTAGGCGTGGCTTGCAGATAAAGGAATTTCTTCCGTATGCTGTAATTGTCCAAGCGCCTGTGCATAATTAGCTAAAAATACAGCCAGACACTGCAGGGTACATCTTACTGCGGGGAGTGCGCAGTAAGGTGCTAATTCTACCAGTTCTACATAGCGTTTCTGATTATATAAAGCAGCACTTAAATCAGAAAAAAGAATACCAAATACACGTTTTTTGTTTAAAACATCAAGAATGGAAGTATTGTAATATTCCAGTAGTTTATACAAGTGTAGAATTCCTTTAGGTGGTATATGTTTCCTATAAGCATTGCAATAATTATTCAAAATGGTTAATTCTAACCAGGAAAAGCGGTAGTTTTGAATGTTGTTAAAATCAAAATCAGGCAGTGTCAAATGAAGAGCCTGAAGAAGATTTTTAGCATGGTCTTCATGATTGGAACTATAACGTGCTTTTTTGTAGACTGCGTACTGTATATAAACAATATCTTTTTCAGAACATAATTGCTGCATTTCTTCTATATACTTCATTGTAGCATCGATTTCTGAAAAAGGAGTGAGTGTAAGTTGTAGTCTTAAGTTTTGAAGACCGGCTTCATGCTTGTTTCCATAAAAAGTAAAAACCGTATCAGAAATTCCAAGTCGCTGTAACAGGGATTGTGCCAGAGTAACATCTGGCTGTAATGTGTTGTTTTCAATTTTGGATAACTTCGATTTGCTGCAAAGCCCCTGACAGAGTGTCTGTTGGGAGAGATTCTGCTCCATGCGTAATTCACGAATCAGCCCACCGAGGGTTAATGTTTCCTGTGAGAAGAGGTCATAGGTTCCATCGGTAAAACCGGAGGAATCGATGACTTTTTTTTGCGCATAAGAAACCAAAGGAATTTCTGTTATGGCAGTGGATGAGTCCCAGAGGGAAATTCCCAGCTTTTCAGATAAAAAGTGCTGGATGGTGGTGGCATAGCAGCTCTCAATGGAGTGGGAAGAGAAAAAGACCATTTTAAAATAAAGCAAGGCGGTTTCGTTTTCTCCCGTGTAGTAGTAGCCAAGTCCGGTCAGGAAGGTCAATTCATGTAACCAAGGGTCATCACTATTTTTTATCATTTTCAGGCGAAAATCATCTGCTAGTTTTAATGCAGTAGTATAGTCCTGTTCCGCCAGGAGATATTTTGAGTAAACGATAGCGTACTCTGCCAGCAATCGGTCTTTTTCCACAAAGCTTAGAGTGCTGTTATTTAAATAGGTTGAAATTTGGGTACAGATTTCAAGGCAGATACCTGATTTGTTTAAATAAAATGCTTCCTGTGCAATGGAAATAAGCAGTTCTATTTCAATGGTGGAGAGCAGTAAATCCCGGAAGTCAGAAAAATCCATGACAGGGCGGGAAAGATGGATGGCCTCTAATAAAGCCTGATAAATTTCTGTATGATTTCCACATCCGGAGCGGAACTGTAGTTTACTCCACAAAAAAAGCCATTCCTGATAGTAGTATTTATTGTTTGCAAAATTCAGTTCTTCTATTATATGTAGTTCTTCGTCAGCTTCTTTTAACTGCCAGTGATTCAGGTAAAATCTTGTACGTTTCAGAGTATAGAAACAATCAAAGTCGGTGCGGTTGGAAAAAACCGGATAAGCATTACAGGGTGCTCCGGCGTGTGCCATAAGAGCCTCGAAGGTGGCAGGACTGATACCTGCTGTTCCATTTTCAATCCGTGAAAGAGAAAGAACCGAACAGATGCCTTCTGATAGTTTTTCCTGTGATAATCCAGCTTTTAATCGTGCTTCCCGGATAATGGCCCCGGCATTTTGTACACTCATGGAAGGTCCTCCTGTGTAGATTCTAAAATTATACAATTATTGTAGTACTGTTATTATAAAGAGATTATTATAAAAAATCAACAAGAATTTATCAGAGTAGAGCAAAAAAGTATATACATAAATGGAAACAAAAAAGTTTCCATTTACTTATCTTCTGATTTTTTTAGGTTTTAGTATAATAAGAAACAGATAAGCAACGGAGAGGAAGTGAGATAGTGTATGATGTGTTGAATGCCTACATGGAAAATGGTTAAAATCCATCTTGAATAAAATACCAGGAGTAAAAACAATAGCTTGTGGATTCGTCAGGGCAGTACCTATGAAACAGTATAATACGAGGAGGAGTTATTATGAAGGCAATTAAAGTTATTAGCAAGGGCAAGAGTAAAAAAAATCTTGCAAAAGAATATGCTTGCTGCAAAAAGACACAGAGAAATAAGCCTACTACTGTAAGCGTGATGTTCTAAATTAATATAGTTGGACAAACAGGTCAGTTATCGAAAACTCTCTATTGTGTAAAGAAACAGCAATGGAGAGTTTTTGATAACTAATTGAAGTTATTAGGAGGAACTATGGCAATCTTTTTTCCTGCGGTCAATAAAAAGGAGGGCATGATAGTTGAGCCACAATTTTATTGCAATGAACATTATGAGAATAAAAAAATTATAACGGGTCTTGTAGATGATGAAATCATTCAGTCGATAAGCATTGCATACACATTGCTCCTTAAAGAGAATATTGAAATTCCTCGTTACATGCATCTTCACTTTCCGGATTATAATTATTGTGTGAATGGTGTATCTGCGGCATTAGGGATATATTTCTTTCTTTATTTTAAGATTAAGAATGAAAGTTTACGAAATGATTATCTGATGACAGGTGAAGTAGATTTACAAGGAAATATATTAAGTGTAGGAATGCTTAAACAAAAAGTAAATACATTTGTATCATCAAAATGTAATTTTTTTTTCATACCAAGGAATAGCATTAAAATGAAAAATAGTGTAAAAGGTGTAATCGAGGTAGAGTCAATAAAGGATGTTTTAGAATGGATTACAAGATTGGAGAGAACTAACACTGATGAGATTAAATAAATATACGTTAAAAATAGAAAATGGACAGAAGACCATTTTATATAATGTCATAACTAAGACGCTAATTGAGCTTGCATGTAGTGTTGAAGATGCAGAAAAAATGTTAATCTATTCATCAGATGATGAAATGATTGATTTTTATTTAGATAGACTAATTATTAGTGAAGATAATAATGATGATGTTGAGGAAATGAAAGCAATTAAGGAAGAATATAATCATCAAAAAGATATCGGTAGATATATGATACATTTAGGATATGCATGCAACCTTAAGTGTGCATATTGTTATCAAAGCTCAATACATAATACATCAAAGGCTACAGCCATTGATGTTGATGGTATATGCACATATATATATCATACTTCACAAATGCAGAATTTTGAAACATATGATATTTGCTTTATCGGAGGTGAACCTGCATTATATTGGAGGGAAATTATAGAAATATCTTCACGGTTAAATAAAATGCTTGGTAAAGATCGTATTGTGTATTCTATGGTGACAAACGGAACACTTTTGGATCAAGAACATCATATAGAAGAGATTATAGCTAATGGAGTGAATGATTTTCAGATTACAGTTGATGGCACTAAAAAAACTCATGATAAATATCGGAATAATGGGAAAAATGGCTCCTTTGAAAGAATAATGAGTAATATCAAGAAGCTTGTAGAAAATTATTCTGACATATATTTGTTGATTAACTATAATCTCACGAAAGAAAATAGTAATGAAGTGGGGAATTTTCTAGATTTATTGAATGATGAGCAAATAAAAATACCAGTACAGTTTAGTATGGTGTTTGATAACGGAATCAACATATCACTTGAATGCCATGAGCATAATTCGATTTGGAAACAAGCGCATATTGAAGCGATTAAACATGGTCAAAAATATGAACCTTTTTACCGTGAAGTTTACTTAGGATGTGCAATGACACAAGAGAATTATTTTATTATTGGAGCGGACGGAAAATTATATAAATGTATAAATGCTGTAGATAATCCAAATTATTGTGTTTCAGATATGAAAGATTACGGAACAAAAGCTTATTACGAGACGTTACAGAAATATTTGTCATATGAACCAGACAATAAGAATTGTATCAATTGTGAGTTGTATCCGGTATGTTATGGTGGCTGCGAATACCGAAACAGAATTCATGGATTTAGGTGTGAAAAAGAGATATTTTATGATAATGAGATTGAAATTATTAAGGAGATAGTAAATGCTAGAAGTATGTGATATTAAAAAATCATTTCATTCGAAGCAGGTATTAAAAGGAATTACTTTTAGTGTTTCGGAAGGCGAAATTGTTTGTTTATTAGGAAATAATGGTAGCGGAAAAACTACTACCATAAATTGCATTTTGAAAATGCTTAAAGCAGACAAAGGAGTAATATGTTTTGACGGTAAGGATATTAGTAAATACAATAATAAGGAGTACTTTTCAAAAGTGAGTGCATTGCTTGAATCAAGTGTCAACGTCTACGACTACCTTACTGGGCGACAAAATATAGAATATTTTGCAGAACTCATGGGAATATCAGCTAAGAATAATTTAAAACTAGAAAAATATGTCAGCGTATTGGAAATGGAACAGGCACTTGAACAACAAGTTGGAGAGTATTCACGTGGAATGCAACAAAAATTGGCACTTATTATTGCGCTGATGTCTTCACCAAAGTTACTTTTGTTAGACGAGCCAACATTAGGTCTTGATATAAAAAGTAAGTTGTCTGTTATTCATACCTTGAATGAAATAGTAAAAGAGGAAAAGATGGCGGTTATTCTGACAACACATCAGATGGATGTGGTGCAAAAATTGGATGCTCGTATTTTGATACTTAAAGATGGAAAGGTATCAAATTTTGATGTAAAAAATTATGAAAGTACCGAAAACTACATTGTTTCATATGTGGAGGATAATATTGTTAAAAACGAAACAGTGGAAGGCATGTTTAAGGATATATATGCGCGTTATTTTAATAAAGAAATAATTGAAATTAAGCGTAAAGTACTTGAAATAGAAGAAATCATTAAGGAGGCGTTGGATGAAACTGATTAGAGCTGAATTTAAAAAGACTTTAACAGAAGCGGTAAGTTATTATCCTGATTACATAGTAGCTTTAATTACGGATTTACTTCTTCTTGCAATTGTTATTAATACTGATGGTGACAGTGGGCAAAAAGTGTTTAGTTATGTTTTATGGATTTTGGCAGAAGGTGTTTTATCTGAAGCTTCAATGTGTATATCTACAGAAAAGCAACTGGGAACACTGCAAAATTTGATGATTAAGCCGTGTTCAATTGTAGGAATTATTACGGCCAAAACTCTTGTATGGTTTACCATTAACTTCATTAAGGCGATTATTACGGCTTTAATTGCCTCCTTTTTTATTAAAACGGAAAATCTGTTTCGTATAGAATATATTTATGTCGGGATTCTGGTTTGTGTAGGCATTATGGGATTATCATACATTTTGTCTGCTATTACGTTAATATTTACTAAGGTTGCTTCGTTTGTGAGTATTATTGGATATTTGTTTCTCTTCCTTTCAGGAAGTATTATGAAAGTTCCTGATTATCTAATATATACGAATCCACTTTCCTATGGTGCACATTATGTGTTACAACTGGTAGCAGGTACAAATAGTTTCAAAGATTTCACTATTTTTATACTTATTAGTGGAAGTTGGTTATTAATTGGTTATTTGTTGTTTGGATTTATATTTAAACGAAGCAAGCAATTTAAGTGGACATATTAATCTTCTTTGACCACATAAGCCATGAAGGACTGTTTGTGAGTGCTGGCAATTATGGTGTGTCCGTTTCTTATGTGCAGTAAGGTGCTGGATAATAATAAGGAACAGCAGGAAACAGAACAGGTATTGGCTTAAGCCGAGTGCTATAAATGATTTGTAATTTGCCCAAAAATCCGCTATACTATGGTTACATGGTATAGCGGATTTTTTCTGTAAGGAAGGGAGTGAAAAAATGACGATAAATGTAGGAATTGGTGTGCAGAGTTTTAATAAAATCAGGGAAGGAAATTATTTTTATATTGATAAGACTTCCTTTATTAAGGAATGGTGGGAAAGCGGAGATGATGTTACATTAATTACCCGTCCGCGCCGTTTCGGAAAAACGCTGAATATGAGTATGGTGGAGCAGTTTTTTTCTATCGGATATGCAGGAAGAAGTGATTTATTCGAGGGACTTTCCATCTGGAATGAGAAAAAATACCAGGACTTACAGGGAACCTACCCGGTAATCAGTCTTTCTTTTGCGAATATAAAAGAAAAGGATTTTCCGACCACCCGTAAGAAAATCTGCCAGCTTCTGGCGAATTTGTATGCAGAGCATTCGTATCTGCTGGATAGTGGTCTGTTGTATGAAACGGATGTGAACTATTTTAAGCGGGTGTCGGAGTCGATGGATGACAGTGACGCCACGCTGGCATTATACCAGTTATCTGATTATCTTTGCCGCTATCATGGCAGAAAAGTAATCATTCTGCTGGATGAGTATGATACTCCCATGCAGGAAGCTTTTGTGCATGGTTACTGGGAGGAACTGGTGTCGTTTATCCGCAGCATGTTTAACTCTGCGTTTAAGACGAATCCGCAGATGGCAAGGGCAATCATGACCGGAATTACAAGGATCAATAAATTTTCTTGCGAAAATTCAGAATCTATTTTTTCAGATCTGAATCATCTGGAAGTAGTAACAACAACGTCAGATAAGTATGCTACCGCCTTTGGCTTTACAGAGGAAGAAGTGTTTTCAGTTCTGGATAGTCTTGGACTTTCTGGGGAAAAGAAAGAAGTAAAACAATGGTATGACGGATTTATATTTGGAAATTACACGGATATATATAATCCGTGGTCGATTTTGAATTTTTTAGATAAACAGAAGTACGCTGCTTACTGGGCCAACACCAGTGCCAACAGTCCGGTTGGAAAGATTCTGCGGGAGGGAGATTCCAGAATTAAAAAGAAATTTGAGCTTCTGCTTCATGGAGAAAGTATCCGTTCTGTTATTGATGAACAGATTGTTTATAACCAGCTGGATGGCAGTGAAGCCGCCGTGTGGAGCCTTTTACTGGCCAGTGGATATCTGAAGGTGCTTTCTTACGAAAGGTATCAGGATATTCCAATCAATCAGGAGCCGATGTACGAACTGGCATTGACGAATTACGAAGTCAGCCTGATGTTCCGCAGTATGATTGGACGCTGGTTTGCCCGGACGGAAGGGGATTACAATGATTTTGTCGAAGCGCTGCTGATTGGTGACCTTGACGCCATGAATGAATATATGAACCGGGTGTCCCTGCAGGTATTCAGCTATTTTGATACCGGAAGCAAAGCCCACGGAGCAGAACCGGAACGGTTTTATCATGGGTTTGTGCTGGGACTGATAGTGGAACTGACTGGCAGATATATGATTACTTCCAACCGGGAGAGCGGCTTTGGACGGTATGATGTTATGCTGGAGCCGGAACATCCGGAAAAAGATGACGCCATTATTTTGGAGTTTAAGGTAAAAAATAAACGGCGGGAAGAAACGCTGGAGGATACGCTTGCAGCAGCGTTAAAGCAGATTGAGGAAAAGCAGTATGTGGCACAGTTGGCGGCAAAAGGTTTTCCCAAAGAAAAAATCCGCAGATATGGGTTTGCATTTGAAGGAAAAAACGTGTTGATAGGAGAGTGATTTCCTTTCATAATAAAAATGGCTGTTGTAAACGGTATTTAAGGAAACGCTGATTAAAGCGTTTTCCTAAATATTGTTTTTCAACAGCCATTAATAGTATAAATTATTTATTGTTATGTGTCAGCTTAGCCCATCACAACTTCAACATTATATTCTGTCTTGCCCTTCTGATAAGGAATAACCGTAGTTCCGGTAATCTCTTCGCCATCCACAATCAGCTTCTGAACGCCCTTCTGGACATTGTTTGCGTTCGTTACCTTAATGTTGTACATAGCGTCACGGTAACGTCTGGTCAGTGTGAAATCACCAAAACCTGCTGGTACACATGGGTCAACGGAAAGACCGTTGTGGGTTGGGTAAACACCCAGAATGTACTGGGAGATGTTTACGAAGGTCCATGCTGCGGTACCTGTCAGCCAGCTGTTCTTTGCCTCACCGTGGAACTTGGCGTCTGCTCCGGCAATCATCTGGGAGTAAACGTAAGGCTCGGTGCGGTGGATTTCACTGATTTCTTCTACATAAGCAGGACAGGTCTTCTTGTAAATTTCGAATGCTCTGTCGCCACGGCCGATTACGGTTTCAGCGATGGAAACCCAAGGATTGTTGTGGCAGAAGATACCTGCGTTTTCCTTGTATCCTGGTGGGTAGGAGGAAACTTCGCCAAGCTCTAAGTGGTACTTGGTGTAAGCAGGCTGTAAAATCATAATACCGTACTTGGTATCCAGCTTTTCCCTTACAGAGTCGAGAGCCTTCTTTGCAAGACCTTCCTCCACACCAACGCCAGCCAGTACACAGAAGCCCTGTGGCTCGATGAAAATCTGGCCTTCTTCGCATTCCCTGGAACCAACCTTGTGGCTGTAAGCGTCGTAAGCACGAACGAACCAGTCGCCGTCCCAGCCGTCCTTCAGGATAGCGTCATACATCTTCTTCACTTCTTCTCTTGCGTAAGCGGCTTCCTTTTCATCGCCCATCAGTTCGCAAAGCTGTGCGTATTCTTCACCATACTTAACAAACATACCAGCAATGAATACGGACTCAGCTACCGGACCTTCACTTGGACCAAAGGTCTGGAAGGATTCACCTGGATGCTCAGAGAAGCAGTTTAAGTTCAGACAGTCATTCCAGTCTGCACGACCGATGAGTGGTAAATTGTGTGGTCCCTTGTGGTTTACAATAAAATCAAAGGAACGCTTTAAGTGGTTAAGCAATGGAGTTGCCTTTGCCCAATCATTATCAAACGGAACATTTTCCTGTAAAATGGAGGTGTCGCCTGTCTCACGGACATAGGCACTTGTTCCGGCAATGAGCCATAATGGGTCATCATTGAAGCCGCCGCCGATGTCAGCATTACCCTTCTTGGTCAGTGGCTGGTACTGATGGTATGCGCTGCCGTCTTCAAACTGTGTGGAAGCGATATCAATGATACGCTCTCTTGCACGGTCTGGAATCAGGTGAACGAAACCAAGTAAGTCCTGACAGGAGTCACGGAAGCCCATACCACGGCCGATACCGGATTCGTAGTAGGAAGCAGAACGGGACATGTTGAAGGTAACCATACACTGATACTGATTCCAGATGTTTACCATTCTGTTTACCTTGTCATCCGCAGAGGATACAGTGTAGCGGGAAAGAAGGTCTGCCCAGTAAGCCTTGAGTTCTGCTAAAGCAGCATCCACGTCTGCGTCTGTCTGGTATTTTGCAAGAAGTTCTTCCGCAGGCTTTTTGTTGATAACATTGTGGGACTCCCACTTTTCTTCCTGTGGATTTTCAATATAAGCAAGGACGAAAACGAAGGTCTTTGTTTCGCCTGGAGCAAGCTTTACCTTAATCTGGTGGGAAGCGATTGGGGACCAGCCGCTGGCAACGGTATTCTTTGCCTGGCCTGCCTCTACTACTTCCGGATGGTCGACGCCGTTGTACATACCTAAGAAATCATCACGGATGGTATCGTAACCGTCAATCGGATGATTTACGGAGAACAGGGCGTAGTGGTTTCTTCTTTCACGGTACTCGGTCTTGTGGTAGATGGTGGAACCCTTGATTTCCACCTCACCACAGCTGAGCAGACGCTGGAAGTTCTTCATATCATCGTCTGCATTCCAAAGACACCATTCTACATAGGAGAACAGGGAGATTTCCTTGGCGGCATCGGAAGTATTGGTTAAGGTAACCTGGTTGATTTCGCAGTTGTCGCTCTTTGGAACGAACGCTAAAACGGAAGCGGTGAGGCCGTTCTTTGTGGAAGTGAAACGGCTGTAGCCGATACCGTGGCGGCACTCGTAGGAATCAAGCGCAGTCTTGGTTGGCTGCCAGCCCGGATTCCAGATGGAATCGCCATCCTTTATGTAATAATACTTACCATTGTTATCGTAAGGAACATTGTTGTAGCGGTAACGGGTCAGACGCAGAAGCTTTGCATCCTTATAAAAGCTGTAACCGCCGCAGGTATTGGAAATCAGGGAAAAGAACTCGTTGGTTCCAAGGTAGTTAATCCATGGAAGGGGAGTCTTTGGCGTGGTAATCACGTATTCTTTTGCGGCATCATCAAAATAACCGAACTTCATAACTAATCCTCCTTGTTTGTTCCACAATTTTACTTAATCGTTTAAGTTTAGCAAGAATACCCAAGCTATGCAGTACCTTACACTGATACCAGTATAAACGATAATGGCAAATAATACAATAGCAAATTTTTGTTTTGCAGAGCAGTAAAAAAACGTGATGCTTTGGTAAAGACGTTACAGTTTGCGAGGTACGAGTGAACTGTAACGTAAAGACTTGTAAAAAGTATTTACAAATCACGGCGGATACAGTAAATTATAAATAAGAGAGAAAAAAGCAGGGTCAGTCAGGGCAATACGGCAACAGAGGGTATGTTTTTACGAAGGGAGGAGTTCTTCATGGTATGGTTAAACAAAAGCAGCCGCAGAAAAAATATGTATGAAAAAGAGCAGGAGGAAACTGTGGAAAACATGGCGGTAACAGAAGAGGATTGTGGAAAACCGGACACGGAAGAAACGCTGCTGGTGGAAAACAACGTGGAGGAGGAAGTGCCTGCACAAAAAGAAGAACCGGAAGAAGAGAAGGACGGAATGGTACAGGAGGAAGAACCGGAAACAGAAGAATCCGGACTTACCCTGGAATGTTTTGCGGAGTCCCAGCCGGAGAAAAAGGATAGGAAAGCGTTTCTTATAGCTGCAGCTGCGGTCGTGGTGGCAGCAGTGCTGTGGGGCGTTTGTGCATTGCTCCGTAAGAAGAAAAAACGGACCGGATGCGTACAGCTCTAGGATTGTGAATATAAAAAAGATAGAAAAAGAGGAATGGTCACGGAAAGAACCGGAGGCTGATTCCTCTTTTTTTGTGTGATATAAGAAGGGGGCCGGCGTAAAAGGTTTCGGAAAAAAATTATAACAGAAATGTAAAAAATGTGTCATGAATCTGCCGTATTCTGGAAGTAAAAATAGGATAAGATGTACAGGAATATTGGCAGTGTATCCGGGGAGAAAATCATGGTGTATGTATTTGGTGAATTTTTAAGAGAAGAAAGAGAGGAGAGAGGAATTAGCAGTGAGATGTTATGTGAAGGTCTCTGTTCCTCTTCCATGATGATAAAAATAGAAGAAGGAGAACGGGCAGCGGACAAGCTTATGCGAGGGCGGTTGTTCGGACGCCTGGGGCTGGCGGAACGTGCCATGGAAGATTTTGTTCCGCTGGAAGAGTATGAGGAATGGCGGAAGAGGGAATGCATCGTAAATGCCGTGGAAAAGGGAGATACCGCCCTTGCAGGAAAACTGCTCCGGCAGTATAAGAAAGTCTGGACAGAAGAGAACCGTCTGGAGCATCAGCAGATGCTCTGTCTGGGTGTCCAGTGCATGATAAGGGCAGGCAGTCCGGCAGAAGAAATAGTTACAGCCCAGGAGGAAGCACTGCGTCTTACGGTTCCACGGTGGAGAAAAGTGCCATTACAGGAGTTGTTGTTGTCTCTGGAAGAGCTGGACATGATACTGGAATGTCTGCACTGGCAGCAGTCTTCCAAAGTGGCAGACTATCTGGAACTGCTGCATTATATTCAGCATTCCGGACTGGGAGAGGATATCCGGGCAAGGATATATCCGAAAGCCTGCTGGTACACCTGCCGGAAACTGCTGGCTTCCATGGAAGAACAGGAGAAACCGCAGGTTTTCTGTCAGGCACTGGAACTGTGTAACCAGGCAATACAGCTGCTGCGCAGCCAGAGAAAGATGTTTTACCTGTGGGAGCTTCTGGAGCTTAGAAAAAAATTGATAGAACAACTTACAGGAGTAACAGGGGAGATGCTGACACAACAGTTTTTTGGAGTACCGGAGCAGATAGCAGAAACCTTTGGAGAACAGTCGGAGGGACAGGACAAAGCCGCATTCGTACAGTGGTATCAGGAGTCCTGTGACTGGCAGGAGGCATTGCGGCAAATATGCTATGAAGTACTGGAACTGGATGGTCAGGAAAATGATGCCAGGGAAGCAGCGGAGGAGCTTCTGCGCACGAAAGATTCCTGTTATGTCTATCGGGATAAGGAAGTGTACTGTTTTTCTGAAGTGATCCGCCGCAGAAGAATTATGCTGGGCTTATCGCAGGAGCAGCTGTGTGACGGTATCTGTTCCCTGAAAACCATGCGCCGTCTGGAAAAAGGGCAGACGAGAACCCAGCCATATATTGTGCACCGGATGCTTAAGCGGGTAGGTCTGACCGGGGAGTACCAGAGTATGCGCCTGATAGGAGTAAACCGGAAAAGCTGGAAGCTGACAGAGGAACTGGAACACTACAGTGATGAGCGGAAACGGGAACAGGCAGAGGAGCTTCTGGCACAGCTCAAAGAAAAAATTTCGGCAGAACATCCGATTAACCGGCAGTATATTCTGCGTCAGGAAACAATTCTGGCAAATCAGAAGCAGACGCTGGCGCCAGAGGAATACATCAGGCGGATGATAGAGGCACTGGAGTGTACCATGCCATTACAGGGTGTGGACCGGGAAGGGAAAAAGTATCTGACATCACATGAAATACTGTGTGTTTACAGTATTATGTTAAAGCTGGAGGAAAGTACAGGAAATCAGAAGTATTCGCAGATGTTTCAGGAAATTTATAGTGATTACGAAGAAGAAGGAACGCTGTTTTCCTGGATCCGGCAGTATGAACTGGTTATGTCCCATATTGCCAGTGAGTTGGGCAATATGGGAGAATATGAAGCATCGAATGCACTGGGAAAAAAGATTATGCGGTATGATTTGATGTGCAGACGGTTAAATATGTTTTATATCAATTACCACAGTAATATGTGGAATGAAAAACAGGAAATGGACTGGTCCAATCCGGAACAGGTACAACGGTATAAAAAGAAACTTGAAACCTGTATTATTCTGGCACAGTTAGGCGAATCTCCTTTTTATGAGAGGCATTATAAAAAAGAATTGAGCCAAATTGATTAGTAGTCAGACTGTTCTTTTTCTGGAGAATCATCAATTATTTCGATTGCATATGGCTCATCCTGTTCTTCTTCCGTGGCAGTTGCTGTTATACCGGAAAGTGCGCACACACAAAGAGCAAGCAGAAACAGGTTATAAAGTTTTTTGGTAAAGTTTTTCATAGGGTACCTCCTCGAATAGTTACTTTAAAATTTGTTTACATAAGGAAACACCGGGTGAATCCGTGCTTCCTGAGTAAGTGTACAGGAAAAAATATATCCTGCCAAGGGACAGAACTGTCCTACAGGACAGTTCTGTCCCTTGTAAAAGGAAAAAAACAGGTGTATGTTTAAAGAGCTGAATGACTCCTGTGCACAGAGGAATAAAGTAATATTTTATTTAAAGGAGAAAAACAGATGAATTTGCCAAAGAAATTAGTTAGTGTGGCATTGGCTGCCACTATGGTTGTCGGAATGCCAGCACTGGAAGCATTGGCAATGGAGGAAAGTACAACATGGGGAACTTTTGGCAGAGCGTCTTTCAACAATGTGTTAGAGGTAGAATGCGGAGAAGCCGAAGGAGAAGTATCCTACTATAGCGGAAATGAACAGGGCTATGGAGCAGGACCGGAGGCATTCTATGTAGAGAATGAATCTTCCATCTACATATTAGACACGGTAAATGACAGAATCAATCATTATGTAAGAGGAAGATTTGCAGAGTCCATTACGCTGACGGATGTAAAAGCACCACAGTGCTTTGCCATGATGCCGGACGGAACGTTGTATGTCAGTGACAGTTATAATGGAGAAGTAACGCTGGTTGTTTATTCTGTCAATGGGGCAGTAACGTCCTATGAACTGTCGGAGCTGGAATATGTTGATGTCCGCAATATCAGCGTTAAGAGAGATGGCAGCCTGTGTCTTTCCGACTGGTATGATTTATACTTTTATGACCTTGACGGTGAATCAGCAGAATTTCTGAAGAAGGAAACACTGGAATGTGTTGGAGCACCGGAAGTTGCCTATTCCAAGTACCTGGGTGACGGAAAAGACTGTCATTATGAAATGCAGACTACATTGGTAGAAAGTAGTATGCTTCTTGGTGAAATCAGCATTGCAGCAGTGGATGAGAATGGAAATGCAATGGGTAGTGCCAGAGTTCCACTGGAAGAGTTTGTATACCGTCCAAACCAGTATGTTCAGATTGGCAAAAAAGGCAGTGTATATATGATGGTTCCAACCGAAACAGGACTGGAAATCCGTAAAGTGGCTCTGGGCAGAGTGAGTGACTCCCGACTGGATGAAGTAATGGCAATGGCAGAAGAATATGAAGTAGCAGAGCAGATGCAGTATGCTGTGGCTCCTGTGTCACTTTCCCTGACAAGAGAAGAGGTGCTGGAGAGAGCGAATTTGATTACGATGCAGAGCTGGACGTTGTCGGCGGAGAATGTGGATATTCCTGCTAATAAGGATGCTTATGTGGATTTGCCGGACTATATTCAGGATATTGTGGATAGCGGTGCGCTAAAGAATGGCGGAACTGTGAAAATGACAGGGATTCCTTACTGTTGGGGAGGTTATGATTCACGTTATACATCCAATAATTATTCATATGATAATTTTGTGGAAGCAATAAATGCTGGATATATTGCAGGAAATGTTGATACGAGTAATGGAAACCAAAAAGTATCAGGGACCGCAGGCTTGGATTGCAGTGGTCTTGTTTGTGCAGCATATGACATTTCGAAGCAGGGAACATGGTATTTTGATGAATATGGTACTACTGTTACTAAAGAGACTATTGAAACAATGGATTATCTGGTAAGATATGACTATACTGACGCGAACGGTAGGAAAAAATCTAATCATATAATTTTATTTTATAATTGGCAGACTAGTGACAAATCAAGAATGTTGATTATAGAAGTGTGTGCAGATGAGGATGATGATTATGCAGATAAGACATTAATAAAAGTAACAGATACAGATTTTTGGTTAAATAATGGATATGTAATGAAAACATTGTGGTAACTTTTAGTTTTGGTAGTGTAAAACGAATTATGTAAAACGCTCTTACTTTCTTTTGGGCTGGCTGATTATATTTTACTTCAAAAGTTTGTCAAGGCTGGGATTTCAGTCCAGCCTTGACTGGTTTTCCGAAGTGAAATTTGGGATACCTAAACCCAAGAAAGGAGAGATAAAAGTTTTATAGACTTTATCAGGGGTTATGGATATTTTTAGTGCGTAGACTTGACACTGACTTTAGAAGAAAGGGGATAACAATTATGAGAAAAATATGTTTACTATGTTTATTTGTAATACTGGGCGTTGCAGATGCTGGCTGTGCGAAACAGCAGTCCGCAGAAGGGGTCACTCCGACTACGATAGTAGAATCAACGGTAGCCCCCACAACACTAACAGCCACACTTGAGCCAA
>JAGBBW010000096.1 GCA_017938285.1 Lachnospiraceae bacterium
AGGATAATATCAAATTATCCTTTATCCACCTCCATCAAATTCCTCGGATGCTTATGAAATAAAATATCCTTCTGTTTTGCACTGGATACATGAGTATAAATTTCTGTTGTGCTAATGGAACTATGCCCCAAAATTTTTTGTATATACCGTATATCCACATCCTGTTCCAGCAAAAGGGTTGCAAACGTATGCCGGAACATATGTGGTGTAATATGCTGGTCGAGTCCGGCCAGTCTGGCGTAATCATTTATCATGAAGCGCACAGATTGGTCGGATAATTTCTGGTGCAGGCGGTTGGTAAAAAAATATCCGCAGTGTTCGA
Source organism: Lachnospiraceae bacterium (assembly GCA_017938285.1). Classification (GTDB taxonomy): domain Bacteria; phylum Bacillota; class Clostridia; order Lachnospirales; family Lachnospiraceae; genus SIG299. The sequence continues at coordinate 323 of JAGBBW010000096.1, forward strand.
TGTCTTTCTGGAAGGTATTCTGGTATAGTTGTAGTGCGGCCAGAACATCCGGATTTCCAATCTGGAGAAGACGCTCTTTGGCTCCTTTGCCGTAAATTAGAACCGTATGGTTTTCCAGGTCGATATTTGACGGCCGGAGGGAACAGAGTTCAGAGATACGCATTCCGGTGGCAAAAAGTAATTCAATGACAGCGATATCCCGAATACAGCAATGCAGCTGATAACTGGTAGCGGCCTGGCTTTTTCTGGTATAAAGGGTGGTGAGAAATTTTTGCAGGGAGTGAAATGGAATGGTTTTGGGTAAAAGCTTAGGTTCCCGAAAACGGAGTTCCAGGCGGTCAAATGGATCGTCGAGCAGGACTTCCATATATCTTAGATAATGAAAAAATGCTTTTAAGCTTGCAATTTTTCTTTTGATGGTTTTAGGCTGGAAGCGGTTATGGAGGTGGGTGATGTATTGGTCTACCGTGTTTTTATGAAATGTTTCAGGGAAATTAAGACAGAACTCTGCATATTGCAGTAAATCAATACGATAAGATTTTAGTGTTTTTTTATCTAAATGCTTGCGGAGCTGGCAGTAGTCCAGGTATTCGGTGATATAAGTAGTTAATGTGTTCATTATAAAGGTACTCCTTTGAATTTTTTATAACAATTATGTGAGGTTTGTGAAAGAAAGTCCAGAGGTCATTTAAGGCAAGGAGGCATAAAAAATAATGGGACTGCCAAAAAACAAAGGACTGTTGCCGATAAAAATAAATTTGCAACAGTCCTGTTATTTTACAGTCCCCTGGAACAGGTGAATTTAAAGTTAAAATTCAACAGAGCTTAGGAAGTTCTTAACACCTCTATCCTGCACTCATGTTTCTTCGTTTCTTTATCATAAGCAATTCCTACCGCAAGTATTCTTCCGGTATATTTTCTCTGTTCTCCAATCCTTGGTTCGAATTTGAGAGCATATCATTAAATTTCTTAAAACTCTGTCTTCTGCGCCTTCACAATATACTGGTATGCCAGATAAGGGAACCGCTCTTTTGATTCGGAAAGAGAAACCAGTAAGTCAATCAGCTCTGATGTGGCTTCATCGGGGGTTCCTGCGGTAGTGTAACTGTAGTATTCGATATTGTGATATCCGTTGCCTGAGATAAGACGCAGGAGTTCTTCTCCGGTATACAGTTTACGCTGTGTGGTATCAGGAATGTCGTTTTCCTTGGATGGAAAACGGTCTTTAATAATAAGTGGCAGTATATAGGAGTAGTGCTTGATGTTAGGCATACTGACAATAATATGGCCGCCTTTTTTTACATGCCGGTGCAGTCTTCTTAGAAGGTGGGCAGGCTGGCGCAGCTGCGCCAGAACATCCCCCAGAATCACATAGTCAAAATAGTTTTCCGGCCATGGAAAATCCAGCGCTTCAATATCAGCACAAATGACATCCAGCATGTGACCGGCTATGCCGGCATGGGTTGGGGAAATTTCAACTCCGTGTATGGTGGCGTGTGGGTATTTTCCTTTCAGAAAGGATGCGGTGGCACCACATCCACAGCCAATATCCAGGAGAGTGAACGGTGTTTCCTGGTCTTCAGTAATACGGGCTGCCAGTTCCTGACGGGGATACAGGGAATGGCTTTCGTCAATTCCCCACTTTTCTTTAAATTTCTTTCTATTTGTGTTCAGCAGAGTGTCATAATCCTGTTCTGTTTTTTCAAATGTTTTACTGCCAAAATGGATGATAAAACTGTTTTTGCAAAGGATATTTTTGTATCCTGCCTGAAGTACACGAAGACCATAATCGGTATCTTCATAATTTCCTGGAGAGAAGCGTTCATCCAGACCGCCAAGTTTGTCAAGGACAGTCCGGCGGATGAGAAGGGCAAAACCGATAAGAAACAGTTTTTCTTCGTATGGGTGGTTCATTGGGACATTATTTTTTTCTCCAAAACTTAACTGGGCATGGATGGAGAAGTCGTTCAAAGGAACTTTCTGCAGGTTTGGTACACAGTTGGATACGCTTCCGGCAGTTCCATGTGTTTCATTTTCATACAATCCCATGCGTAACCAGAACAATGCATTTGGAGTCAGCTGGGTATCATTATTGAGGAGAAAAATGTCATTTTCCCTGGAAGCAAGTTCGATTCCTTCATTGCAGCCTTTTGGGAATCCGGAATTTTCTTTATTTTCTCTTACGATGATGTCTTTTTGTTCTTTGAGCCAGGCGATACTTCCATCGGTGGAGGCGTTGTCCACCACAATAATTTCCCTGGCAGTTTCCGGAACGGTGGCCCGGATGCTTTCAATGCAGTTTTTCGTGTAAGCCAGCAGGCTGCAGGACAGGATAATGAAAGAGGTTTTCTGGACTGTAATCCGGCATTCATTTTTTAAGTTATCGATGTAAGACTGGATGAGGGCGGAATCATCGGCATCGGTGCAGTAAAATAAGGCGTTCTCAAAGCAGAGACAGGCCTGGTCCGGGTTGGTCGGTAAGTAATATTCTCCCAGCAGAAGATACAATTCAAAATTTCTGTAGTTACAGGAGAGACCACGCTGGATGGCAGTCCACATCTGAGGGTAGTCATTGTTTAACTGGCAAAGACTGGCATCGTAAATGGCAATTGTATCATCATAAAGTTCCGGGAGTTCTCTGGCTGTTTCTATAATCTGCGCTGCTGTGGAGTATTCCTCCAGAGCGAAAAGCTGTTTCAAATTTTCAGTAATTTCATTGAGTGTAAGCATAGTTTATCTCCTTACCAATCAGGTATTGTATTTAGTATATCGGAAGAAAAATGGGTGTTGCAAATAGTTTTCCGGATTTGTTTGTAATTTCTTTTAATATCCGCTATACTAAGGGAAGGTTATAATAATTTTATCATTGATGATAGAAGGAGAGGTTACATGCCAAATTATATTCAATCCCCGATAAAACTCACAATTGGTATTCTCGTTTCCAATCGTATCCAGCATATCCGCAGTGTTATGGAAGCACTGAAACCACTTCTTACGGCTGTTCCAAGTGAACTTATTGCGGTGGATACCAAGGGCGCAGAGTCGGATGGTTCGATTGCAATTGTCCGGGAATACACAGACAAAATATACCCGTTTATCTGGTGTAATGATTTTGCTGCAGCGCGGAATGTCTGTATGGAGCATGCGAATGGTGAGTGGTTTCTGTATCTGGATGATGATGAAGTATTCGATGATGTGCAGGAACTGGTGAATTTCTTCCAGAGTGGAGAATACCTGCAGTATGGCAGCGGATATTATTACATAAAGAACTATAATGCGGATGGTGGCTCCAGTATGGGAATTGCAGGACGCATGGTGCGCAGAACGCAGAATACCCGGTTTGTGGGCAAGGTACATGAGCATTTTAATGAAGTATATGATCCACACAAGGAGTTTTCCTGTTTTGCACATCATTATGGTTATGTGTTTCAGAATGAGGAAGAGAAAAAGAAGCATCAGATACGAAATGTGACTTTGTTAAAACAGGAGCTGGCAGAGCATGGCATGACTCCACGGAACTGTGCCCAGATGGTGCAGGAATTATATTCCTGTCAGGACACAAGGGATGCAGGGTTTCGGTTTTGTCTCGATAGCATGAAGGAACTGAAAGCGAAAGGACAGCTGGGGGATGCCTGTTCCCAGTGGCTTCTGGTGGCGTCTGTCCGTTATTATAAAATGAAAAAAGACTATCCGGGGGCAGTTGCCCAGGCGGCATTGGTGCGGGAGAAGTATCCTCAGAGCCAGATGGGGCAGATGGCTCTGGCGGGGCTTATGGTGGAGTTGTCGGCACCGGAGGGGAATGTGCGCCGTATTTTAGAATATGCGCCGCTTTATATGGAGGCGTGGGAATGGATTAAAACCCATCCGGAGGAGGCAATTGTACAGAATCAGCTTGGATTGTCCAGTTATGGGGATGAAGAGTATGCCGTCCAGGTCTTTCAGGCGGCAGCAGTCTGTGCCAATGCAGTGAAGGATTATGAACTGGCAAACCAGTTTTGGAAACGTCTGCCGTGGGAGAAGGAGGGATTTGATGGAAGTCCTTATTATAACGGTCTGCGGGAAACGCAGGAGGGGTTGAAGGCTATGCTTGCGATGAAGCAGGAGCAGGCAAAACAGCAGAAGACGGAGGATATTCCGGAGTCCCGGCAGCCAGGAAAACAGGAATTACAGGAACTGGTTTCTGTACTGAAGGAGGCAGGACCGGCTGTACGGAGTCTGCTGGCGGCAGGGGAGAAGAATACAGCAGTGGAACTGCTGGCGACCATGCAGGAAGTTATGGTTGCCCTTGGAAATAAAATTGAGGAACTGTATGGGGAAAATGAACGGACTGCAGGTGTGATTTCTTTACTGGTGGAGTGTTGTGAAAGAGTCTGGCAGTGTGCGAATATGGAGCAGACAGAAGAAGCTGTTTTGTTGTTTAGTGAAGTAGAACAAAACGTGGAGATTTGTGGAAAACTGGTGGCCGAATTATAGCAGATGTGGATAATTCAGCACAGCCAGGGTCTGAACGGGGATAGCCAGAAAGGAGAAATGTATGGAGGAACTGTCAAGAATTATAATTGAAGAGTTCTGTAAAAGTCATGATTCTGCAAAGAGCAGAAGGTTATACAGACTGGTGCGTATGTCTTATGACATAGATGCAGAATATACGGACGATGATGGGCTTTTTATAGAAAAACTAATCGAGCGGGAAAAGGATGCGGAGTTAAAAGAAGCATTACAGGATTTAGATGAGTTTATGTTTGGATATTAGGGAGGAACAACTATGAACTGGACAAAAACCTACAAAAAAGCAATTACATTCAGTTACGATGACGGAGTCACCCCCGATCTCCGTCTTATTGAAATTTTTAACAAGTACAACTTGAAATGTACCTTCAACTTAAATTACGGTCTTGGTCCGACCTCTGGTGGCTGGGAGTACAAAGGCAAACCGGTCAATCGTCTTGATTTAAGAGAACATATCCGGTCTTATGCCGGTCATGAGATTGCGGCCCATGCCCTGACCCATCAGAATCTGGTGGAAATTGGTGTGGAAGCAGCCAGGAAGGAAATGGTGGAGGACGCAGAGGGGCTGACAAAGCTGTTTGGAAAGCGTCCGGTGGGCATGGCGTACCCGTATGGTACGTTTGATGACCCGACGGTGGAACTGCTGCGGGAGCTTGGGTTTCAGTATGCCCGGACGGTGTGGGATTCCGGTAATTTTGATGTGCAGACGGATTTATTACGGTTCCGCCCAACCTGTCATCATGATGATGAGAGACTGTTTGAGCTGGCAGAAGAGTTTCTGGCAATGGAGACGGAGGAACCGAAGATTTTTTATATCTGGGGTCACAGTTATGAATTTGAAGGAAATGAAAACTGGGACAGAATCGAGAAGCTGTGCCGGATGGTAGCCGGACGGGATGACATTTTTTATGGAACGAATGCAGAGGTACTGTTGTAAATATCATGTACAAGGAAAAGCCTCTTCGTAAACAGATGCAGACCGGATGAAACATGCGGTCGCAGAAATCTGCCGGGAAGAGGCTTTACTTATAGGGTGTTTGGGTGTCTGACACAGAACTTAATTGCTTACTGCCACTGCTTTAATACGCCCAGGGCAGTGTTGCCGTATAATTCCTTCTTTAAGTAAGTCTTTAAATCGGACTTCCAGGTAGGAATATCTACGATAAAGGCAGCTTCGAAGTCTTTCAAAATCTGGCTGATTTTGACGACATCGCGTTCACCGGAAAGCCGGTTGCTTAAGAGTGTTAAGATCATGTGTGTCTGGTTTACTGTGAGTGCCATGAAAAGATCATCCCCTTTGAATGTACTGCCTAAGAAAACCAGTAACCCTTTTGCAGTTACAAATAAGTTCTTTAGGTACAACTATTGTACCGCATTTTTCGGAAAACTACAAATGATTTTTTGATAATTTTTCATAAATTTTATTGTAAGCGCTTTCTGGGGAAAAATTAAGAAAAAAGAGTGGTAATTTTTTGAATTGTGTGCTAACATGAAAAAGCAGAAGCCTTCGAAAAAGATCTGTAAGGCTCCTGAAAATCCGGTAATGACAGTAATTAAATCAAATGCAGTAGAATAAAAAATAAAACGGAGGAATGGTATGGGAATTACATATTTTGAAAATGAGCGAATTTTTAAACTGGATACACAGAACACCAGCTATGTGATTGGTATTGTGGACAAGGAGGGCTTTGTGGGTCATGCGTATTACGGCAAAAAGCTGGAAGAAGCAGACCTGTCTTACTTAATGCGTATTTACGAGGGTGTGAGAACGCCGGAAAGCAACGGAAGAGACCGTTTAAGCTTTTACGATGCGTTCCCAATGGAATATCCGACCCACGGCATTGGCGATTTCCGTGAGAGTGCCCTGCGTGTGGAAGATTCCGAGGGTCACTGGGCAACCAAGCTGACGTACCGCAGTCACGAAATTTTTAAGGGAAAAAAGAAGCTGGAAGGACTGCCGGCGACCTGGTGCGAAAAGGAAGAGGATTGTGAAACGCTGGAGCTGACACTGGAAGATAAGGAAGCAAAACTTGCTGTGGTGCTTTCCTACAGTGTATTTGCGGATGTGGATGCAGTGGTGCGCAGCGCACGTATTCTGAATGAGTCTGACAAGACCGTGTATTTAACAAAGGCAATGTCTGCTTCCTTTGATCTGGATAACAACGAATATGACAAGATTATTTTATATGGAAGCTGGGCAAGAGAGCGTCATATTGACCGGACTCCGGTGAATTATGGGATTCAGATGTCCCGTTCCAACCGTGGGGAGGGCGGTCATCAGGAGCATGCGTTTACTGCACTGCTGGAGAAGAATGCAGACCAGAACAAGGGTGAAGTTTATGGTATGGATCTGATTTACTCCGGTAACTTCCGCACGCTGCAGGAGCGCAACCAGTTTGACAATATCCGCATGATGACCGGTATCAATCCGGAAGATTTTAAGTGGGAGCTGACTTCCGGCGCAGAGTTCCAGACACCGGAGGCGGTGCTGGTGTACTCCAATGAGGGTCTTGGCGGTATGTCCCGTAATTTCCATGACCTGTACAGAAACCACCTGATTCGCGGCAGCTACCGTGATAAGAAGCGTCCGATTCTAATTAACAACTGGGAAGCAACCTACTTTAATTTTGATACAGAAAAGCTTCTGGCGATTGCAAAACAGGCGGCACCTCTGGGCATTGAAATGCTTGTTATGGACGATGGCTGGTTCGGCAACCGTTTCGATGATAACCGTGCCCTGGGTGACTGGGATGTCAACGAGGAGAAACTTCAGGGCGGGCTGAAGTATCTGGTAGATGAGGTAAACAAGCTTGGTATGAAATTTGGTATCTGGTTTGAGCCGGAAATGATCAGTCCGGAATCCGAGCTTTATAAGGTGCATCCGGATTGGGCAATTTCTGTTCCGGGCCGTGAGCCTGGTCTTGCAAGAAACCAGCTTGTTCTGGATATTGCAAGAGAGGAAGTGGCTGATTATATTTTTGAAAAAATGGCGAAGGTTCTGCGCAGTGCCAACATTGAGTATGTAAAATGGGATATGAACCGTCCGCTTTCCGATATTGCCAGTGCAGCTCTGCCAAAGGAACGTCAGGGAGAGATTTTCCACCGCTATGTGCTGGGCGTTTACCGTATGCAGGAGCGTTTAATTACCGAGTTCCCGAACCTGCTGCTGGAAAACTGCTCCGGTGGTGGTGCAAGATTTGACGCAGGTATGCTGTATTACAGTCCGCAGATCTGGTGCTCCGATGATACGGATGCGATTGAGCGTCTGGAAATTCAGGAAGGTACAGCACTGATTTATCCACTGTCCGCCATGGGTGCCCATGTCAGTGATTGTCCAAACCACACTGTTGGCAGAAGTACACCGTTTGCGACCAGAGGTATTGTGGCATTGGCCGGAACCTTTGGTTATGAGCTGGATATTACAAAAATCAGTGAGGAAGAGAGAAACCAGATTCCGGAACAGACCGCAATGTACCACAAGTACAATGATCTGGTGCGTACCGGTGACTATTACAGAATGGCTTCCTACCGGGAGAACCATACCCATGATGCATACATGGTGGTTTCCAAGGATAAGAAGGAGGCACTTGTGACCTTTGTCATGGTGAAGCGTCGTGCAAATCCACGCAGCCGTAACTTAAAGCTGCTGGGACTTGATCCGGAGAAGACATACCGTATCGAGGGATGGGAGAGAACCTACCTTGGAAGCACACTGATGAATGCCGGTATTCTGGTAGAGGATGGCTGGGGAGACAACCAGGCAGTTCTGTACCATGTAGTAGAGGCATAAAATCGGGGAAATATCCGGGGTAAGAAAATTACAAACAGGACATTGTCCAGAATACAGGCTGTTCCGTGATGGTTCATTGTCTGTGGGGGATGATGTCCTGTTTGTTACGTTATGCCCGTTGTTAAAAAAGTGAAATCCTGTTGACATTTTTATTCACTTACCTTAAAATTAAGTTAATGAGATTAACTGGAAGTAAAAAAATAGGTTACAGGGGGCATGACAAATGGCAAAATCAGTGAAAATGTCTGACATTGCGGAGAAACTCAATGTCAGTACAGTAACCGTATCTAAAGCACTTGCCGACCAAAAAGGTGTCAGTGATGAGATGCGTAATAAAATAAAAAAATTAGCCGCGGAGATGGGGTACCAGAAGCCGGTGGCAAAGCAGGAGGAGCGTACCCAGAGCTTTAATATCGGGGTGATTGTTCCGGAGGATTATATAGAAAAATACCAGACATTTTACTGGGAGATGTATCAGGAAATTAACATGACAGCGGTAAGGAATAACAGTTTTGTCATGCTGGAAGTGCTGAGCAGCAGTGATGAAAAGGCATCGGTGCCGCCGAAGCTTTTAAAAGAAAATAAAGTGGATGGTCTGATTGTACTGGGCGGTATCCGGAGTACGTACTTAAAAATGCTCCGGGAGCATTATTCCACGCCAACGGTATATGTGGATTTTTATGATTCCAACATCAAAGAGGATTCCGTGGTTTCCAACAGTTTTTATGGCAGTTATATTGTGACGAATTATCTGTTTGACAAGGGACATGAAAATATTGCTTTTGTTGGGACACTTCTGTCTACAAAAAGTATTACTGACCGTTATCTTGGCTATGTGAAATCTCTGGTGGAGCATGGGAAAAAAATCAGGGAAGACTGGATTATTGATGACCGTGACAGGGAACGCAACAATTATGATACCATGGTGATGCCGGAAGAAATGCCGACAGCGTTTGTATGCAACTGTGATATGACAGCCAGCCGTTTAATCCGGGAGCTGAATGAGGCAGGCTACCGGGTGCCGGAGGATGTATCTGTCGTAGGATTTGATGATTTCCTGTATCCGGGACTGTGCAATGTGCCGCTGACGACGTATGCGGTAAATATGGAAGGGATGGCAGAACTGGGTGTGGATCTGCTGCTGCAGAAGATGACAGGTGGTGAGACCAGCCAGGGAATGCATTTGATAGAAGGGCATTTTATTGAGCGGCGCAGTGTAAGAAAGATTTAATGCAATGAGGAAGGTATGGGTTATTTAAGAAATTAAACGGGGTGTACGTATGGGGCGAAAAAAACTGGTAATGTTCCGGCTGCGTTATACATTGTTTGACCGGGTGCTTCTGGCCGGGATGACACTGCTTGTTATAATCACGATGGTACTTTTCTACCTGTATACAGGCAGGACGGAAGAGAACCAGATTGATTTTGTGCGGCTTGTAATGGAAAAGACTTCCCTGAGCCAGAAAGAACGGTTTGAAACTTTTGTGGATGATAAGGTGGCACTGTTGCAGGCTCTGGCAGCGTATCCGGAGATTTATGAAATGAATCCGGAAGTTCAGGCGGAGTTTGTATGCGGGCGGTCGGAAAAACTTGGATTCCATCATATTTTTGTGATGAACCGGGATGGCAATGGATTTTATTTTGACGAAGGTGTCATAAAGAATCAGCGGAATGAGTCGTTTTATACCGATGTTATGGATAATGAGGTATATATTACGGAACCGTTTTATAAGGAGGAGGGTCTGACCATTATGACCGTCTGTGTGTCCGTGTATGACCGGGAAAACCAGAAAAATGGTGTGTTATGCGGCGCAGTGGATCTGAGTACGGTGCAGGAGATGATTGCCGGGGATGAGATGCTGTTAAGTGGGGACTGTTTTATACTGGACCGTTCCGGGGCGTATGTGACGGAGCCGGATTCCGGCAATATCAGAACGGAAAAAACGTTGTATGATTTGAAAAAATCCGAAGTTTCCCTGATTCAGCAGGCCTTTTTGTGGGAAGATGACCGGAGTGGCACGATAGTCCTGGAGGACCGGGAATATCTGGCACGGGCCTGTTATCTGCCGGATTATACCTGGACGATTGTACAGTGCATCCCGATGGATAAGATAGTACAGCAGTTTGAAAGCCTGGAAGTTCTGCAGACGGTATTGTTTGCGGCGATTGTGGCGTTGATTGCCTGTATTGCCCGCCTGATTTACTGCTGGAATAAAAGTGATAAGGAAACGTATGCGGATGCGCTGACAAAATGCAGCAATCGTGCCGCCTGTATGAAGATGATTTCTTATCTGGAGAAAAAAACATCGGAAGACATTATGATTATCTATATGGACCTGAATAAGTTTAAGTATGTCAATGATACGTTTGGCCACGACAAGGGGGATGAACTGCTGAAAATCTTCAGCCGGGTACTGGAAGAAATTCTTGGAAAACGTGGATTTGTCTGCCGCATGGGCGGGGATGAATTTGTTTCCATCCAGCTGGCACTGTCGGAAGCGGAGCTTTCTGTCCTGTGGCAGGCGGTGGAAGAACGTCTTCTGGAAGAAAGCAGAAAACTGGATTTTGCGTATACGATTTCTTCTTCCTATGGCTTTGCGGTCAGACCAAAGGGAGAGAATGGTTCCCTGGAAGAACTGATGCAGCAGGCAGATGAGAAGATGTATGCCTATAAACAGGCGAGAAAATAAAGAAATATGTTTGCGCTGGAAGGGAGAAGGATATGAAGACGATTGCTATCGTAGAAGATGATGTATATATTGGAGATATGGTGGAAAAGTTTCTGACCAGTGAAGGCTATGCGGTGCTTCGTGCCTATTCGGGCACAGAAGCACTGCTTTTGTTTGAACAGAAAAAGCCGGATCTTGTATTAATGGACTTAATGCTGCCGGGAGCATCGGGAGAAGAATTGCTGCCGAAGCTGAAAGGGACTCCGGTGATTGTAGTCAGTGCCAAAGCAGGGGTAGAGGATATTGTGTCCCTGCTGATGGACGGCGCGGTGGACTATATTACGAAGCCTTTTGACACAAGAGAGCTGCTGGCACGGATTACCGTGGCGCTGCGGAAAAGTGAACCCCAGGGAGAAAACATCCGCCTGTCCCACCGGGAAATTGTCATGGATCTGGAAAAGCACAGTGTAGAGGCGGGGGGTGTCACTGTACGTCTGACCCGGACGGAGTACGCCATTTTGAAAATCCTTTTACGGAATGCCGGGCAGGTAGTGACGAAGACAGTACTTCTGGAGCGTATTTCCCTGGAAACGCCGGATTGTGTGGAAAATTCGCTGAAGGTGCATGTGAGCAATCTGCGCCGGAAGTTAAAGGAAGCTTCCGGGGAAGAATATATTGAATCTGTGTGGGGTGTCGGCTTTACCATTTCTTAACGTTTTCCTTAACCGCTTTCTTAACAGAGGGATGGTAGGCTGTAGCTAAAGACAGAGGAACAGGTTCCAGATGGTCTGGGAATGGAAGAATGCTGTCAGAATGGATACAGCCGGAAAGCGGCGGAATGGAGGATAACATGGAATATGTATTACAGACCAGTGGACTGACCAAGCACTATGGACAGTTTAAAGCGCTGAATGGTCTTACTATGAATGTGCCGAAGGGTGCGATTTATGGTTTTGTCGGGAAAAATGGCGCAGGAAAGACGACACTGATTCGTCTGGTGGCAGGGCTGCAGCTGCCAACCAGCGGGGAATTTACCTTGTATGACTGTAAAAACAGCGGAGTTTTTATTGAACGGGCAAGGCGGCGGCTGGGGGCCGTGGTGGAAACGCCGTCTATTTTTCTGGATATGACGGCAGAGGAAAATCTGCGGCAGCAGTACATGGTGCTTGGACGTCCCTCCTTTGACGGAATCAAAGAGCTGCTGGAGCTGGTAGGGCTTTCCGATACCGGAAAAAAGAAGGCAAAGAATTTTTCCCTTGGTATGCGGCAGCGGCTTGGTATCGCCATTGCACTGGCGGGGGACCCGGATTTACTTCTGCTGGATGAACCGATTAACGGACTGGACCCACAAGGTATCATTGGTATCCGGGAGCTGATTTTAAAACTGAACCGGGAGAAACAGATTACGGTGCTGATTTCCAGTCATATTTTAGAGGAACTGTCAAAGCTGGCGACCCATTATGGTTTTGTGGACGGCGGACGGATGGTGAAGGAAATCAGTGCGGAAGAGCTGGAGGCAGCCTGCCGCAAGTGTATTCATCTTACGGTTTCGGATACCAAAATACTGGCGAGGGTGCTGGATGAATTTGGACTGGAGTATACCATTATTTCGGATCAGGAAGCGGATGTGTACGGAACCATCGGGGTAACAGAGCTGACGCTGCGTCTGGCGAAGGAACAGTGCGAAGTACGTTCCATGCAGGAGCGGGAGGAAAGTCTGGAAAGCTACTATATGAGTCTGGTAGGAGGTGGCAGTGATGAGTAAGTTATTACGTGCAAATTTTGTCCGCCTCCGGAAGATGAAATCGTTCTGGATTGGAATGGCAGTGCTTGTATTTTATGGTCTGTTTATCGGCTGGGATACGGTAAGTGCCATCGAGAGCCATGGCTGGGAAACGCGGGCAGTGGATATTTACCAGGCGACATTTTCTACTACACTGGTGTTTGGTCTGGTGATTTCCATTGTCTGTTCGCTGTTTGTGGGAACGGAGTACAGTGATGGTGTTATCCGCAACAAACTGGCAACCGGACAGAAGCGGACTGTTGTATATCTGGCGGATTTTATTACCTGTATGGTGATGTCGGTGCTGCTGGCGGTAGTGCAGTATACGGTCTGCGGTGCGTATGCGGTAGCAGCTATGGGAACCGAACTGGTGGATTGGAGCTACCTGTTTTCGCTGGCGGCTGTGGGCTGCATGATGGTAACGGCATATGCGGCAATATTTACGTTTGTTTCCATGTTAAATTCCAGCAAGACCCATGGGGTAATTATTAATATGCTGTTGTACTTTGGCATTATTTTGTTTTCCAGTTATCTGTATTCCAATCTGAGCCAGCCGGAGATGATGGAAGCTCCGGTCAGTATGTCTGTGGTGAATGACAGCCAGATTGAAACAACCGTGGAACTTTTGGAAAATCCATATTATCTGGAAGGAACCAAAAGGGAAATTTACCAGTTCCTTTATGATTTTCTGCCGGGCGGCCAGGGCAATCAGGTGGCCGGTGCAGAGGCGGAGAAGCCGGGACTTTTGATGGGGTATGCTGCGCTTCTGACAATTAGTATGAATATTGCCGGGGTATTGTTGTTCCGGAGAAAGGATATCAAATAGTATGACTTCATTTCTTACCGCCCTGTGCGTTCTGTTAAGCGTTCTGGTACTGGTACTTGTGTGCTGTCTGTTTTCCATGCGCCGGGCGGTAAGGATGCTGCGGGAAGATTTTATACGGAGACTTTCGGAAGATACAAACGTTGGTATTGACAGTGCCTGTGCAGATAAGGAGATATGTCTTCTGGCAGCAGAACTGGATAAACAGTTAAAGGTACTGCGGCAGGAGCATCTCCGGTATGTAAAGGGCGACCGGGAGTTAAAGGAGGCGGTGACGAACATGTCCCACGATTTACGGACGCCGCTGACTGCCATCTGCGGGTATCTGGATATGCTGGAAAAAGAAGAAATGTCCCCAAAAGTTCGGGAATATCTGGGGGTGATTGGCAACCGGGTGCAGGCGATGAAGGGACTGGCGGAAGAGCTGTTCCGGTATTCCGTGGTACTGTCTGCGGGACCGGAGGAAAAAACAGAGCGTCTTTCTTTGAATGCTGCCCTGGAGGACTGTATTGTGGCGTATTATAGTGCCTTTAAAGAGGCTGGTATTGCACCGGAAATTGAGATGCCGGAGGAAGTGGTGTACTGTCAGGGAAAGAAACAGGTGCTGTCCCGGATTTTATCAAATATTGTGAGTAATGCCATAAAGTACAGTGACGGGGATTTCCGGGTGGTGCTGACGACAGATGGTATCATGCAGTTTGAAAACCGGGCGGAAAAACTGGACGAAGTGCAGGTGGGACGGCTGTTTGACCGCTTTTTTACGGTGGAGAATGCGAGAAATTCTACAGGGCTGGGACTTTCCATTGCGAAACATCTGACAGAAGAAATGGGAGGTGCGATGTCGGCAGAGTATGAGGATGGGATGCTGAGGATATGGGTGAAAATTTAAGAAAATATATTTACATTTAAAAGAAATAGTGTATAATAAAGATAAGGAATCATTCGTTTGATTTCTTTAGTTGGTTACGAAGCCGGAAAATCGTATTAATAGAGGTTACAGAGCCTGTCAAAAACTGTATTAATAGAGGTTACGAAGCCTATAAAAATCGTGTTAATAGAGGAGCTGGTTACAGCTCCTTTGTTAGTTTGGAGGCAAGGATGAAGTGGATTAATGTAAATGAAGCTTATTTGGACTATTTAAGAAGTATGGAGAAAAGAATTCCACGAACAGACTATGGAACAAATAAATACAAACCATTTTTTGGAATCTTATTTGAAGTGGGTGATTTATATTATGTTACGCAGGTTTCACATGCCCAGCCACGTCATCAAACTTTAAAGCAGCAAAAGGATTTCTACAAAATATTTGATCCTAAACAGCCTGCAAGATTAATTGCAGTAGTGAATTTGAATTATATGTTTCCGATTCCCAAAGAACAAACAACGCCATTTGAGAAGAAAAATATACATACATATCGGACTTTTGCCTCTGATGTGGAAAAGAGTAAATATATAGATTTACTGGATACCGAATTAGTTGTCATTAATTCTATGGATATTGGAACCAGAGCAGAGGAATTATATCAATTGAAATATGATAAGCCGGACCATGTGGTTTCAAAAAGATGTATTGATTTTAAAAATATGGAGCAGCTGGCTTTGCAGTATAGAAAATGAATAGAAGAAAAAAATCTCCTCCTGTATACTGGCAGGCAGTGAATTGTCACTGAACAGCCTGCCAGTATACAGGAGGAGTTTTTGACTAACCTGTATGAAAATCTGATATTTTTTCTTTTTGACGTTTTATCAGGAAATGCCTTATCTCTTCCTCTCCCGGTAAGCTGCCGGGGTCCATCCTGTCACTTTCTTAAAATGATGTATGAACTGGTTTGTATTTTCATATCCCACCTGATAACTGATTTCATGTACTTTCAGTGTTGTTTCTGCTAAAAGAAGTCGGGCTTTTGCTATCCTGGCGGCGTGCAGATACTGCAGGGGCGGCTGGGAAAAGTGCACACGGAATTCCCGGCAGAGGCGGTAACGGTTGACACCGAACAGGGATTCCAGGCCATCCAGGGAAATATCCTTAAAAAAGTTCTGGTCCAGATATTCCCGCATCTGACGCAGGTAATCCGGTACGGTATCTCCGGGTTCGGAAGCAGAGTAGTACTCAATCAGCTCAGACAGAAAATCCGTCATGAGGCGGTGGAAAACAAAAGGAGCCATGGTCTGGGAACCGGTTGGCAGCAGCGGCCGCAGATACGAGTTTAAACCGGAGGCAGATAAGGAGGACAGGAACAGACCATTATTACTGGACAGCTCCTCGTAAAAGCATGGTGCCGGGGAACCATTAAAATAAAGAATGTCATATTCAAAATTGGATACGGAGGAGAAGGAAAATCCTTTGCTGCCGTCAAACAGTACAAAGGAATTGGGTGCCATACTGTAGTGGTGGTCACCGAAGGTGATGTTGCCGTTGCCTCTGGCAACATACAGGAACCCAAAGGTCGGAAGCGGATGGAAGGACAGATGCAGTCCTGCCGGCATGGTAATGTGTCCGTAAGCCTGTGGATAGAAGAGATATGCGGAATGACTGCCGTCTGTGGCGGTGTTTTTAGGTAAATAGTGGGTTACAGGCATGGAAGCGGTATTGGACGGTATTTCTGTCAGACCATGCATAAGTAAATGTACAAAATCCATGATTTCCTCCTTGTGACAAATTAATAATAGTATATGAGTGCATATTTGTATAAAATGCTGTATCAAGAAAGTGTTTACGACTATCAAAAATCAAGTAGATTATAGCATGTCCAAGTAATAAAATCAATAGAAATTAAGTAAATTAAGTAAAATGAAAACTAATGAATTAAAGTTTGTACAAAAAACAGGAACTATGTTTGTGCAAAATATACAAAAACAAAGTGAAAAATTTGTGAAAAACAAGGAAACGAACAAAAAAATCAAAAATACTAGATTGAAAACAAAAAACAGTGATGATTAAACGAAAATATGAGGTATAATTAAATTAACTTTTTGGGAAGGGTGCAGATGTACACAGACAGGAGTATGGGGCACTCTGGAATGGAGGAATCATGAAAACGGCAATGAGAGTCGAGATGGAGCAGCATTTAAAAGAAGTTCTGCTTCCATTCTGGGAAAAATTAAAGGATGACACCTATGGCGGTTTCTATGGATTCATGGGAACGGACTTAAAAGTAATTAAGGAATCGGAAAAGGGGTGCATTTTGAACAGCCGTATTCTCTGGTTCTTCTCAAATGCATATCTTACATTAAAGGATGAGAGTATTAAACCGTATGCGGATCATGCGTTCCGTTTTCTTGTGGATCATTGCCTGGACCGTAAGGAAGGCGGTGTGTTCTGGTCCCTGGATTACAAGGGGGAACCGTTAGATACTACAAAGCATACATATAACCAGGCATTTGCAATTTATGCCTTATCTTCTTATTATGACGCATTCCATGAGGAAGAAGCGTTACAGACAGCTACCGACTTATTCCGGCTCATTGAAATCAAGTGCCGCGATGAATATGGTTACAAAGAAGCACAGAGCAGGGAATTTTACAATGTCAGCAACGACAAGCTTTCTGAAAACGGTGTTATGGCAGACCGGACGATGAATACACTGCTTCATGTGCTGGAAGCTTACACAGAGTTATACCGGGTGACAAAACGTCCGGAAACGGCAGAGCGTCTGAAGTGGATGCTGGATACCATCGCAACAAAGATTTACAATCCAGAGCTTCACCGCCAGGAAGTGTTCTTTGACAACGACATGAACACACTGATTGACCTTCATTCCTATGGCCATGATATTGAAACGGCATGGCTGGTGGACAGAGCGCTTGAGGTGCTGGGGGATGACAATTATAAAAAGAAGCTGGCGGCAATCAACGAAGCACTGGAAGACAAGATTTACGAAATTGCCTACTACAATCACTCTCTTGCCAATGAGTGTGAAAAAGGTGTGGTAGATGAAAAGAGAATCTGGTGGGTACAGGCAGAAGCAGTGGTTGGCTTCTACAATGCCTGGGAGAAACGCCCGAAGGAAACGAGATTTTTAGAGGCAGCAGAAGATATCTGGGGCTTCATTAAAGAATATGTGGTAGACGCCAGAGTCGGCGGTGAGTGGTTCTGGTGTACAGACAAGGACGGAAAGCCTGCCATGGAACGTCCGATTGTAGAACCTTGGAAGTGTCCGTACCACAACGGCAGAATGTGTATGGAAATTATCCGCCGGGCAAAGTAAAACGAATAACAGGAAAGCGATTGAGGGATGAATATGATTCATGCAAAATATTATGAAGAAGTAAAGAAGCAGGAAGAATTGCTCACAAAGAAAAACAGTGTAGACACCAGTTTTTATAACGGTATTTTTGACCGTTATGAAAATCCGGTTTTAACAAGAGACCATGCTCCAATCATCTGGAGATACGATATTGACGAAGAAACGAATCCATTCTTCGAAGAAAGACTTGGCATTAACGCAGTAATGAACTCTGGTGCCATTGAACTTGATGGTAAGTACTATCTGGTAGCAAGAGTAGAGGGTGCCGACAGAAAATCCTTCTTTGCGGTGGCAGAGAGTGATAAGCCGACCGAAGGCTTCCGCTTCTGGGATTATCCGGTAGTGCTTCCGGATACCTGTCCGGAAGAGACCAATGTTTATGACATGCGTCTTACCAAACATGAAGACGGCTGGATTTACGGTGTGTTCTGTTCCGATAGCAAGGACCCGAATAATAAAGACCTTTCTGCAGCGGTGGCGGCAGCAGGTATCGTAAGAACAAAGGATTTAAAGACATGGGAGAGACTTCCTAACTTAGTAACTCTCCGTTCTCCTCAGCAGAGAAATGTAGTGCTTCATCCGGAATTTGTGAATGGTAAGTATGCATTCTATACAAGACCAATGGATGATTTTATTGATACCGGTTCCGGCGGCGGCGTAGGATTCGGTCTTTGTGAGGATATTACAAAGGCAGTGATTGACGAAGAAGTTATGACAAGTAAGCGTAAGTACCACACCATTACCGAAGCAAAGAACGGCGCAGGTGCTGTTCCAATCCGTACCGAGAAGGGATGGATTCACATTGCACACGGTGTAAGAAATACAGCAGCGGGTCTCCGTTATGTGATTTATGCATTTGCGACAGACTTAAAGGATCCGTCCAAGGTGATTGCAGAGCCAGCCGGACTGCTGATTGGACCAAGAGGACCGGAACGGGTCGGAGATGTTTCCAATGTAGTATTTACCAACGGTGCCATTGCCTGTGACAATGGTGAGGTTTACATCTACTATGCGTCCAGTGATACGAGACTTCATGTGGCAGGAACCACAATGGACCGCTTAATTGATTATGTGTTTAACACTCCGGAAGATCCATTGAGAAGTCCTGACTGTGTAAAACAGAGATGTGCATTGATTGATAAGAATAAAGCGCTGCTGGCAAAATAACAGGCGGTGCAGATGATACAACAGCTTGTGTAAACCGAAAAAGGATTGAGGTTAAGAATGAAAAAACAATGGATTTGTACAGCACTTCTGCTTGGGGCGCTTGCTCTGGCAGGCTGCAGTAATACAACAGAGAATCAGGGAGAGGAAACACCGATGCCGACAGAAACAATAGAAGCAACAGTGACACCATCGCCATCGCCGACACCGACACCGTTTGTACCGGAAGTTCTGGGAGTTTTTCAGGCAGAAGAGGCCGAGCTTGCCGGAAATGTAAAAGTAACAAAGGATTATGTGGAAGGTTTTGAAAAAGCGGAAACAGATTCCTGTACGTTTACAGTGAACGTGGAAAAGGAAGGGTTTTATGACCTGGTTTTCCGGCTGGCAAGTACCGGGGCACAAAAAGTAAATCCGGTTTCTGTAGATGGCCAGGGGGTTGGTGATATTACAGTAGACCAGAGCTTTTATGTGGATGACTCCATTGAACGAGTGTGGTTCTCAGCAGGAGAACACAAAGTTTCCGTGGGAGTGTCCTGGGGCTGGATTATCCTGGATTCCCTGACGGTACAGACTTCAGAACCGCTGCCGGCGGATCTTTATGAGGTGGAAGCAAAGCTGATAAATCCAAATGCCAATGACGATGCAAAACGTCTGATGAGCTTTCTGACAGATATGTATGGTGAGAAGATTTTATCCGGTCAGTACTGTGACGAGGGACCATTCGGCAAGGAAATGCAGGTAATCAAAAATGTTACCGGAAAGCAGCCGGTAATCCTTGGCATGGATCTGGCGGATTATACTCCGGTCAATGCGGCACATGGTTCCAATCCAATGATTGTAAAGAGTGCCATCAGCTACTGGAATAACGGTGGTATCATCGAACTGCAGTGGCACTGGAACACACCGGAGGAATATGCCACCAGGGAATGGTGGAGAACCTTTTATACCGACAGTACTTCTTTTGATTTAAAGAAGGTAATGAACGGTCAGGACCAGGCTGGTTATGACGCATTGATGAAAGATATCGAAGCGATTGCAAAACCGCTTCAGGAGTTGCAGGAGGCAGGCGTGCCGGTGCTCTTCCGTCCACTGCATGAGGCCAGCGGCGGCTGGTTCTGGTGGGGAGCTTCCGGACCGGAGGTTTACAAGGAATTATACATTCTTCTGTACAACCGTCTGACGAATGAATTTGGACTGAATAACTTAATCTGGGTATGGAATGGTCAGAGTGCTGACTGGTATCCGGGTGACGAATATGTGGATATTGTGGGTGAGGATATTTACCCAGGGGAAAAGGTTTATACTTCCCAGATTGCAAAGTATCTGGAGGTTGCCTCCTATTCCACGGAACGAAAGATGGTTTATCTGACCGAGTGCGGCTGTATTTTCGACCCGGACCTCGCAGTAAGAGATGGTGCGATGTGGGGCATGTGGGCAACCTGGCAGGGTGAATTCGTCAGAAAAACCAGTGGTCTTAAAGCAACTCTTTCCGAACAGTACACGGAAGAGTATATGATGAAAAAAGCTTATGACCATGAAACCGTAATTACACTGGATGAAATGCCTGACTTAAAGACATATCCAATCAGTGAATCGTTTAATAAGTAGAAGTGAAGAAAAAACAAGAGGAGGATTAACATGAAAGGAAAAGGCGTATGGAAAAAGGCATTGGTCCTTGCAGTCGTGGCAGTAGCGCTGTGGCTGGTGTATCCGGGTCTTTACAAAGAATCCGGTGCGCAGACCGACCTTAGCATGGATGAATTCGAAGATATTATCGGAACCTACAATATTGACGATTCCATCTTAAGCTACAAGAATTATGTGGAACAGCACAGTACGGCAGCTTATCCGGATGCGGCTGTGGAAATTGCCGCAGGTGATTTCGTCCGTTATGAAGAAAACGGTGCAGCTGTGCAGCCGCAGGTGTATACTGATTATGAAGGCATGGCAGGTGCCAGTGTACTGACGACAGAAAGCACACTTGTGGAATATGAAGTGAATATTGAAGAAGAAGGCTTCTACAATATGTCCTTCGTATATTATCCGGTAGAGGGCAAGAATTCCGAGATTGAAAGAAGTATTTTCATTGACGGAACCCTTCCGTTCAAGGAATTTTCCCTTGTGACCTTCTCCAGAGTATGGATGAGCCAGGTGGATACCATCTTCGTTAATGAAAATGGTGTCAGTGAGAAGTACTGGGAAAAGGATAACCAGGGTAATGATGTAAAGCCAAAGAGTGTTGAGGTTCCGGAATGGCAGAGCAGATATGTTTACGACAGTGATGGTTATATCACAACACCGTTGTCTGTATATTTTACCAAGGGCACCCATACCATCAGTGTGGTTTCCATTAAGGAGCCAATGCTGATTAACAAAATTGTTCTTGACCATGCGGCAGAAACCGAAAGCTATGCCGATGTAAAGGCAGCCTGGGACGCCCAGGGCGCAAAGGATTCTTCCGGTAAGGTCATTACCATTGAAGCAGAATACGCAACCAAGACTTCTTCCCAGATGTTATATCCACAGCAGGATCAGGCGTCTGCAGAAGTGGTTCCGGCCAGCGCAAAGGAACTGTTAAACAACACCATCGGTGGTAACTCCTGGAGACTGGTTGGACAGTGGATTGAATGGGATTTTGCAGTATCCGAAAGCGGTTATTATGAAATCGCCCTTCATGACAAGCAGAACTTCAGCCGTGGTGTTGCCGTTTCCAGACGTGTGACGATTGACGGTGTGGTTCCTTTTGAAGAAATGTCCAATTACGAATTTAACTATGGACAGAACTGGAGAACCGACGTATTAAGTGATGAAGCCGGCAATCCATACAAGTTCTACTTAGAGGCTGGAGCACATACCATCCGCATGGAGGTTGTACTTGGTGATTTCTCTGAAATCGTTGGTCTTGTAGAAGAAGCAGTGCAGAGATTGAATGATATTTACCGCCGTGTCATCAAGGTAACCGGTGTTGCACCGGATACTTACCGTGACTACCAGATTGAAGCAACCCTGCCGGAATTAAATGCTGAGCTGGTGGCAACCAGGGACATTTTAAATCTGGCTCTGGAAAAGCTGGAAGTGGTAGCCGGAAAGAACTCGGATAAGAAGACCGTACTTCTTACCATGAGAGACCAGCTGGATGACATCATTGAAGATAATGAATATTTCGTTCGTGTTATCGGCTCCTATAAAATCAATGTCCGTGCCTGCGGTAACTGGATAACCCAGGTTATCAGTCAGCCGCTGGCTCTGGACAGCATCACGGTGTATTCCCCGGATGCGGAACCGGAAGACAGAGACGCTTCCTTCTTTGCAGGTCTGGCACACGAACTTAAGAGATTATATTACTCTTTCGTCATTGATTATAACAACATCGGAAGCGTTTCCATGGATGAAAACGCAGCAGCCCTGACACTCTGGGTTGGTTCCGGCCGTGACCAGGCAAATGTTATCAAGGCTCTTATTGATGAAACCTTCACCAATAAGACCGGTATCAGTGTAAATGTACAGTTAGTTGATATGAATACCCTCTTAAAGGCTACCCTGGTTGGCGAAGGTCCTGACGTAGCCATCCAGGTAGCAAACACCAACGGTATTGCCGGAGCGGTATTAAATACAGGTAATGATACTCCGGTCAACTACGGTATCCGTAGTTCGGTTATTGACCTGACCCAGTTCCCTGATTATAAAGAGGTGCTGGCGCGGTTCCCAGAAGCGGCGTACACCCAGTTCCAGTATGACGGACAGTTATTTGCCCTTCCGGAAACCATTACTTACCCGGTAATGTTCTACCGTAAGGATATCTTAAAGGAAATTAACCTGGAGCTTCCGGAAACATGGGATGATGTAAAGGTTGCCATGACTGTATTGGCGAAGAACCAGATGGAATTTGGTATGCTGCCAACCGAGCAGATTTTCGCTTCCCTGTTATACCAGAACGGTGGTTCTTACTATAACGAAGACGGTACTGCTTCCGCACTGGATTCCGATACCGCAGTAAATGTATTTAAGATGTTCTGTAATTACTACACCGATTATAAGTTAGACCGTGCAACCAGCGTGGAGGAGCGTTTCCGTACCGGTGAATCTCCAATCATCATCGCTGACTACACAACCTATAACAACTTTGCCGTATCTGCACCGGATATCGCTGGTCTCTGGAGCTTTACCCAGATTCCTGGTACAGTACAGGCAGACGGCAGTGTGGATTATTCCGTGGCATGTACCGGTCTTGCCAGCATGATTATGGCAGATACCGAGTATCCGGAAGAGTCCTGGGAGTTCTTAAAGTGGTGGACTTCCGCAGAAACACAGACCATGTATGGTCGTGAAATGGAATCCTTAATGGGTTCTGCAGCCCGTGTACCTACCGCAAACTACGAAGCGTTCACCAACATGGCATGGCCGGTAAGTGACTTCGAAGCGCTGGAAGAGTCCATGCAGTGGGCAACCGGCATTCCACAGGTACCAGGCGGTTATTATTCCTGGAGAAATGTAAACAATGCGTTCTATTCGGTAGTTACAACACCGGATACCTCCTTCCCTCGAGAAGAGCTGATGGATCAGGTACTTTATATTAACGCCGAAATCGCTTACAAGAGAGAAGAGTTAGAGTTAGATAAGTAGAAGGGAGGAAAAACACTATGTCAGATACGAATGACAGAGCCCAGGCAGCCCTGGAGAAAGCAAAGAAGCAGGGCAGACTCTGGTATCAGATCAAGAAGAACAGAGCGTCTTATATCATGCTGGCACCGTATTTTATCCTGTTCTTCTTCTTTACGGTACTGCCGGTACTCATGGCAGTAGGATTCAGCTTTACGTATTACAACATGCTGGAAATGCCGCAGTTTGTCGGCTGGAAGAACTACATCAAGCTGTTCTTCGAGGATGACATTTTCATGAAGTCCTTAAAGAACACCCTGATTTTAGCAGTAGTAACCGGTCCGGTCAGCTACATGCTGTGTCTCCTCTTTGCATGGATCATCAATGAATTTAAGGGAAAGACAAGAGCTTTTCTGACACTGATTTTCTACGCACCATCCATTTGTGGTAATGCCTATGTGGTATGGAACCTGATTCTTACCGGTGACCGTTATGGTTACTTAAACGGTATTCTGATGAAGCTTGGAGTTTTAGATGAAGCAGTACAGTGGATGCAGACAGAAAAGTACGTCCTTCCTGTCCTGATTGTGGTTCAGCTGTGGCTGTCCCTTGGTACCGGTTTCCTTTCCTTTATCGCCGGTCTCCAGACAGTAGACAAGAGCATGTACGAAGCGGCTGCCCTGGACGGTGTCAAGAACCGCTGGCAGGAGTTATGGTATGTAACACTTCCGGCAATGAAACCACAGTTAATGTTCGGTGCGGTTATGCAGATTACACAGGCGTTCGCGATTGCGGATGTATCCCTGCAGTTAGCAGGTAATCCATCTGTCAACTATGCCGGTGCAACCGTGGTTACCCACCTGCTGGACTATGGTACCGTTCGTCTGGAAATGGGTTATGCTTCTGCAATTGCAACCGTATTGTTCCTGCTCATGGTAGGAAGTAACCAGTTAGTACAGAAATTATTAAGGAGGGTGGGCGAATAATGGCTGATAAAATCAAAACAAAACGCAAGTTCCGCCTCTTTAAGCACAAGGAAAAAAAGTTAAACCGTTCCATGGCGGGCAATACCCTGTTATTTATCCTGATGGGTCTCTGTGGTGTGGCAATGGCGATTCCGCTGGTTATGGTAATCAACAATGCGTTGAAGCCGCTGGATGAATTGTTCCAGTTCCCTCCTAAGATTTTTGTAAGAAACCCTACGCTGGAAAACTTCTCAGACTTATTCATCTTAATGAATGATACCTGGGTGCCGTTCTCCAGATATATGTTAAACACCGTTATCATTACCGGCGGCGGTATGGTAGGCCACGTTATTATCGCTTCCCTTGCTGCATATCCGCTGGCAAAGCATAACTTCCCTGGAAAGAAAATCCTGTTCCAGATGGTTGTCCTGTCCATGATGTTCTCCTGGACCGTAACACAGACACCACAGTACATGATTATTTCCTGGTTAGGCATTAACAACAGTTACTGGGCACTGATTTTACCGGCCTGTGCGTTCGGTATGGGTCTGTACCTGATGAAGCAGTTTATGGAACAGCTGCCGGACTCCCTGATGGAATCCGCCAGACTGGACGGAGCCGGAGAGTTCCGTATCTTCTGGAGCATTGTTATGCCGAACGTAAAGCCGGCATGGCTGACACTGGCTATTTTCCAGTTCCAGCAGATGTGGGGCAACACAGGTGGTACCTTTATCCGTGATGAGCAGTTAAAGCCATTACAGTACTCCCTGTACCAGATTTCCGCCGGTGGTGCAGCAAGAGCCGGTGCCGGTGCAGCCGTTACCTTTATTATTGCGGCAGTGCCGATTACCTTCTTCCTGATTTGTCAGAGTAACGTTTTAGAGACCATGACATCATCCGGTATGAAAGATTGATAGGAGGATACAAACATGAGAAAACTTATGAAATTAAAACCGTTTATCTCTCTTTGTCTTGCTCTTATGATTCTTTTCACGACAGAGGGAGTTACCGCAATGGCAGACGAGCTGCCATATGATTCTTACAATTATGACTACCGGGAATATATCCATTATACCCCGGCGCCATACATTCCGGACCGTACCGTAACAGGTCTTGACTTTACCTTTAATGGTGAGGCTCTTGGCAAGTTTAACAATCCACAGGATTTATGCCAGGCTCCGGATGGCAACATTTACATAGCAGATACCAACAACAACCGTATCGTTGTTTTGGATTCTGCCATGAAAAACGTAGTAAAAGTAATTACCACTTTCACCAACAATGGTGCAGAGGATAAGTTCAGTTCCCCATACGGCGTGTGCGTTTCTGAACGTGGCTGGCTGTATGTGGCAGACATGAAAAACAAGAGAGTCGTTGTACTGGATGAGAACGATGCCTTGGTGCAGATTATTGAAAATCCGCAGTCCGAAAGTTTAGAGGATGGTTTCGTATTCAGCCCGATGAAGGTTACCGTAGACTATGCAGACCGTGTATACGTTATCGCACAGAACATGTTTGAAGGTATCATGGTATTTGAGAGCAACGGTCAGTTCTCCAACTTCTTCGGAACCATTCAGGTAGAAATCAGCGGCTGGGAAAAGTTCTGGAAACGTCTTGCTACCAAAGAAGAGCGTGCGAACCAGCAGCTTTACATTCCTACCGAGTTTACCGGTATTGATATCGATCCGGAAGGCTTTGTATATGCCTCCAACATTGACGCAACCGGTATCCAGGGAGTCAGACGACTGAATCCGAGAGGTGAGGACGTTATCAAAAAAGGCTCCAATGAAAATGTCGGTGGTGATTTACAGATTGCCGGCAACAGTGATTATGCGGGACCATCCCAGTTTACTGACGTAACATACAGGGAGAACGGTATTTACTCCTGTCTGGACAGAAAGCGTGGCCGTATCTTCACTTACGACTACGAAGGAAATCTTCTTTATATCTTCGGTGGTTTAGGAACCCAGGAAGGAACCTTCCAGCTTCCGGTAGCTGTTGAAGATATTGGAGGAAAAATCGTAATCCTGGATGCAACCAAGGGTGCCATCCTCTGCTTTACGGAAACCGAATACGGACGCCTGATTAACGAGGCAGTTTCCCTCCGTTACGATGGTGATGAAGCAGAAGCCGTGGCAATCTGGGAACGGGTATTACAGTTAGATGAAAATAATGAGCTTGCCAACACCGGTATCGGTAAGGCATACCTGACCGCAGGTGACTACGAGAAGGCAATGCACTATCTGGAAATTGGTATGGCAAGAGATTACTACTCCATCGCATTTAAGCGTTACCGCAACCAGGTGCTGACTGAGAATGCAAGCTGGTTCTTAACCGGTCTGGTGGTACTGATTGGTGGCTGGTTCGTTTATAAGCAGGTGAAAAAGAGAAAGAAAGGGGAGGTGGAATAATGGGTAAGTATTTCGGAAAAGACAAGTGGTCCTATATGTTTTACACCATTACCCATCCAATGGACGGTTATTACTGGATCCGTCACCGGGATTACGGCAGCGTACCGTTGGCTGTACTCATGGTGTTCCTCTTCTCCATCAGCTTTACCGCAAACCGTCTGTTATCCAGCTTTGTGGTAAATGATATTGACCCTAGAGGGGTAGATGGTCTGTTTGAACTGCTTGGTGTTATGTCGTTCTACCTGCTGATTTGTGTCAGCAACTGGTCCGTTACCTGTTTAATGGGCGGTGAAGGACGTATGAAGGATATCGCCATTGCTGTTGGTTACGGTACCGTACCGATGACCTTCGTTATGGTGGCAGCCACTATCGTCAGCCAGTTTGTGGCAGACGAAGAGCAGGCATTTTACGGACTCCTGATTGGTGTAGGTATTGCTTATGGTGTCCTCATGATGTTAATGGGTATCATGCAGGTACATAACTACACACTCGGAAAGACATTGTTGACGTTATTTATTACTTTTGTGGCAGCTCTGATTATCGTGTTCCTGCTGTTACTGTTAAGTAACCTGCTGGGAATGGTATATAACTTCTTCCATAGTATTTATACAGAGCTGATATTCAGGGTTTAGGAGGGCTTGTACGATGAAAAAATCGAAAAAAGAAAAAGTTAAGCTCCCTATGAGCCTGACAAAGAAACTGGTAATTGGAGTTTTAAGTATTGCAGCAATCGCACTGGTCGGTTATCTGGTGTATTATTTCACATACTTCGTAGGTTATGACCGTTATGAAGATTTTGTAACTTCCTATGAGTACGAAGCAGGAACCGCCTACCAGACAATGAACGACACCGATGTGAAGGTGGAGGGCATGGACCTGGTAGCAGAGAATGATTATCTGAAACTGTATACGGATACCACAACCGGTAATGTGGCTGTGTACGACAAGAGAGATGGAAGCACGACATATTCCAATCCGTTAAATGCAGAGGAAGATGAAAAAGCAAACAAGAACAACAAGAATTACTTAAAGTCCCAGATGATGGTGTACTATTATAATGCAGATGTTAAGTCCGGTACGTATGACACCTATACCCAGTGTGTAGAAAAGGGTCAGTTGGCTGTGGAAAGCATTGCGAATGGTATCCGCTATCTTTACACGGTAGGACAGGTGACAGACAAAGACGGAAATCCGGGTATCTACTTTGAGATTCCGTTAGAGTACCGTCTGGATGGTGACAGTCTCGTAGTTTCCATTCCGACGGGCAGTATTAAGGAAAGCAAGGGAAGCGTTTACCGTATCCAGCTGCTCCGTTACATGGGTGCTGCCCACAAGTCGGAAACCGGTTACATGGTAGTACCGAATGCATCCGGTTCCATCATCAACTTTAACAACGGAAAGCTGACATCCGCAGCGTATTCCCAGTATATTTACGATATTGACCCGATGGCAGCGACTTACACAACAACCGAAAATCTGGATGCGGCAAGACTTCCGATTTACGGTATCTGCCGTGAGGACAGAAGCTTACTGGTAGAAGTAGAAGACGGTGCGGCAACGGCAGTACTGAATGCGGAAATTTCCGGCAAGTACAACGATTACAACTATGCTTATCCGATTTTCGTATTACGAAATGTAGATAACCTCCGTAACTTCGGTGAATCCAGCCAGGACGTATTCGTACTGGAAGAAGATATCTACGATATCAATGCCACTGTCCGTTACACTTTCTTGAATGAAGACTATTCCGGTTATGCCGGACTGGCAAATTACTACCGTGAAAAACTGATTGCCAAGGGTGTTTTAACTCCGCAGAAGGACGGCGGCGACCTTCCTTTCTACTACGATATTATCGGTGGTGTAAAGGAAACCGCACACTTCCTTGGTATCCAGCGTCTGGACACTTTTGCCATGACAACGTATGCTGACGCAGAGAAGATGGCAAAAGAACTGGCAGACAGAGGTATTACCAATCAGGTAATGAACCTGCAGGGCTGGTTTAATGAAGGTTATTATCATGACGCTCCGCATGACATCCGTCTGGTAAAGGATGTAGGAAGCAAGGCAGAGCTGGAAGACCTGAATGATTTACTGACAAACCTTGGCGGTACGATGTATGCAGATGTGGAATTCCAGAGAGTAACTTATGCAGATACCGGTTTTAACTGGGGTGCAGAAGGTTCCCGTTATTATGGAGCAGGTTATGTGGCAGGTTTTGGTCTCATCAATCCAACCACACTCCGAAATACTTCCGGTCTTGGCTATGCAGAACCACAGTATGATTTGCTTTCTCCAAAGTTCCTGCCAAGATATGTAGAGAAGTTTGCAAAGAAGATTGATAAGTATGATATTTCCGGTCTGACGTTACGTGACCTGGCAAGCTACTTAACATCCGATAAGAAGCGTACCAATGTCATTACAAGAGAAGAGGCTCTGGATGTTGTTCTGGCACAGCTTGACCTCATGAAGTCTACTGGAAAGAAGCTGATGACAAACAGCGCAAATGCGTATGGATTTGCCTACAGCAGTGATATTATTAACGTACCAATGGGAGATAATGCATTTGCGATTGTGGATAAGAACATTCCGTTATACCAGATGATTATCCACGGCTGCATCTCCTACTCCACGGATTTATTAAACTATGATGACTCCGAGGATATGACACTTACCGTATTACGGATGATTGAAACCGGAACTGCTCCTCACTATGTATTTACCGAAGAGGCGTCCAGCCGCATGAAGAACACCGGTATGAACCAGTTCTATGCGACAACCTATGAAGTATGGAAGGACGAAGCAGTGGAAGTTTACAACAGAGTCAATGCAGCTCTTAAGTATGTAACCGGTGCCGAAATCATTGACCATGAAATTTCCGGTGATGTCAGAAAGGTTACTTACAGCAATGGCGTAACCATTTATATTAACTACAGTGATGATACAGAAACAATGGATGGAAAGACCATTCCTGCAATGTCTTATGAAATGGAGGGGATTTAAATGAAAACGAAGAAAAAGAAAATGTCCCTGATGCGTAAGAGAATGGTGGCAGGTTATCTGTTTATCCTTCCATGGCTCGTTGGTTTTATTATCTTCTATGTGCGTTCGTTGTTTATGACAGCCCAGTTTTCGCTGTCAACCATGACCATGGATGCACAGAACGGAGGATATGTCCTTGATTTTGTCGGACTGGAAAACTTCCGGTATGCGTTCTTTGAACACGGCAGCTTCAAGCAGACGCTGACCAGTTCCATCGGCAACATGCTGATTGACGTTCCACTGATTACATTTTTCAGCTTATTCATGGCAATGCTTCTGAACAAGAAGTTCCCAGGAAGAGCGGCTGTCAGAGCCATCTTCTTCCTGCCGGTTATCTTAGGTTCCGGAGCCATCGTGGATGCCATGGAACTGAGCGCACAGATGATGCAGGGCGGTGTGTCCGGCCAGGTGGCAGAAACAACTGCCAGCGCCAGCTCGGCAATTGCCTTTGACATTGACTACTTAATCAGTATGTTTATGAATCTGGGTCTTCCGGCTTCGGTTCTGGATTACATAACCGCAGCGGTGTCCCGTATCAATGACATTATTTCCATGTCCGGTGTACAGATTGTCCTGTTCATCGCAGCATTACAGTCCATTCCGGGCTCCATGTACGAGGTAGCAAAGATTGAAGGTGCTACCGGTTACGAAACTTTCTGGAAGGTAACGTTCCCAATGGTAATGCCTCATATCATTACCAACGT
The DNA here is from genome assembly GCA_017938285.1 of Lachnospiraceae bacterium. Classification (GTDB taxonomy): domain Bacteria; phylum Bacillota; class Clostridia; order Lachnospirales; family Lachnospiraceae; genus SIG299. The sequence continues at coordinate 31,026 of JAGBBW010000096.1, forward strand.
GGTATATACCATCGTGGACAGCTTCGAAGAAAGTGCAGTTCTGGAACTGGCAGATACCGTTACCTTCGGTCAGTTCAACTATGGTCTTGGTTCGGTATTCAGCTTAGTCAGCACCGTTGTGACCTGTGTCATTCTGGTTGTTGTGGTTGGCTTCATCCAGAAGAGAACATTCTACTATAACTAGGAAAGGAGGAAGAATGATTATGAAAAAGTTCAGCATTAAAAAGGCTTTTCAGGACCCATACCAGACAAAGCTTTTAATGAATGATGTGAAGAAGTTCTGCCTGACAGTACTGCAGATTGCGATTATTGTCGGTGTAAGCTATGTCATTCTCTCTCCGGTAATAGGTATGCTGGTCAATTCCTTTTCCTCTGACCGAGATGCCTTTAACCCAATGGTGTTTGTAGTTCCGGAATATCCAACCCTGGAGAGATACCAGCTGGCCATACTTCGTATGGATTACTGGCCAACAATTGGAAGAAACATTCTCTATGTACTGTCCCTTACCCTGATTCAGGTATTCATCTGTTCCATGGTAGGTTACGGATTTGCGAGATTTGACTTCCCATTTAAGAAACTTTTATTTGGATGTGTGGTAGTAATGATTGTTATTCCATCCCATACGATTATGCTTCCACTGTATACAACGTTCCGTAATTTTGATCCGGCAGGTATTGCAACTGCCATTACGGGAGCTCCGATTAACCTGATGGGTACACCATGGCCGATGTATGTCATGTCCTTCTTAGGATGTGGTGTCCGCGCCGGATTATACATCTACATCTTCAACCAGTTCTTCCGTGGACTTCCGAAAGAAATTGAAGAAGCAGCATTTGTAGATGGCGCCGGAATGTGGTATACTTATTTCAGAATTATGTTAATGAACGCTTCACCGGCGGTAATTACCGTTACCGTGTTCTCCATGGTGTGGCAGTTCAATGACACTTTCTTCTCGAATTTATTTCTGGTCAGCCCGGATATCGTTATCAGTAAGAAGATTTCCACTTTGCAGTCTGTAATTGCAAATCAGGATAAGATTCTGAACGTAACGATTCAGGAACTGTATCTGCATGCAGGTATTATTCTGGTACTGTTACCAATTATATTGATTTACCTGCTGCTCCAGAGATATTTTATAGAAGGCGTAGAGCGAAGCGGTATCGTAGGCTAAGCTTAAAGCTTTCACCCCAACAAGAACATAAGGCGCCAAAGCAGGCATGCCTGCTTTGTTAGATACAGGTATCTAACAAAACCTCCTTAGCGGTTGTAAAAAAGCAGCTGCCTGCCGCGGACGCTTTAATGTAAAAAAAGGAGGACAAACACGTGAAAAAACAGAAACTTTTCGCAGTAGCAATGGCGGCTGCCATGACATTGTCTATGGCTGCGTGCGGTGGGGAAACGCAGACAAACAACGAGACAACGTCCACACCGGCTCCAACAGCCACAACAGCGCCAACAGCAACACCGGTTCCAACACAGGCTCCAGTAGCTGATCCAACAGCAACTCCTGTTCCGGAACCACAGAATGTCACAATCGAAGGTGCAAGTGTAAACTTCGAAGACGGCAACATGGGATTCGTGGCAGCTTATATGCAGCATGCGACATCCGCAGATGTGGAGCTTTCCATCGTTGATTTCAATGGAAGCAAGGCTTTACAGGTAACAAACTTAAACGGCAAGGTTCCATTTGTAGCTATCGATGCAACAAGCCTTCTGGGTGCAAATGTTGCTAACGTGGCAGGTGTGGAACTGGTAATGGGTATTTCCCATCCAGATGGTTCTTTCAACGCTGTAGCAGGTAAGATTATGACCTGGGACAACGATAACAAGAAAGAAGTAGAAATTGCTGACTGGTCCGTTTATATGGCCAAGAAGAATCCAAAGGTAACAAAAGTAGATTTTACTAACAGCTTTTCCGCTGATGTAAGCAACATCGTTATGTTCAGCTTAAAGGAAGATAATGGTGCGGCTAAGGCAGGTAACGCTACCATGTACATTGATGACATCCGTTTCTATGACAAGGATGGCAACACAATTACAGCAGATACTACCGTTGCTTTCGTAGAACCAGAAGGTTTCTCCGGCGGCGGTGCAGACTACTCCAACCTGTATCTTGTACAGAATGCAGTAGAATTCCCAGGCTTTGCAACAAGTGCAGGAGCATGGGCACAGGCAGGTTTTGACATGCCACAGGAAATCATCGATGCATTAGTACCAGGTTCCGTTGTTGAAATCTCCTACAAGAGTGATGACGGTGCAATGTGGGTTGTAATGCCGGGTGCAGCAGTAGGCTGGTCCAGAGTGGCAGATGGCGGCAAGTCCTATACAAACAATTCCAAGAATGTATGTCAGGTAACTTATGAGCAGATTGCAGCAGTATGCGGTGAAGACAAGAGCACATGGGGAACAACCATGCAGTGTGAAGGTTCTTCCAACTGGGAAGTTTACTCTGTAAAGGTTGGTACTGCCGTAAATCGTGTAGATGCAGCAGCAGCAGTAGAATTTGATGGATTTACTGCAAGCGCAGGAGCATGGACACAGGCAGGCTTTGATATGCCTCAGACAATTATTGACGCATTAGTACCAGGTTCCGTAATCGAAATTGATTACAGCAGCGAAGATGGTGCAATGTGGATCGTAATGCCGGGTGCAGCAGTAGGCTGGTCCAGAGTAGGTGATGGCGGCAAGGCTCTTTGTGCAGGCGGTAAGTGCTATGTAACTTATGAGCAGATTGCAGCAGTATGCGGCGAAGACAAGAGCACATGGGGAGCAACTCTTCAGTGTGAAGGTTCTTCCGCATGGGAAGTATATGGATTAAGAGTTGGTACTAAGGCTGAATTCCCAGTATTAAACAGCTTTGTTCAGTTCCCTGATTTTGCTGCAAGTGCAGGAGCATGGACACAGGCAGGTTTTGATATGCCACAGGAAATCATTGATGCATTAGTTCCGGGTTCCGTAGTTGAAATTGCCTACACCAGTGAAGACGGTGCAATGTGGCTTGTAATGCCAGGTGCAGCAGTAGGCTGGTCCAGAGTAGGTGACGGCGGCAAGGCTCTTTGTGAGAATGGTATCTGTTATGTAACTTATGAACAGATTGCAGCAGTATGCGGCGAAGACAAGAGCACATGGGGAGCAACCATGCAGTGTGAAGGTTCTTCCGCATGGGAAGTTTATTCTGTAAGAGTAGGTCAGACACCTGCAAAGGCAGAATAATAGAAAAGAATACGATTGTTAAGCAATGAAAACTAATCATATTGTCCCTCCTTCTGCCATAGAGTGGAAGGAAGGCAGTATGACACATAATGATTAGGAGGATTACATAATGAGATTGAAAAAAGTAATGGCTGTAGTACTTGCAGCTGCATTAACCTTCTCTATGGCAGCCTGCGGCGGCAAGGACACTACTGCTGACCCAACCAAGGCACCATCCAGCACAAACACAAATACAAACACAAACACAAATACAAACAGTGAAGACGCAGGTAAGACAGATACCGGCAAGACAGATAATTCCTCTGTACCAAGTACTCCTGCAACCGGAACAAACAAGGAAATTACCATTGGTTCCTGGTGGGTACAGTACTATGACAGTATGAGTGAATCCATGGATGAATCTTCTGACTGGGTAAATGCCCAGGAAAAGCCGGAAGATGATGAAGCTGCCAAGGAGCAGAAGGCAATCAATCGTCAGATTGCACAGTTAAAGTGGGATAACGTATCCAAGATTGAGCAGGAGTACGGTGTTGAATTCTGGTGGGAAAACTTAACCTACGCTGGTGTTCAGGACTCCATCAATACTTCCATTCTGGCTGGTTCTCCAGACTGTGATATTTACCTGGTTGATGCTGGTATGGCAGTTCCTGCACAGGTAAATGGTCTTGCTATGGACTTAAAGACATTCCTTCCAGCAGACCACGATATCTTTACAGAGCAGAAGATTGCTTCCTACTATGACTTAGGTGATGGCAAGGCCTGCATCTTCTACAACGTAGCAGCAGAAGGTCTTGTAGCAAATACCTATCCTTTAGGTTTCAATCTTCAGATGTTACAGGACAACAACTTAGAAGATCCTAGAGCACTCTGGGAGCGTGGCGAATGGACATGGGATAAGTTCATTGAGTACTGCCAGGTTCTGACACAGGATACCGATGGTGACGGACAGATTGACCAGTATGGTTACTGTGGTTACCAGAATGAAACTTTCGAACAGTTAATGATGAGTAACGGTGGTAATATTGCTAAGGGTACTACCGAAGGCTTATCTTCCGCTCCTGTTGGTGAAGCTCTTCAGATGATGTCTGATATGTATAATGTATATAACGTATGTTATCCATACGACTTCGAAGGTGATGCTTCCTCCAGTATGAGAAACCAGTACACAGAAGGTAATATCGGTTTCTTCCCAATTGCCTGCTGGATTAACAACGCCAACGGTGACTACTCTGCGGATTCCGAGAACTTAACATGGGATGTTGTATACGTTCGCTGGCCAGTTGGTCCGTCCGGTAACAAGGATACCAACGCTGGTAAGAATGATATCCCATCCGGCGCATTCATTATTCCGGCTGGTGTTCAGGAGCCAGAAAAGGTATTCAACGTTATGTACGATTTCTGGGATTGGAACGATGGTGACACATCCCTTCGTGATAACAAGGCAGCTCTGAACTGGTGGTATAATGAAACTTCCAACAAGGAAGAGTTACAGGTTTCCAACTTCGACTGCATGGCTGACTGTGGTGCACATGCAACCTTCGACTTATGGAACAGTATCAATGTTCCTTATGACATGCTTTCCCTTATCAAGGGTGAAATGACACCTGCTCAGTTCCAGGAAACTTACAAGCAGCAGGTTCAGGATGGTCTTGATTCCTACTTTGGTAACTAAACAGTTTAAATAATCGTAACTCCATGAGCAGAACGTAAGCTGCAGGGCAGCACTTCCCGGCTTCTAGCCGGGAGGTTCTGCGAATGGAAGTTACGGTTCTGTAAACAGAAAATTATTACAAAAACCGTAACAGATTCCGGCGGGAAAGCGCTGCCGGGTCCGCTAAAAAGAAACAGAAAGAAGCAGACAGTAAAAATGCAGGTAAAAAAAGATACATAGTATACGGCAGGGAGGGTAAAAAGAAGCTATTGCCCCGGCTTTGCCAGAAGAAACCATAAGGTGGGGAGTGGGTGTTTATCCTGCCTGCTGTATACTATGGAGCACACCATTTTATGGTGTGTATGGTAACAGTAAAAGTAATTGTCCGGTACAGACCAAAACAATGGTTGCGGGGAACGTATGACAGTGAACGTACTGAACAGTGAATGTAAATTATTATAATAGAAATGAGGATGTAAACAATGAGTGATATTAAGATGATTGCTCCTGCACTTCCAAATGTGCCATGGCAGGAGAAGCCGGAAGGCTTAAAGAATGCTCCAGTATGGAGATATACAGAAAATCCGATTATCGGAAGAAATCCGGTAGAAGGTGTAGCACGTATTTTCAATAGTGCTGTTATGCCTTATAATGGAGAATTTATCGGTGTGTTCCGTGGCGAGCAGACTAATGGTATTCCTTACATTTACCTTGGACGCAGCAAAGATGCGATTCACTGGGATTTCGACAAGGACAAGATTCCTTTCGTAGATGAAGACGGCAACCCATTTATGCCGGTTTACGCTTATGACCCAAGACTGGTAAAGGTGGAAGATACCTATTATATCATCTGGTGCCAGGATTTCTACGGTGCTGCGATTGGTATGGCAAAGACAACAGATTTCAAGACATTTACCCGTCTGGAAAATCCATTCCTGCCATTCAACCGTAATGCGGTTCTGTTCCCAAGAAAGGTGAACGGTAACTTCATGATGTTAAGCAGACCTTCCGATTCCGGTCATACACCATTCGGTGATATTTTTGTCAGCGAAAGTCCTGACCTTGTTTACTGGGGCAAGCACAGACATGTGATGGGCCGCGGTAACGAGTGGTGGGAGTCCTTAAAGATTGGCGGCGGCGCAGCTCCAATCGAGACAAGCGAGGGCTGGTTATTATTCTACCATGGTGTAAGCGGAACCTGCAACGGTTATGTATACTCCATCGGTGGTGCTATCTTAGATTTAGAGAACCCATCCAAGGTATTATACCGTTGTGAAACCTTCCTGCTCACTCCGGAAGAGTGGTATGAAGAGAGAGGCTTCGTTCCGAACGTATGCTTCCCATGCGCTACCCTTCATGATCCGGAAACCGGAAGAATTGCAATTTACTATGGTGCAGCGGACAGCTATGTTGGTCTTGCTTTCTGTAACTTCGAGGAAATCGTGGCTTACATCAAGGAGCATAGTGTGGTAACAGGTACTGATACAGAAATCGGTAAGAGATAAGACAGGAAGTGCTGTTCACAGAGGCTTATGGAATCAGGGCAGTTTTTGAGGTTCAAAATCCATGTTTGCCTGGCTCTTCCTACATGTGTTCGCTCCAGTCGGACACAGCCGGAGTAAGTAGTTTTTAGCAGTGGTTTATGACGGCTGCGTCCGTCTGAAACGTACACATGTGTCAGAGATGTCAAACATTTGGATGTTTGAACCTCAAAAACTGCCGCCAGAGGTTGTGATAAGCTACTGGAAAATAGAATGTCTGTGAACAGTATAAGAGAAAAGAGTGCCGTGCGGCGGGTTTTCGCCTGCTGCACGGTTTTTTCTACCAAAAATGTGGAAAACTGCAAAAATCAGCAGGATTTTTGTGAATAACAGGAGAGAAAAAAGACAAGAAAAGAGTGGTACCGGCTGCTGCAGAATTTGCCGGAGAAGAATAGAGAAATTATGAGTACGGAGGAATCCCAGATGAACGAGAATCCAATGAAGAATTTAACAGCAAAAGAAGTAGTAGCAGGTATGAAATTAGGATGGAGCCTTGGTAATACCATGGATTCCTTTGATGACAGTATTGACAGAGCTTCGGCACCGTCCGCCTGGGAAACTGCCTGGGGAAATCCGGTGACAACGGAAGCATTGATTGAGAAAATGATTAACGAGGGATTTAATGTGATTCGTTATCCGGTCAGCTGGAGAAATCACATTACGGATTCTGAGAATTATAAAATAGATGAGGCATGGATGAACCGTGTCCAGGAACTGGTGGATTATGCTTACAATCGTGGAGTGTATGTTATTCTGAACATTCACCATGAAGGCTGGCATGACCCTTATTATGACAACAAGGACGCAGCAGAAAAGAAGCTTCGTGCCGTGTGGGAGCAGATTGCGGACCGTTTTAAGGATTACGGAGAGCGTCTGGTTTTTGAATGCATGAATGAGCCAAGAAAACGTGACACGGAATGGGAATGGAATGGCGGCGATGAAGAAGGCTGGGAAGTAGTAAACTATTTCAACCGTGTATGTATCGACACCATCCGCAGGACCGGCGGCAACAATCCATACCGCTGCCTGATGATTCCTGGTTATGCAGCAAACTGTACCGTGGGAATCCGCCATCTGGAAATTCCAGAAGGGGATGATAAGCTGATTGCTTCGGTACACGCTTATGAACCTTATGACTTTGCACTGAATATTCAGGGTCGTGGTCTGTGGGAAAATGATACAAAAATTATAGACAGTATTTTGAAAGAAATTGACGAACTGTTCTTAAGCAAGGGCACTCCGGCAATTATTGGAGAATTCGGTGCTATGTATAAGCCGGTGGAAGGCAATGAGGCTTCCCGTGGTGAATGGGTGGAATATTATGTAAAGAAAGCAAAAGAATACGGAATTCCATGTGTCTGGTGGGACAACGGTCTCTTTGAAGGAGACGGCGAGTTGTTCGGACTGATTGACAGAGAGAAACTGGAATGGAAGTATTCCAAAGTAGTGGAAGGATTGAAAAAGGGAATCCAATAGAAAAATAATTTGCAAAAGGAGTGTACCTGTTATGAAACACCTTGTAAATTTTGAAGACGGTATGGCGTTCCATGGAAATACCGAACGCATCGCCAAAGTATTAAAAAAAGCTGAAAACGGAAAATCGATCACATTAGGGTACCTGGGCGGCTCCATCACCCAGGGTTCCCTGTCCTCCACACCGGATACGTGCTACGCTGCCATGGTAACAAAGTGGTGGCGTGAGCAGTATCCACAAACAGAGTTTACTTATGTAAACGGAGGAATTGGTGGAACAACTTCCCAGTTTGGTGTATCCAGAGTGGAAAGTGATATTTTAGCCTATGAGCCGGATTTCGTTATTATAGAATTTAGTGTAAATGATGACAATTCCCTGTTCTTTAGGGAAACCTATGAAGGTCTGGTGCGTAAGGTTTATACTTCCAAAACTGCTCCGGCAGTGCTTCTGGTACATAATGTGTTCTATCAGACAGGAACGAATGCCCAGGACCAGCACGAAACCATCGGACGTTATTACAACATCCCATGTGTCAGCATGAAAACTTCGGTTTACCAGTCCGTAGCATCCGGTAAAATTCCGGTGCGTGATATAACACCGGATGACCTCCATCCAAACGATGCCGGTCATGCGCTGCTGGCAGATCTGGTGACTTATTTCTTAGAAAAGGTACAGAAAGAAAGCGTGGCAGCAGTAACAGACACAACCCGTCAGCCGGAAGAACTCCCGGCACCAATTACTGCCAATGCTTACCAGAACTCGGTCCGCTACCAGTCCTACAACTCCACTTCCATTCTGGAAGGTTTTGTAGCAGATACTGCGGAACAGAACCATATCACTGACATTTTTAAACGAGGATTTATCGGTACAAAGAAAGGGGATTCCATTCACTTTGAAATCGAAGGAACCGGAATCGCTGTGCAGTACCGCAAGTCTGTAAAGCACCCGGCCTGCATTGCCAAAGTAGTACTGGATGGTGACGAAGCAAACGCCATGGTACTGGACGGCAACTTTGACGAGACCTGGGGTGACTGCCTGTACATTACCACAGTAGCAGCCCACATTGAGGACAAGAAGCATACTGTGGACATCACCATTACCGAAGGTGACGAAAGCATGGTGCCATTTTATCTGGTATCTGTAATAGGTTCAAGATAAGCAAATAATAGTACTATTTTTTACTTGTATACTAATGGTTAAGGAGCGAACTCATAGTAGTTCCTCCCTTCGCCAGTGAAATCTAACCCAGGAAGCCGCTGACTTATCCCGGATTTGCGGCTATCCCTGGCGCTGCCGTTCACACCCAGCTTTTCACAATCGTAGAGGACAGCTTGCAGGGATACAATATTCAGGTGTCCGACATCTCTGATACATCTGTCTGTGTCTGACGAACGCAGCCGTAAACAACATGACATTTTGTTGTAAAGAATATTACGGCTGTGTCCGGCAGGGACGAACAGATGTAGGAAGAGCTAGTATGATCCACCTTAATTAACAACCTGTTTCACATGTCTAAATTCCAGTTTGTTGCGTTGTTGTCAGTCAACGTAGCCACCGCTACGTCTCCTTCCGCCGCCTTACAAACTGAAATTTATTCTTCGTGAAATAGGTAGTTATTAAGGGTGGGTCATACTAGGCAGACACGGATATTGTAACTCGGTACACTGTAATATAAATAACCTGAGTGTGAACGCAGCTAAAGCACTCCATCGGGATAAAACGGCGGCTTCAGCCGCAAATACCACCAACAGGGAGGAAAGACTATGTTTCGTGACGATTTTGTCTGGGGCGTTGCCTCCAGTGCCTATCAGGTAGAAGGCAGAAGCCGCGATTTTGGCAGCGGTAAAATCATCTGGGAAACCTTCACCGAACAGGGCCGCATTCAGGATGGCCACACTGCCGATGAAGGCTGTGACCACATCGACCATTATAAAGAAGACCTTGCCCTCATGAAAGAATTTGGGGTCAGGGCATACCGTTTCTCCATCAACTGGGCAAGAATTTTACCGGAAGGAACCGGAACAGTCAACATGGAAGGCGTAAATCTGTACCGTGACATGATGGAAGAAATGATAAAGAACGGTATCACTCCATACCTTACCATGTACCATTGGGAGCTGCCACAGGCGTTACAGGATAAAGGCGGCTGGCTTAATGAAAACATCATCGAGTGGTTTGGTGAGTACGCCAAAGCGGTGGCAGAGAATTTCTCTGACCTCTGTGAATATTTTATTACGTTAAACGAGCCTCAGTGCTTTGTAGGTATTGGTCATTTATCCGGTATCCATGCACCTGGCTTAAAGCTTCCATATAAGGATGTGTTCCAGATTGCCCACAATGCACTGCGGGCCCACGGTACTGCGGTAAAGCAGCTCCGTAAGTATGCCTGCCGTCCAATCAAGGTGGGCTATGCGCCGACCTGCGGCGTGGCGTATCCTGCTACCGATAAGCCGGAGGACATCGAGGCAGCAAGAGAATATTATTTCACCCAGAACAATCCGATGGACAACTGGACCTGGAATGTGGCATGGTTCTCCGACCCTGTCTTCCTTGGACATTATCCGGAAGACGGTTTAAAGAAATATGCCGAGTGGCTTCCGGAAATCACCCCAGAGGACATGGAACTGATTTCCCAGCCTCTGGATTTCATGGGACAGAATATTTATAACGGCTTTATGATTCGCTGCGGAGCGGACGGCAGACCGGAATATGTGAACCGTCCTGCAGGTCTTGCGAAGACCGCAGCCCAGTGGCCGGTGACACCGGAGTGTCTGTACTGGGGCATTAAGTTCCTGTATGAGCGTTACCAGCTTCCGGTGTACATTACCGAAAACGGCATGTCCTGCCACGATATCGTATCCGCAGACGGCAAGGTACATGACCCGAACCGAATTACCTTCCTGGACCAGTATATCAGTGCTCTCCAGAAGGCAAATGACGAAGGTGCCGATGTCCGCGGTTATTTCGAGTGGACCTTCCTCGACAACTTCGAGTGGGACAAGGGCTACACCGAACGTTTTGGCCTGGTTTATGTGGATTTCCAGACCAAAGAGCGTATTCCAAAGGATTCCGCTTACTGGTACAAGGAGGTTATGGACACCAATGGCCGCAATCTCTCCATTAACAAGGCAGCAGAAACCTTCGTGTCTCCGGACAATGAAAAGCTGCAGTACATGGGACGTATTGACTTTGACAAGGACGGTGGTCCGGAATTTGTCTTCCCTTGTACTTATGTAAAAATGAAATTTAAGGGCACAGATGTAAGGGTTGCCCTGACCAATACAAAGAGCTGCTGGGATAACTATATGGGTTATATCCTGGACGGTAAGCAGGAAAAGTTTAAGTTAGCAGACTGGGGCAGGAAAGAGTATGCCCTTGGCGAAAACTTAGAGGATACGGAGCATGAGCTTATGCTGTTTAAGCGCATGGACTCCTGCCATACGGTACAGTTCCATGGCTTTACCTTAAATGGTGGTGCCGAAGTATTAGAGCTTCCGCCACTGCCGGAGCGTCGTATTGAAGTGTACGGTGATTCTGTTTCTGCCGGAGAGGTCAGTGAGGCCGTAGGTTTTGAAGGACAGCCGGACCCACAGCATAACGGCGAGTTTTCCAACAGCTACTATTCCTATTCCTGGACACTGGCAAGAAAGTTAAATGCCCAGCTTCATGATATTGCCCAGGGCGGTATCTGCCTGTTGGATGATGCCGGCTGGTTTGCCGGTCCGGTCTGCAAGGGAATGCTTTCCATGTACGACAAGATAGAGTACCACCCGGACCTTGGCGTACAGAAGCGCTGGGATTTTAAGAAATACACCCCGGATGTCGTTATCGTGGCTATCGGCCAGAATGACAAGGATCCGTTTGATTACATGAAGGAAGATTATAACTCCGACCAGTCCGTATACTGGCGCATGGCATACCGTGACTTTATCGGCAAACTGCGTGTCCGCTATCCGGAGGCCCATATCATTCTCGCTACTACGATTTTAAATCATGAAGCAGTCTGGGATGAGGCCATTGATGAAGTATGCAGAAAGATGAACGAAACCGATAAAAAGATTCACCATTTCCTCTACAGCAATAACGGCTGCGGAACCCACGGACATATCCGCATTTCCGAGGCAGAGAAGATGGCAGAAGAAATGGCAGCGTTCATTGAAACTTTAGGTGCCTTTTGAGACAGAATAAATCAGCTTTTTTCAATTTTTAATTATGATATCCTTTCGGGAAAAACGGCGCTTTGTAAAAAGGGCCGTTTTTCTTATGCTATAGGAAAGTACTCTTTGCTATAGCATAAAAATGCTCCGCTTGCAGAACTACCCGGTCCCTGATGTCTGTACATGAATGAATGTGGTGAAAGTGCGTCCTGATATCATAAAAACGTTGCGGTTCTGCTTGTAATTTTCCGGGGAACGTGTTATAGTAAAGTGAAAGCAGATGTTCTTATAATCTAATTCAGATGGCAGAGCGGCCCCATCTGTCTGTAGCAGCAGAAAGTTTATTTCCGGACTTTCTGTCGTCCGTTTTCTCAGAGAATTCCTGCTTTGCGATTTCATAAATCATGCAGGAGTTTTTTGAATGGAAGTAAATGACTCCTGTGTATATTAACAGACTGCAGCTTTTGAAAGTTGTATTAAAACTAAATAAGGAGGCCGAATGGCAGAAGAAAAATTATTACAGTGGCATGCTGCTTTTTATGCTGGAATCCAGATTGAACTGGAGGCGGAAGCACAGGAGCTGGTGTTTGAACAGGAACACATGCTGGGTACAAAGCCAATGCAGGTGGATGTGCTGATTATTAAGAAAAATACAGAAAAAAGAATACAGAAAAACATTGGAAGAATGTTTAAAAAACACAACCTGGTAGAATATAAAAGTCCCAAAGATTATTTGAGTATAGATGATTTTTACAAGGTGCTGGGATATGCCTGTTTCTATAAGTCGGATAGTGGTAAGGTGGATGAAATTAAAATTGAAGAAATGACGATTACCTTTGTATGCAGCCACTATCCAGGAAAAATGCTGCGGCATTTGGAAACAAAATGGAGGTTGCGGATAGAAAAGCAGGAGGAGGGAATTTATTATATTACCGGCAGTGTATTTCAGATACAATTGTTAGTGACAACAAGACTTTCGGAGGAAAATAACCTCTGGTTAAAATATCTGACGGATGATATATCAGAAAATACCGTAGCAGAAAAGCTGCTGCAGGAATATGGAAAACATATGAAAAATCATTTGTATGAATCAATGATGAACATTATTGTGAGAGCGAACGCAGAAATGTTTCAGGAGGTGAGAAGTATGTGTGAAGCATTATTGGAACTGATGAAGGATGAACTGGAGGCAAGAGAACGGGAAGTTTTGTCCCGGGGCTTATCCCAGGGTTTATCCGAGGGTCTGTCCCAAGGTCTGTCCCAGGGGCTTTTACAGGGTAGTCTGAAAAAACTGGAGGAGCTGGTACAAAAGAAAATTGCTAAGAACAAGACAATAGAGCAGATTGCAGAGGAACTGGAAAGTGATATTGAGGAAATCCAGCCGATTTATAACCGTTTAAAGGAAAATATGGTGTGACTTTACAATTTTTTGCGCTCAATATGACAATCGAAATAGAATAGACTATGCATTTGTTTAAAATCCACAAAAATTCACTGAATTAAAGCGATAAATATGTGAATTTTGTGTAAAAAACCTTGCTATACAGACTGTTTTGTGCTATACTTAACATTGGAGTGTAAAGGGAAGTATAACACTCCGGGTACCAATGCTGGCGAATAATTATGGGGCGTCAGCAGCTGTCGGAAACGGCACAGACTACATATTATTCAGGAGGATTATATAATGGCAAGATTTACATTACCAAGAGACGTATATCATGGAAAAGGCTGTCTCGCTGAATTAAAGAACTTAAAAGGTAAAAAGGCTATCTTAGTTGTAGGTGGCGGCGCTATGAAGCGTCAGGGCTTTTTAGATAAGGCAGTCGGCTATTTAAAGGAAGCCGGTATGGAAGTTGATGTATTTGAAGGTGTGGAGCCGGACCCATCCGTAGAAACTGTTATGCGCGGTGCAGAAGCCATGCGTAAGTTTGAACCGGACTGGATTGTTGCCATGGGCGGTGGTTCTCCTATCGATGCAGCCAAGGCGATGTGGGCATTCTACGAATATCCGGAAACTACATTTGAAGAACTCTGCATTCCATTTAACTTTCCGGAATTAAGACAGAAGGCTAAGTTTGCAGCCATTCCATCCACTTCCGGTACGGCTACAGAAGTTACCGCATTCTCCGTTATTACAAATTATCAGACCGGCGTAAAGTATCCGCTGGCTGACTTTAATATTACACCGGATGTTGCCATCGTTGACAGCGAACTGGTAGAACAGCTTCCGGCAAAGCAGGTGGCTTACACCGGTATGGATGCTTTGACACATGCGATTGAAGCATATGTTTCCACCTTAAACTGCGCATACACGGATCCGCTGGCACTTCAGGCAATTGAAATGGTATTTGATTACCTGCCGGCTTCCTATCATGGAAACCAGATTGCAAGAGATAAGATGCATGACGCACAGTGTCTTGCCGGTATGGCATTCTCCAATGCGTTACTTGGTATCGTTCATTCCATGGCACATAAGACAGGTGCTGCATTCTCCACCGGTCATATTACCCACGGCTGTGCAAATGCGATGTACCTTCCATTCGTTATCAAGTATAATTCCGGTGATCCGGTAGCCCGTCACCGTTATGCGGAAATTGCCCGCAGAATGGGTCTTGACGGTACTTCCGAGCAGGCACTGGTAAACAGTCTGTGTAAGAAGATTGATGATTTTAATGTCATCCTTGGCATTCCAAAGACCTTAAAGGAATTTGGCATTATTGAGGATGAATTTAAAGAAAAGATTGCTGGTATTGCAGAGCGTGCGGTTGGCGATGCCTGCACCGGTTCCAACCCAAGAGTCATCGACCCTGCTACCATGGAAAAGCTGTTCAACTGCATTTACTATGGAACAGAGGTTGACTTCTAAGAAAGCAGGAAGTTCCGGAAAAGTACATAATCAGATATTGGAAACAGCTGCAGTATTCCCGCAGAGAGCAGGAATACTGTGGCTGTTCTTTTTGGAGAGGTATGGACGGATAATAATCTGGACAGTTACTGTTCACACTATTTTACGGTTCTGGTAGTTTTTGGAGAGAAAATATCCATGTCCGCCTAGCTCTTCCTACAACAGTTCGTTCTTGTCGAACATGCCGATAAAAGTGATTGCCACGCACCAGGAAATGTACGGCTAT